>JBJEDC010000016.1:0-23491 GCA_051871645.1 Muribaculaceae bacterium | reverse complement strand
CGAGATTTTTGCTATGTGCTATGAAGTTTTTATATGAAGCGACGAAAGACCCGCTGCCGCCCGATACTCTTGCCGGCAGTTCAAGCGAACGCATAATGCCACAACTGAAGTCAAAGGCCCCGGCACCGATAAAAAGAGAGGGACCGACAGCTGCAGGATTATCAAATATAATGCTGTTTAAAGGGTTAGACACAAAACTAAACTCTCCGATTGTTTCTACACTGGCGGGGAAGGTGAGCTCAGTAATTTTACAATCCTGAAAAGCACTGTTTCCGATTATCCGGATGTTCTTGCCCAATGACAGTCCGGTTATTCCCCATCCATTAATGAAAGCACCATTCTGAATGGCTCTGACCGGGTACTTTTCACCTTCAAAAGTCACTTCATCGGGAACTTCAACAGTCGGGTAATAATCGTAGCTATCCACCCAGCCACGCAATATCGCCGTCAAGACTGTCCCGTCTGAAGATTTATATAACGCATAGCTTAGCTTATTAAAGCTTATTATCGCCATAAAAGAATCAGTCGGAATTCCATGTCTGATTCCTTCCCTTAAATCTCCGCAGGCCGACAAGCTCAAACTTTCAGTGGAATTAAGGGATGCGGCGGACTTGTCAGTTCCTCCTCCCGGCGCCCCGGATAAATCATAAATCAGGGACGCTCTGGCGGAAGAAGCTACCGGTTTGGCAGAGACAAGTTCTCCGTCCCGTTCGCAGGACCCCAAATCCATCCGGGTTGCCCAAGGCAAAAATTCGAGAGATGACTGTTCAGAGTCTCGTCCCAAACCATCCAGGGCAACAAGAATTGCAACAAAAAACAATAGTCTTTTCATAATTGTGCGTTTTGTGTATCTCTGGCTCTCAGATACATATATAACATAGAAAGCGCGAGCCAACTATGCCACGTCTAAACTGATGGTCGTAGGAAACCTTTGATGCAGATGTAACAATAGTGCCCACGCTATACGCGTGAGAAACACTACGCTATCTCTTGCATCATTTGAAAATTTCCTACGTTTTCAGTTTACAAGATAAGCATAACGCTTCTTATTTTATCCGAAATGTCACGAAAAGGCTCTGCCTTTCAAAACGCAAAAATAGCTAAATAATCTGAAATAGAAAAAGAGATGATTAATAATCACTGATTTGTAACGAAATTTTTCTTCCTTACCGGATTATTGATTATCAGGGGAGTTCGGAGAGGAGGTGGTCTTCGACGAGGAGGACGCGGCCGGGGTAGCGGTCGATGAGGCTGTGGTTGTGGGTGGCGATGAGTACCGAGGTGCCTTCGGTCGCGATGCTGTTCAGGAGGGCGAAGATGCTCTCGCCGGTCTCGGGGTCGAGATTGCCGGTGGGCTCGTCGGCGAGAATGAGCGAGGGGGTGTTGAGCATGGCGCGGGCAATGACCACACGCTGCTGCTCGCCGCCGGACAGCTCGTGCGGCATCTTGTAGGCCTTGTTGGTCATGTCCACGGTGTCGAGGACGGCACGGATGCGGTCGGCACGCTCCTCGCGGCTGTTCATGCCGGTGGCTCGGAGTACGAAATCGAGGTTGTCCTCCACCGAGCGGTCGGTGAGCAGCTGGAAATCCTGGAAAACGACACCGATACGGCGGCGCAGCGCTGGCACCTGGCGGCGTTTCAGGTTCATGAGGTCATGGCCGAGCACCTCGGCCTCACCGGAGGCAACGGGGACATCGGCATACATAGTCTTCAGCAGCGACGACTTTCCCGAGCCGACCTTGCCGACGATGTAGACGAGTTCGCCCTCGCCCACCTGAAAGGATACGTCTTTCAGTACAAGGTAATCGCGTCGAAGTATCTCGACATTCTTATAGTCTATCAGCGCCATAGGATTAAATAATGATTATTACGAAATTGCCTGAATTGTAGGGACGTGCCTTTGGCACGTTGAACCTGCCGGTCGTTTTTGCAGGCTAAACATCGCAAAGCGATGTCCCTACATGGGATTAATCCGTCGACTATTCGGGCAGACTTAACATCGCAAAGCGATGTCCCTGCATTTTCAGCATTCGAAAACGAAATTTCAGCCGCACTTGGAGGTGCCGCAGGAGGTGCAGATAAGGCAGCCCTCCTGATATATCAGCGTCTCGCCGCCGCAGTTGGGGCAGCGCTGGCCGCTGGCCTTGGCGCCGTTGGGCATGTATTTCTTGAGGGCACGCTCGACGCCCATCTTCCATGTGTTGATGGACTGCGAGTCCAGCTCAAGGCCGTTGACGAGCTTGATGACCTGGTCGATAGGCATGCCGTAGCGCAGCACGCCGCTGATGAGCTTGGCATAATTCCAGTACTCGGGGTTAAACTTGTCGCTCAGGCCGGGGATGACGGTGCGGTAGCCGCGCTTGTTGATGAATTCAAAATCGTAGCGCTTGTTTCCGGCGGCGTCGACAGTCTTGACAATCTTGCCCTTGGTGACGCTCTTGGGACAGAAGATACCGTCCTCGTCATCGGCGAGACCGGTGAAAATCTCGTAGGGACGGCCGTCAGCCAGGCCGACGAAGGCAATCCATTTCTCCTTGTTGTTCTGGAAGCGCACGACGTCGCACTCCAGCTCGGCGGGACGCTTGTGGGGATGCTCCGACTGAGCGATGAGCTCGTCGGGAGAAGCCGCATTTTCGTTCTTCTCCTCCTTTTTCTCCAGAGCCACCAGCACACCCGTGCGCGAGCCCTCGCGGTAAACGGTACAGCCCTTGCAGCCGCAGCGCCATGCCTCGACGTAGAGGTCGTTGACAAGCGACTCGCTGACATTCTCGGGCAGATTGATGGTGACGGAGATAGAGTGGTCGACCCATTTCTGAATGGCGCCCTGCATGCGCACCTTTTCCAGCCAGTCGATGTCGGCGGCAGTGGCGAGGTGGTACGGACTCTCGGCGACGAGGCGGCTGAGCTCCTCCTCGGTATAGTCCTGGCGCACTTCATGGCCCTTGATGCGCATCCAGTCTACGAACTTGGGATGGTAGACGATGTACTCCTCGAACGAGTCGCCGTTTTCGTCCACAATATCCACGCGGACATCCTTGTCGCTGGGGTTGACCTTACGGCGGCGCTTGTATACGGGCAGGAAGACCGGCTCGATGCCGCTTGTGGTGCGGGTGAGCAGGCTGGTTGTGCCGGTGGGCGCGATGGTGAGGCAGGCGATGTTGCGGCGGCCGTGCTTGCGCATGTCCTCAAGGAGTTTCGGGTCAGCCTCGCCGAGACGGTTGATGTACGGATTTTTGCTCTCGCGCTCTGCGTCGAAGACCTCGAAAGCTCCGCGTTCGGCGGCCATGTTCACCGACGAGCCGTAGGCGGCCAGGGCGAGCGTCTTGTGTACGTTGACGCTGAACTGAGTGGCTTCGGGGGTACCGTAGCGCAGACCTATGGCAGCCAGCATATCGCCCTCGGCGGTGGTGCCGAGACCGGTGCGGCGGCCCTTGAGGGTCTTGTTGCGGATTTTTTCCCAGAGGTGCATCTCGGGACCCTTGACCTCCATTGTCTCGGGGTCGTTCTTGATTTTGTCGAGGATGATCTCGATTTTCTCCATCTCCAGGTCGATGATGTCATCCATCAGACGCTGGGCCTTTGCAACATGGCTCCTGAACAGCTCGGTGTCAAACTCGGCCTTGTCGGTGAAGGGGTTCTTGACGTAGCTGAAGAGGTTGATGGCGATGAGGCGGCAGCTGTCGTAGGGGCAGAGAGGAATTTCGCCGCATGGGTTGGTGGAGATGGTCTCAAAGCCCAGGTCGGCATAGCAGTCGGGCACGCTCTCGCGGGTGATGGTGTCCCAGAAAAGCACGCCGGGTTCGGCCGATTTCCATGCGTTGTGGATAATCTTCTCCCACAGCGCCTTTGCGTCGATGTCCTTGCTGACAAGAGGATTGTCGGAGTGTACGGGGAAGGTCTGACGGTAGTCGCGGCCCTCGGTGGCGCAGCGCATGAACTCGTCATCGATGCGCACACTGACGTTGGCGCCCGTGACCTTACCCTGCTCCATCTTGGCGTCGATGAAATCGGCGCTGTCGGGGTGGTTTATCGATACGGTCATCATCAGCGCTCCGCGGCGGCCGTCCTGGGCGACCTCGCGGGTGGAGTGGCTGTAGCGCTCCATAAAGGGCACGAGGCCGGTGGACGTCAGGGCCGAGTTCTTGACGGGAAAGCCCTTGGGACGCAGATGGCTGAGGTCGTGGCCCACGCCGCCGCGGCGCTTCATCAGCTGCACCTGCTCCTCGTCGACGCGCAGGATGCCGCCGTACGAGTCGGGGTGGCCGTCGAGGCCGATGACAAAGCAGTTGGAGAGTGACCCGACTTGATAGTTGTTACCGATGCCGCTCATGGGGCTGCCCTGGGGCACGACATAACGGAAATCCTTGAGGAGGCCGAAAATCTCGTCCTCGCTCATGGGGTTGGGGTATTTTTTCTCGATACGGGCGAACTCGCGTGCCAGGCGGCGGTGCATGTCGTCGGGAGTCAGCTCGAAAATGTTGCCGAAAGAGTCTTTGAGGGCATATTTGCTTACCCATACACGTGCGGCGAGCTCGTCGCCGTCAAAGTACTTCAGCGAGGCCTGATAGGCCTGGTCGTAAGTGTAGGTGTTGTTGTCCACAGGAATTGTGATATAAGGTGGTTTAGGGAATTTGTATGTTGTCTCGTTTGTGATTTCAGATTTCTTCGGAGGCCTTGCGGCGCGATTTATCGTCGATGACCTCAAGGCTTTCGGGGTGACTGCTTCCGCGGACGTCGCGGCGTGCGGCGCCGACGGCGGTGTGGCCGTTGCGCAGGATGTACTCGCGCACCTCCTCGAACAGGTCGGTGGCGAAGACAAAGTCATTGAGGGCGCGGTTGGTGGAGGCGAAGATTTTCTCCTTGTCGCCCACCCATTCGCGGTAGCCCTTGTTGATGAAGACGATGTTCTCGCCTATGCCGAGCACCGAGTTCATGTCGTGGGTGTTGATGACGGTGGTGATGCCGTACTCGTGCGTGATGTCGCTGAGCAGCTCGTCAATCAGGATGGACGTCTTGGGGTCGAGGCCTGAGTTGGGTTCGTCGCAGAACAGGTATTTCGGGTTGAGGGCGATGGCGCGGGCGATGGCGGCGCGTTTCTGCATGCCGCCGGAGAGCTCGGCGGGGTATTTGTCCTCCGAGCCTGCGAGGTTGACGCGCTCGATGCAGAACATGGCGCGGTCGCACATCTCGGCTTTGGACATTTTGCTGAACATCACCATCGGGAACATCACGTTGCCGAGTACCGTCTCCGAGTCGAAGAGGGCCGAGCCCTGAAAGAGCATGCCAATCTCGCGGTGCAGCGCCTTTATATCGTCGCCGTTCATCGACAACAGGTCGCGGCCGTCAAAGAGTATCTGGCCCGACTCGGGACGCAGCAGGCCCACGAGGCTCTTCATGAGCACGGTCTTGCCCGAGCCCGACTGACCGATGATGAGGTTGGTCTTGCCGGTATAGAATGTCGCCGACACATCGTGGAGCACGGTGCGTCCGTCAAACGACTTGGTTATATCTTTTACTTCAATCATGTTTCTATGAGGATTACTGAAGCAGCAGCTTGGTGAGGATAACGTCGAAGAGCAGGATGAGGATTGACGACGACACCACGGCATTGGTAGAGGCCTTGCCAACCTCGAGAGCACCGCCCTTGACGTAGTAACCCCAATAGGCGGCCACCGACGAGATGATGTAGGCGAAGAACAGGCTCTTGATGAGGCCGTACCACACATACCACTCCTGGAAGAGGGCCTGCAGGCCGTAGACGTAGCGCGAGACGGGGATGATGTCGGTGAAGGCGGCCACAAACCATCCGCCCACCATGGCCGTCGCTATCGACAGTATCACCAGCACGGGCATGAAGAAGATGAAGGCGCAGATTTTGGGCAGGACGAGGTAACAGGCCGAGTTGACGCCCATAATCTCGAGGGCGTCAATCTGCTCGGTGACGCGCATGGTGCCTATCTCGGATGCTATGTTGGAGCCGACCTTGCCCGCCAGGATGAGGCAGAGGATGGAGTTGGAGAACTCCAGCAGCACGATGTCGCGCGTGGCCAGGCCTACCGAATAGGCCGGGATGAGCGGCGAGGTGATGTTAAGCTGCATCTGTATGGTGATGACGGCGCCGATGAAGATGGAGATGACGATGACCAGCGGGATGGAGTCGATGCCCAGCTTGGCCACCTCGTCGACAAAGCGCTTGCCGTACACCCTCAGGCGCTCGGGACGCGAAAAAACACGCCACACGAACATCCAGTAGCGGCCGAAGCTCTCTATTGATTTTTCTATAATCATGACAACGTGTACTTAGAGAAGCTTGATGCTGATGTAGCGCTTGGGGTTCTTCTTGATGTCCTGCAGCAGGGCGTCCATCGAGGCGGCCGTGTTGCTGAGGTTGTTGTACAGCTCGGGGTCGTGGAGCAGCTTGCCCAGCGTGGAGTCGGGGTTGTTGAGGTCACGGGTGAGGCTGTTGATGTTGTCGATGGTGAGCTGCAGCTGCTGAGTGAGCGAGTCGAGGGGAACGCGGTTGAGCGTCTGCGTGAAGCGGTTGAGCTCGGCCGATGTCTCGTTGAAATTGCCGGTGATGACCTTTACGTCCTTCATGATTGCCGGAGTCGAGGCCATGGCCCTGTTGAGCGACTGGGTGGTGGTGACCATGTTAGCCGAGATGGCGTCGAGGCGCTTGATGGTGGCGGCGATGGCGGGGTCGCCCATCAGCGCGTTGGTGGTGGATATGAGGGTGTCGACCTTTGCCATGAGCGCGAGCACCGACGGGATGACGTCGGCGGTAGCAGTGTCCATCAGACCCTTTGCGGCCGACGAGGGCAGCTCGCTGCCGACCTTGCAGTACTGCGTGCCCTTGCCCAGCTCGATGGCGATGGACGAGGTGCCCAGCATGTCGGTGGTGAAGATGGCGGCGGAACCTTCGGGGAGCTGCAGACGCGAGTCAAGGGCCATCTCGACGCGCACATGGCCTGGGTTGTCATAGAGGTACTCGATAGAGCGCACCTGGCCAACCTTGTAGCCGTTGACTGTGACGGGAGCCGAAACGGAAAGACCGCCGACATTCTCGTATGTGGCGTAATAGTAGTTCGAGGGCTGGAAAATACTTGCGCCCTTGAGGAACTCGATGCCGAAATAAAGGATTACCAGCGCCAGGAGTATGCAGGCGCCGATCAGAAATTCTTTCTTGAAAAGTTTCTTCATGTTCTATGGTGTAGTTTCGTTTATACGTTAATAATGTGTCGCACGGTCTACCGGTGCATCGCCGTGGCCTTGCCGGCATTGCCGTTCCGGTAGTCCCTGACGGCACGGAAGAGCGCTTCGGCACACTGCTCGCGCCCGTCGTCACTGTCAAGGTATTTCTCTGCCTCGGGGTTGCAGATGTAATCCAGCTCGACCAGCACTGCGGGCATCGATGTCGCCCACAGCACCCAGAACCCCGCCTGGCGCACGCCCTTGTCGGCGCGTCCGGCATAGTTCACAAGCCGGTCCTGGGCCAGGGCTGCGAAGTCTAGGCTGCGGTGCAGGTGCATATTGCTCGACAACTCGAAGATGATGTACGACTCGGTGCTGTTGGGGTCGAAGCCGCGGTAGGCGGTCGAATAGTCGTCCTCCAGCTCCATCACGGCGTTCTCGCGCATGGCCACGCCCATGTTCTTCTCGGCCTTGTCGGCGCCGAGGGCGTAGACGCTGGTGCCGTGGACGGCCGTGCGCCCGGGACTCTTTCGGGCCACCGAATTGACGTGGATGCTGATGAAGAGGTCACCCTTTTCGCGGTTGGCGATGTTGGCGCGCTGCTGGAGGGTGAGGAAATAGTCGCCGTCGCGGGTGAGGACTACGCGGGTGTCCGCGCATCCGTCCTCTATCTTGTGCGCCAGCCGACGTGCCACGTCAAGATTGATGGTCTTCTCGTTGGCGCGCTTGCCCACGCAGCCGAAGTCGCGGCCTCCGTGTCCGGCATCGACGATGACGGTAAACCGGTGCGGCTCCTCCTTTTTGGCGGATTTCGAGGACTTTGCTGTCCGGGGCTTCTGCGGTGTCTCAGCCGAATACAATGCCTGCCCGCCCATTACAGCAATGGTCAGGATGGCTGCCAGCAGCGGCAGCAGTCGGCTGAAACGAAAACTTACTCGCATAAATGACGTATTTGATGCAAAAATACAAAATATTTGCGGGGCGCAGGGGCGCATCTCGTACTTTTTTCGCCCGTTATGGAATTTTATGCCATAAATCTATACTTTTATGCCTCGCTGTTGCTACCTTTGCATAAAGAAACAACCGCAGCCCGCCATTGTTTGCCGGGCGCTCTCCATATTATGACTAAAAATTTCCTCCGCATTTTCTCTTTTCTGATGGTCGCCCTGACGGCGGCAACCCTCGTTTCGTGCTCGGATGACAACAAGACGCCGGACCGTGTGCAGAAGATAGCGCGCCTCGACCGCGTGACATACGCTTACCCCAAGATGGACGCCTCCCGGCGCTCCGCCGTCCGCGACAGCCTCGCCCCGGAGCTGTCCGCTCTCGTCAGGGTCATGGAGCTGGGCACGACGGCCGACGACAATGCCATCCTCGCCTGGTCGGACACTCAGCCTGTCAAAATCTTCTCGCCGCTGGTCGACAAGGCTTTCCCCTCCCTCGACAGCCTTGAGCACACGCTCGGCGGCATCGTCGGAAACGTCGGGGACAACGGGCTGAAAATTCCCCGTTACCGCTTCGCAACGGTTGTATGGGGCAAGCCAAAGTCTATCGTCTTTGCCGACAGCGTGGCCCTCATAGCCCTCAACCACTACCTCGGCCCGGACAGCCCCGCCTACGCCAACTGGCCGCAATATATACGCCAGCAGAAGCGTCCCGAACTACTCCCCTACGACATCGCCGAGGCCATGGTGGCAACCGCCTATCCCTATAAGCCGTCCGACGCCCACAAGGCACGCCCACGGCAGGAGATAGAGACCGACCCCTACGACGAGTCGACCGCCGACGATATCCCCGACATGGTGATTGAACCCGACGGCACGCTGCTCAACCGCATGCTCTACGAGGGCGCCCTGGTCTACGCCAAGACACGGCTCGTCCCCGACGCCGACGTCACCCTCGCCCTCGGCTTCACGCCCGAACAGATGCGCGACGTCGCCGCCAACGAGGAGTTTGCCTGGAACAGAATTGTCTCCGGAAAAATGCTCTACTCCACCGACCCCGAGCTTCACGACAGGCTCTTCAACCTCCTCCCCAACTCGGCTCCCATCAGCCCGCAGGCCCCCGGCCGTGCCCTCCGCTACATAGCCCTGCAGATAATTCGCGCCTATGTCGACGGCCACAAGGACGTCACCCTCGACTTCCTCCTCTCCCCCGCCTTCTATAATGCCCCCAACACCCTCCGCGAGTCAGGCTACGCCCCGGCCAAAGAGTGAAATTTTCGTTTTTCACCTCCCGCTGTCCATAAACACCAGCCACACCGCCGCTACTATCAGCAGAAAGGCCAGGATGTGGTTCCAGCCGATGTGCGTGCCCTTGAAAGCTATCATCGAGAAAATGGTGAAAATCACCAGTGTTATGCACTCCTGCATCACCTTCAGCTGAACCAGCGAGAACGGGCCGCCGTTGCCCTCGAAGCCGATGCGGTTGGCAGGCACCATAAATGAATACTCCACCAGGGCGATACCCCAGCTGAACAATATCACCAGCACAAGCGGCCAGTTGGACGATACGCCCGTCTGCTGCAGTTTCAGGTGCCCGTACCAGGCCAGCGTCATGAAGATATTCGACACAATCAGCAGCGCGACAGTCATTATGGCAGGTTTCATCATCATTACGGATTTGGATTTTTCGGTTTTGCCCTGCAAAGTTACAAACCTTTGCGCCAAACAAAAAATTCGAACCAACGTTTATAAGTAGGAACGCTCTAAAAGCGTCTACATCCGGATAGCCGTTTGACAACCGTTTGGCAATCCTTCGGCGGACGCTTTTAAAAGCGTCCCTACATCCCCGACTTCCTACTCATCCACAACATTCCAACCACCTCACGCCCTCCTCCCATGCCCGAATCCCCTGACGAGCTGCGCCGCGCAGCCCTTGAATACCACCGCTTCCCCCAGCCCGGCAAAACCGAGACCGTACCCTCCAAACCTTTCGCCACTCCACGCGACCTCGCCCTGGCCTACTCTCCCGGCGTGGCATTCCCGTCGCTCGAGATTGCCGCCGACGCCCAGCGCGTCTACGAGTATACCAACAAGGCCAATAGCGTCGCCGTCATCTCCAACGGCACCGCCGTCCTCGGCCTCGGCGACATCGGCGCCCTCGCCGCAAAGCCGGTCATGGAGGGCAAGGCCCTGCTCTTCAAAATCTTCGGTGGCATCGACGCCGTCGACATCGAGGTGGACGAAAAAGACCCGCAGCGCTTCATTGACACCGTCCGCGCCATTGCCGGTTCCTTCGGCGGCATAAATCTCGAAGATATCAAGGCCCCCGAGTGCTTCGAGATTGAGGAGGCGCTTGTGCATTCGTGCCACGTCCCCGTCATGCACGACGACCAGCACGGCACCGCCGTCATCACGGCCGCGGCCATGATTAACGCCGCCGACATCCAGGGCAAGGCCCTCGACACAATACGCCTCGTCGTCAACGGCGCCGGAGCCGCCGCCATAGCCTGCACGCGTCTCCTCGTCAGCCTGGGCATACGTCGCGAAAACATTGTCATGTGCGACAGCCACGGCCCCATCACCACCGCCCGCACAGGCGTCAATGAGCAGAAAAAGCAGTTCGTCACACACCGCACGGACATCCATACCCTGGCCGACGCCATGCGCGACGCCGACGCCTTCCTCGGACTCTCCGTCGCCGACGTACTAACACCCGAGATGCTCGCCTCGATGGCTCCCCGCCCCATCGTCTTCGCCCTCGCCAACCCCGACCCGGAGATTGCCCGCGACATCGCCCTCGACGTCCGCGCCGACCTTGTCTTCGCCACCGGACGCTCCGACTACCCCAACCAAATAAACAACGTCCTTGGCTTCCCCTACATCTTCCGCGGAGCCCTCGACTGCCGCGCCACCTGCATCAACGAGGCCATGAAACTCGCCGCCGCACACGCCATAGCGCGCCTGGCACGCCTCCACGCTCCCGACGAGGTGCGCCGTATATATCCCGGCGAAAAGCTCGCCTACGGCCCCGACTACATCCTGCCCAAGCCATACGACCGGCGCCTCCTCTCCCACGTAGCCCCCGAGGTTGTCCGTGCCGCCACCGACGCCGGTGTCGCACTCCATTACATCGCCGACCTCGACGCCTACGCCCGCACCCTCGATGCCCAGATACGCTGCCTCGACAGCCTCCTCACCACCTACGTCGACCACACCTGCCCCCTCCCGTCCCTGTAGGGATGTGCCTTTGGCACGTTAATCCTGCGGGCCGTTCGGGCAGGACCAACATCGCAAAGCTATGTCCCTACAACTTCCATAATAAACCAAGGGTGCCGCCAAATCTGACTTTGACAGCACCCTTGGTAGTTTAATTCTTAATCCCGGACGGATTAGTCGAAGTCCAGCGATACGCGCGTGTACACGTTGTCATAGCGGACATACAGCCGGATGTCCGGGGTATGGCTGCTCATATAGGGGTAACCTACCTCTATCTTATTATCGTTTACCTCAATCTTGAGTTTGTCGGTCATGTCCTGATACCCGTTTGTCAGATAGGCATCGACATTCTTGTCGATAACGCAGCCTTTGGAAAACGAATATGATGCCGTATAGTAGTAATTGTCTGATACGGGAGTGACATCGACCTCGCTGTCCCAGTCGGGAAGCTGCCTGACGTCGGGATAGCACTCGGCATAACGGATTTTTGCTCCGGCTATCCCCTTGTCGTTATCGTAAATCCACGACTCGACATAGACGTTATAATAATTGTGGTTTATGGGAAGCGACCGTACTCCTGCAACCGTCCGTACATTTCCGGCAAGGAAAATCTGATAGAAATTGCCGGGTGTGACAGCAGCCTCCTGTGCAATCTGCGAAAGAGTCGGGTTCTGATTCAAACCTCCCTTTTTACCGAGGTCGGCAATGCCGCAATTAAACGATGTGAAATTGTTGGAGGCATTGACATATACGTCCGAGCCGCCGATGGTAGTCTCGCTGTCTCCGGCCATCATGTTCAGGGAGATTGCATCAGCCGGAATTTTCGGTTCATCGTCACTGCAAGAGACGGCAGCCACAGCAAACAACGGCAATAGCGCAATTAAAAATTTATTCATCTTTTTTTTACTTAGTATTTTACAGGACAGAGCATAACGCCCATTTATTTCATAAGTCACGGATAAGTTCAACCCAATCCATATGCAAAATTAGTAAAAAAAAGAAACACCACCAACACAGCAAGCCGGAAATCATCCAATCCCATGTAGGGACATGCCTTTGGCATGTTGGCCCAAACAGTTGATTTTCAGGATCAACATCGCAAAGCGATGTCCCTACATTATTAAAATTCCACATTTTGACACACCGCCCTCTACACTACAAAAAAACGGACAAAAGCATTGGCGGATGAAATTTTTGCTTTATCTTTGCGAAAAACTCAGGCATTATGCAAGGAAAAACTTTAATGACGGCGGCGGTGGTCGCCTTGGCGGCTGTGGCGCCCGCACCGGTGTCGGCGCAGAGGACAACAGGGGCAGAGGAGACTGCTTTTGTTGCCTCGTACATTTATTCGTTTATCCAGAATACCGTGCCGCTGTCGTTCTGCGTGCACGATGTGGACTATGAAACGTTGTATCCTGAGAGCGTTCTCGATCCGGTAGATTTCGACTGCAAAGTTCTGGGGCCGATGCACCACCAGGGATGGGGATACACCCGCGCGTGCGTAATCCCGAAGGTCATCCGCGTGGGCATGTACAGCATGCACCCCAAGGAGATGACCAACGCGGCCTTTCAGCAGACAGGCATAAAGAGCCTGGACATGCGCGCACACATTCGCACCATTCCGCAAAATTCGTTTATGTTCTGCACTGACCTGGAAACAGTGGAATTCCACGGCAACGCGCCGCATTTTATCGAGGCAGCGGCTTTTCGCGGATGCACGAAACTCCGCACCGTGGAGGGTCTGCCCGCCCAGCTCAAATACATCGGCGACGATGCCTTCAACCAATGTCTCGCCCTGACAGAAATCTACATCCCCAAAGACGTCGAGTATATCGGTACCCGCGCTTTCAACTACTGCCAGTCTCTGTCAAAGGTAGAGTTTGCCACGGGGCATTTCCGCCGCATCCCCGAAGAATGTTTCAACTGCTGCGACAAACTCAGCGAGATAACTATACCCGAAGGCGTGGAGTCGCTGGGCAAGAACGCATTCTACTACGCCGGACTTAAGAAAATCACTCTTCCGGCCACCATGCGCGCCCTCTACGACGGATGCCTGTCGCAGACGCCCCTGACTGATATTTACTTTCACGGCACCACCCCTCCCGGCGTCGGTCGCGTCTTCACCGGCAACCAAATCAACTCCATCGTCCTCCACGTCCCCGCCGCGGCCATCGACGCCTACCGCTCCGACCCATTCTGGCGCCTGTTCCCACACATTGTCACCCTCTGATTATAAGGAGTTTTAATTAAGACAGTTAAGGAAATCGGCGACTACGAAATTGCTGCCGCCTACGAAGATGGTGTCGGTGGGACGGGCGGCGGCACGGGCGGCGTGCCAGCCGGCGGCGACGGAGGGGAAGGCGGAGCCGTGGATGCCATGGACGGAGGCCGTGTCGGCCACATCGGTCGCTGCGGCGGCACGGGGGGTGTCGGGCCGGACGAAGTAATAACGAGCGCCGCGGGGGAGGTAGCGGGAGATGTTGGAGATGTCTTTGTCGGCGGCGAAGCCGAGGACGATGTGGAGGGTGTCGGCAGGGATGCGTGCAAGGCGCGGGCCGGTGTACTGCCAGGCACCGGGGTTGTGGCCGGTGTCGCAGATGACGCGAGGAGTCTCCGAGACCTGCTGCCAGCGGCCCATCAGCCCGGTCATCGTAGTTACATGGGCAAAGCCCTCGCGGACAGCCTCGGCAGTGACGGGGTAGCCCTGCTTTTTGAGTTCCTGCAGTGCCATCATCACGGTGTTGGCGTTGTGCCATTGGCCCTCGCCGATTAGCTCCGAGGTGATGTCGCCCCAGGACGTATCGCGGTAGACGATGTGGTCGGGGCTGATGTCGTAGTCCTTGAAGGCTGGGCTGTCTCGGGCAAAGATGACGGGAGCGCCTACGGCGGCGGCTTTGGCGGTAAAGACGGGGCGTGTGTCGGCGTCGGCCTCTCCTATGACGGCGGGGATGCCGGGCTTGATGATGCCGGCTTTTTCGGCGGCTATTTCGGCCGTGGTGGAACCGAGCAATGCCGTGTGGTCAAGGGAGATATTGGTGATGACGCTGAGGTCGGGGGTGATGACGTTGGTGGAGTCGAGGCGGCCGCCCAGACCTACCTCGATGACAGCGACGTCAACATGCTCGCGCCGGAAATGCTCGAAGGCCATCACCGTCGACAGCTCGAAGAAGCTGGGGTCGAGGGTTCCGTCTGCAAAGGCGCGGAGGGCCTTGAAACGCTCCGCGAAGTCTATCACAGCCTCGTGCGAAATCGGCTTGCCGTTGACACGGATGCGCTCGTTGAAATCGAGCAGATGCGGCGACGTGAACAGTCCGACCTTCATCCCCGCGGCCTGAAGTACCGCCGCCAGCGTGTGCGCAGTGCTGCCCTTGCCGTTGGTGCCGGCGACATGGATTGTGCGCAGGCCGACGTGCGGTGACCCGAAGGCCTCGCTGAGCGCCAGCGTGGTGTGCAGACCGGGCTTGTAGGCCGCAGCCCCCACCCTGTGGAAAGCCTGCAATCTGTTAAACAGAAACTCTAATGTCTGATTGTAAATATCCATCGTTCAAAATATCAGCCAGCCGGCAAGTCCGGCAAGGCATATCGTCACTATGGGGTGTAATTTGGTAAACAGCTGAATGAGAAGCGTGGCCACGCAGATGGCGACGCTGATGCAGACGTCGCGGGTCGTGGAGCCGAAATTGGCGCTGTTCATCAGCAGCAGAGCCGCCGAGGCGATGAGCCCGACCACCACGGGCCGCAGGCCGGCAAAGGCACCGCGTATATACTGCGACTCACGGTGCCGGGCGATGAAATGGCTCGTCCGGCGCACGAGCACAAACGACGGAATGATGATGGTGACGGTGCATGCTATAGAGCCGAGGACACCCCACCACCAATGCGGATAGCCGTTCATCTGCGGCGCCACATAACCTATGTACGTCGCCGAGTTGATGCCTATCGGTCCCGGCGTCATCTGCGAGATGGCCACGATGTCGGTAAAAGTCTGCTCGGTAATCCAACCCGGCCCTACAATCATCCGCTCTATCAGCGCCAGCATGGCATAGCCGCCTCCGAAGCCGAAGAGACCGATAAGCAGATATGTGCCTATAAGCTTGAGATAAATCATTGTGCGTCGCCTCCTTTCCTGTTGCGTTTAAAGTATCCCTTGAGATGGGCTATGCCGACCACTATCGCCAGCACAATCCACAGTATCGGGTTGCTTATTAACGGAATAGACGACCATATCGCAAGCGCCACTATAACCGGAATCCATACCGTCACCATATTGAGATGCGCAGCCTTGGCGGCGTTGAGAACCGGGGCGATAATCAGCGCCACGACGGCGGGACGTATGCCCTTGAAGATGGCCGACAGGTGCTCGTTGCCGGTGATGGCCTCCGGAGTCAGAAAAATAGCGATGGCAAGGATGATGAGGAAGGACGGCAGAATCGTTCCGGCGGCGCAGGCATAGCAGCCGGCACGGCCTCTTATCTTGTCACCGACAGCCACGGCGATGTTGACGGCGAGGATGCCCGGCAACGACTGCGACACGGCCAGCAGGTCGAGAAATTCCTCCTTGTCGAGCCACCGGTGGCGCGTAACCACCTCCCGCTCGATAATCGAAATCATCGCCCATCCGCCGCCAAACGTAAAGGCGCCGATTTTCAGGAAAGTGACGAACATATCCGTCAGCGACGACGGCACGGGAGCAGTGTCCGCCGATGTCCCCGCCATAGGGGTAATCCTGTCTTTTTCTTTAAACGGTTTCATTTCAGCATTAACGCCGTCCAGGCCGCATCCTCTGCATTGACAGAGACGCGGCCCGGCGGTTTATTTGTGTTTATTCAGTCAGCAGGACATAAATACGGCATCATTTTTTACCGTGAGAACTCTGGTATGCACGGATATCGGCCATGGTGACAAGGAAGGTAGACTTTACGTTGAGCGAGTCGGTGACGTTGAAACGCATGCCTTTCAGACCAACCTCTTCGAGAGCCACTAATATTTCAAGCATCTCCGGGTCGCTGACAAACTGTTCCAGTATCATGTCCTTGACATAAGATTCTGTCGATTTGTCAGCCAGCAACTGATTGAGCTCGGTGCAGCCGTCAGTGTCAAGCTTGACATTCATGATAAGATATGGAGCTTTCCATGCAGCGTTGATTGATGGATCTTTCTGGTCATTGATAGCTTTGACTATCAGGTTCATCATGCTGCTGTCATTGGCAGCAGATGACACTACAGGGAAAACAGCAGCGATGGCCACAACAATGGCAAGGATGAATTTCTTCATAATTCAGATTTTTAAGAGTATGGTATGGTTTTAATTTTTGTACATAGGAAAAGCAGACGACACACGCTGTTACGCGGAATGTCATCTGCAAAGATAAGGTCTTTAGCCTCAGCAGCCAAAGATTTCTGCCAAAATTTCAGGTTTGCCGGCCTACTTCGTCTGCCAGTGCGGACGGACGGGCCAGCGGGTGACGCGGAGGAGCAGGCGCGTGGTGGAGCTGTAGGTGAAATAGTCCCATATCCAGGTGGTCAGCACCGTAATCTTGTTGCGCATGCCGAGGAGTGAGATGAGGTGTATGAACATCCAGGCCAGCCAGGCTATGCGGCCGTGCAGGAAGAGATGGCGCACGTCCACGATGGCACGGTTGCGGCCGACGGTGGCCATTGAGCCCTTGTCGCGGTACTCGAATGGCTTGCGTTTGTCGGGCTTGTTGAGGTTGTGGGCCAGGCTCTTTGCGCCCTGGATAGCAACCTGGGCCACCTGCGGCAGTCCGCGCGGGTATGCATCGGAGGCATGGTACGAAATGTCGCCGATGGCATAGACATCGCTGACGCCAGCGACGGCGTTGTATTCGTCCACGACGAGGCGGTTCCCGGGACCCGTCTGCGGCTTCTCGTCACCGGTGAACTCAAAGGAGACGCCCGTCACGCCGGCCGTCCATATCACCATCGAGGTATACTCCTGCGTGCCGTCGGCAAAGGTGAGAATGTTGCTGTCGTCGAACGATTTTAGCACCTTGTTCAGCTCCACCTTCACCATCATTGCGTCAAGGTCCTTGAGCACCTGTCGCGACGCGTTGGGCGACATCGTGCGCAGAAGGCGGTCGCTGCCCTCGATAAGCGTCACCGTCAGCTCGTCCGGATTGATGGACGGATACTCGCGGGGCACGATGAAACGCTTGAGCTCGCCAAGGGCGCCCGAAATCTCCACACCCGTAGGACCTCCGCCGATGACGGCGAAAGTCAGCATACGGCGGCGCACCTCCGGGTCGGTCTGCAGGGATGCCCGCTCCAGGCGGTCGAGGATGTCGTTGCGGCAACGCAGTGCCTCACTGGTGCTCTTCAGGCAGTAGACGTACTTGTACAGGTCGCTGATGCCGAAATAATTGTTGGTCGTTCCGGCAGCGATGACGAGGATATCGTACTCCAGCTCCTCGAACTGCGTGCGCACGGTCTTGCGAGCACAGTCTATCTTCTGCACCGTGCCCAGGCGGTAACGGCCGCCGGTGTTCTTGAGCTTACGCAGCTCGCGGCGCAGCGGAAAGTTGATGCTGGCGGCGTCGAGACCGGCCGATGCAAGCTGATAGAACAGGGGCGGAAAGCTGTGGTAGTTGTTCGAGTCGACAACCGTCACTCTGTATTTGTTTACGTCCAGCTTCTTCACCAGATTGAGCCCGGCAAAACCGGCGCCGATGACAAGGAGGCGCGGACGGGAAGTAATATTGTCAGTCATAGTTCTTATTTTGCGCGTCTTATTCTGCATAATGGCAGACCGTTAAGTCGGTCATCCGTTCTATTTTTTAACACTCTCGCGTTTTTTTTGTTGACAGTTACCGAAAATTAACAGAGACAGGCGGTCAGAAACGACAAATTTTGCTAATTTTGCAAATAATGAACCCGTCAGCTCAAATAATTACATCCGAAGCTCCGGCGGCCCGGTTTCTGCGCCGTCTGGCCGTCATTACAATATCGCTGTGCGCCTTCGTGGCAGGCCGTGCCCAGATTAATACCGACCAGGTGATAAATGTGGGCCGCAACGCCATGTACTTCGAGGACTATGTGCTTGCCATCCAGTATTTCAACCAGGTGGTGAAGGCCAAGCCCGACCTTGCGCGTCCCTACCTCTACCGCGCCATCGCCAAGTACAACCTCGACGACTACCGCGGCGCCGAGGCCGACGCCACGCTCGCCATCGAACGCCACCCATTCATCACCGACGCCTGGGAGGTGCGCGGTGTGGCACGCCAGCAGCTCGGCGACTATGCCGGTGCCGTCGGCGACTACACAGAGGCTCTGCGCCTGCTGCCGCACAACCGCCAGATTTCGTTCAACCTCGCCACCGCCCAGACCGAAGCCGGCATGTACGACAAGGCCGACTCCACCTACTCCGAACTGATGAAGGCATACCCCGGCTACGAGAACGCCCTGCTTGGTCGTGCGCGCCTGCGTCTGCTGCAGGCCGACTCTGTCGCCGCTAAGGAGGACGCCCGCGCCGCCCTGCGCATCAACCGCAATTCGTTCAACGCCCACGCCATGCTCGCCGACCTGGCCATGCGCGGCGACAACCCTGATGTCGACTCGGCCATGGTGCACATCAACGCCGCCATAAAGCTGCAGCCGCACTATGCCGGTCTGTACGTCAACCGCGCCTTCCTCAAATACCACAGCAACGACTGGTTCGGCGCCATGGATGACTACGACTACGCCCTGCAGCTCGAACCCCTCAACCGCATGGCGCTCTTCAACCGCGGCCTGCTCGAGATGGAGGTCTCGGCCTTCGACAAGGCTCTCGTTGACATGGACCGCGTGCTGGCGATGGACCCCGATGACATACGCGCCCGCTACAACCGTGCCATCATCCACGCAAGCAAAAAAGACTACCGCAAGGCCATTGATGACCTCAACAAGCTGTTCGAGGTCTACCCCGAATTCCCCAACCTCTACCTCATGCGCAGTGAGTGGTACCGCAGCCTCGGCAAGACACAGCTCGCCATGGCCGACTACGACAAGGGCATGGCTCTGATGTCGAAGCTTAAACCCATGAAGACTCCCGAAGACGGCGCCTCCGCCCCCGGCAAGAATGATGAAAACGGACAAGGCAACGGCGACAAGAAAGAAGCCACGCCCGCCGAGGAACTGATGTCGCAGCGTCAGTTCGCCCAGCTGCTGACAATCGAAGACAACACCGATTTCCGCGAGGAATACAACAACACCGCCATCCGCGGCCGCGTTCAGGACCGCAACGTCGCCATCTCGCCCGAGCCCATGGTAGAGATTTCGTTCTATTCAGCGCCCACCGAGGTGCGTCAGAACACCTATTATATAAAGGGTGTCACCGACCTCAACGCCACACGCGCCCTGCGCATGATGCTGGTGGTAACGCCCCATGCCCCGCAACTCAATGACCCGTCGATGATTCAGAAGCACTTCAAGAGCATCGACTACTACAACTCATACATCGCCACGCACAAGCCCCGCGCCGTCGACTACATAGGCCGCGCCATGGACCTTATCACCGTGCGCGACTACGTCCCCGCCGTCGCCGACCTCGACCGCGCCCTTGCCCTCACCCCCGACTTCGCCGTGGCCTATATGCTGCGCGCCCAGGCCAACCACCACCGTCTGTCGGCCCTCGGCAATGAGGACGGGACACCGGGTCACAACGACGCCCTCAGCCGCGACGCACAGCGCCGCAGTCTCGAAGAAGCCGTCATCGCCGACCTCGACCGCGTGATAGAGCTGTCGCCCTCCGACGCCTTCGCCTGGTACAACAAAGGCTGCGCTCTCCTCGAACGCGGCGACATGGACGGCGCCTACAACGCCTTCAGCAAGGCTATCGAGATAAAGCCCGACTTCGGCGAGGCATACTTCAACCGCGGATACGTCAGCCTCTCGTCCGGCAGCCGCGCCAAAGGCATAGGCGACCTCAGCCGCGCCGGCGAACTGGGCATAGTCTCGGCATACAACCTGATGAAGCGCCTCGCGGGCATGTAACGATTAACTCAGCAAAACCATAACCAACATCTATACCGACACAATTTTAATTCAAAATACCATGTTTACAGAAAAAGACAAAGCCATGCTTGCCAAGCGTGGCATCAGCGAGGAAACGGTGAAGGCTCAGCTCGACCGTTTCCGCACCGGCTTCCCTTACCTGCGCCTCGCAGGTTCCGCAACAGTCAACTACGGCATACTCCGTCCCGACCAGAACCTCGAGAAGGACGCCATCGAGCGCTGGGACAAGTTCCTTGCCGACGGCGCCGTAGTCTGCAAATTCGTCCCTGCCTCCGGAGCCGCCTCCCGTATGTTCAAATCGCTCTTCGCCTTTGTCGACGGCGAGGATGACAAGCCCAAGCCCGGCTCGGACGCCGAAGCCCTGCTCAGCCACATCGAAAACCTCGCCTTCGCCGACGAACTCGACGAGGTACTGAAGAAGCTCCACGGAATGACCGCCCGTCAGCTCATCGATGCCGGACGTTACAAGGACGTCATCGCCGGCATCATCCGTCCCGAAGGCCTCAACTACGGCCAGCTGCCCAAGGGCCTGCTGACTTTCCACCGCTACGCCGACGGCAAGACCCGCACTCCGCTCGAGGAACAGCTTGCCGAGGGCGCGCAGACCACCGTCAGCAACGACGTCGTAAACGTCCACTTTACCGTCAGCGACAACCACCGCCAGCTCTTCGCCGCCAAGCTCAGCCAGGTTCTGCCCGAATTCGAGAAGAACACCGGTCTCAAATTCCACGTCACCACCTCGGTTCAGAAACCCTCGACGGACACCATCGCCGCCAACCCTGACGGCACACCCTTCCGCGATGCCGACGGCAACCTCGTCTTCCGTCCCGGCGGCCACGGCGCCCTCATCAGCAACCTCAGTGACATCGACGCCATGGTGGTGTACATCAAGAACATCGACAACGTCGTTCCCGACAGCCGCCGCATGCCTACCGTCAAATACAAGAAAATCATCGGCGGCATACTGGTGCTCGTACACGACCAGATTGTCCGCTATGCCGAGGCGCTGAAGGCCGGCAACGTCACCGGCGAACTGCTCGCCGAGATGCGCGACTTCATCGCCCACACGCTCAACATCCGCGCCGACGGTCTGGCAACGCTCAGCCCCGAAGAGCAGGCAAAATGGATGCTGGCCAAGTTCAACCGCCCCGTCCGCGTCTGCGGCATGGTCCTCAACGAGGGCGAGCCCGGCGGCGGCCCCTACATCGCCTACAACCCCGACGGCACCGCCTCGCCTCAGATTCTGGAGTCGACGCAGATTGACACCTCCAAGTCCGAGAACGTCGAGATGATGAAGAAGGCCACCCACTTCAACCCCGTCGACCTGGTCTGCTACATCAACGACCTGGACGGCAAGCCCTTCGACCTGACAAAGTTCACCGACCCCGACACCGGCTTCATCTCCGACAAGAGTCAGGCCGGACGTCCCCTGCGCGCCCTCGAGCTCCCCGGCCTGTGGAACGGCGCCATGAGCGACTGGAACACCGTCTTCGTCGAAGTCCCCATCGACACCTTCAACCCCGTCAAGACCGTCAACGACCTCCTGCGCCCCGCCCACCAGGGATAATACGTTACAACAAATAACCAAAGGCTCTGACTTTTTACAATCGTCGGGGCCTTTGGCATTTTATTGCCATTTCACTATCTTTGCACACGGTTTCTAATCCTATACATTCTTCCGATATGGTAAACAGACAGATATGGCCCGACGAGGTGCAACCGGTGGAAAAACTCGTCTTCGAACACGTCGAGCCCAAATACGTAAAGGTGGTAATTGCCCGCATAACATTGGTTTATTTGCTGCTGATGGGATGTGCGTCGCTAATTCTGACGTCCGACTACAGCCACAAAACGGCAATTTTTATTGCCGGCGAAATCGTCCTGGCACTCGCTTACGTCATAAACATCGCCATGTCGGCCAAAATCTTCAGTTTCAAGGGATACGCCATCCGCAACCGCGACATCACATATCGCTCGGGGATATTTTTCCCGAAAACCACCACCGTCCCCTTCTGCAAAATCCAGCAGGTGACTGTGCGTATGAACCCCGTCAGCCGCATCTTCGGACTGTACTATATCGACATTGTCAACGGCACACAGAACGAGCTCAACCAGATTACCATCCCCGGCCTCTCCCACGACCGCGCCAGACAGATTGAGACTCTGCTCATAAGCGAGATTAAGCCCACGGACACTGAAGAAACATTATCCAACTAAATATCAATGCACAATGCATAATGCACAATGGCGTTCCCGGAGGCATTATTACGCATTACGCATTGCGCATTACGCATTACGCATTAAAAATGACTGACTTCTCCACACCGCGCCGCATGGGCGCGAGCGCTTTCATGATAATGTTTCTGAAAAACGGCCGCAAACTTGTCGGTGCGTTCTTCGCCGCCATTGTCATTCTTTTTTTCAAAGACGGGGACAACTCTTTTGTTGACATACTGATAAAGCTTGCCATCGTCGTGTCATCCGTTACCGGCCTGGCGTTGGTCACTGCCTTCATCAGCTATTTTCCGCTGAAATTCTACATCCATGATGACAAGCTCATCTTCAGCAGAAATATGCTGGCCAAAAAGACCACCAGCATTCCCACATCGCGCATCCATACTCTGCGCACCAGGCGTGGAGTGGCCTACCGCCTGTTAGGTGTTCGCGGCGTGGCTTTCGACACCTTAGCCTCCGACGGCGAGGAGCTTGAGCTCATCCTCAGCGAGCGAGACTGGGAGGCGCTCCAACGAGCTATCAAGAACAGCGAGACTTATGCAGCGACTAAAGGACTGACAGTCCCGCCGCCCGTACCAGTTGCCGGGAAAACACTGTCTATCAGCAATTCCGACATTATAAAAGGCGCCTTGTGCCAGAACCATCTCCGCAGCTTTGCCGTGCTGTCGGCCATACTGTTCCCTGTCCTCGACAACATCAATCAGATTGACGGAGACGCGGCCGGTCAGGCAATAGATTACATCGAGACCAATGCCGTCGACCTCATGCCAACGCCGACGGCCGTGCTGATTTTCCTTGCCGCGCTCTACATCCTCGTCGCCGTACTGTGGACGGGCAAGACAATATTCCGTTACGGCAACATGACGATTACGGAGGTTCGCGACCGGCTCGACTT
>JBJEDC010000015.1:0-4600 GCA_051871645.1 Muribaculaceae bacterium | reverse complement strand
ATCATCGTCCCATTGGGCAGATAAAATATTCTCTAATCTAATTCAACCAACAGGTTAGAACTAATATTTTTGTTTGCCAAAGAAATATTAAAATATTTTTACATTGTTGAACGGTGTTGGACAATGCCATCATCTTCACCGGGCCTCTGCTCGCCGCAAAGGTCGGAAATTCCCGTCAACCCCCAATAGTTCTTTTTGTCCATTTCTCCAAGGTCCCCTTTTAGTCAGTGGATGATGAGCTGCTATTAACACGCAAAGCGGCGTGTAATCTGGTGGATTACACGCCGCTTTGCGTTAAATACTCGTGGGGGAGCTATGGGGTTATTTCACTTCCTCGAAGTCGACGTCGGTGACGTGGTCGTCGGAGGGGGCGGAGTTGGAGGTGCCGGGGTTGGGGTTGGCGCCGGGGTTGCCGGCCTGCTGGGCCTGGGCCTGGGCGTTGAGGATGTCCTGCTGAGCGGCGCCGAAGGTGGTTTCGATTTCCTTGATGGCGGCGTCGATGCCGGCGAGGTCCTGAGCCTTGTGGGCGTCTTTCAGTTTGGCGACAGCGGCCTCGATGGCGGCCTTCTTGTCGGCGGGAATCTTGTCGCCGAGCTCGCTGAGCTGCTTCTCGGTCTGGAAGACAATGGCGTCTGCCTGATTGAGCTTGTCAACACGCTCTTTCTCCTTGGCGTCGCTGGCGGCGTTGGCCTCGGCTTCCTGTTTCATGCGCTGGATTTCGGCGTCGGTGAGGCCGGACGAGGCTTCGATGCGGATGCTCTGCTCCTTGCCGGTGGCCTTGTCCTTTGCGGTGACGTTGAGGATACCGTTGGCGTCGACCTCGAAGGTCACCTCAATCTGAGGTATGCCGCGGGGTGCGGGAGCGATGCCGTCGAGGTGGAACTTGCCGAGGAGCTTGTCGTCCTTGGCCATGGGGCGCTCGCCCTGGAGGACGTTGATTTCTACCGAAGGCTGGTTGTCGGCTGCGGTGGAGAATGTCTCGCTCTTGCGGGTAGGAATGGTGGTATTGGCTTCGATAAGCTTTGTCATGACACCGCCGAGGGTCTCGATACCTACGCTCAGGGGCACGACGTCGAGCAGAAGGACGTCCTTGACGTCGCCTGAGAGGACACCGCCCTGGATGGCTGCGCCTACGGCAACGACCTCGTCGGGGTTGACGCCCTTGGAGGGAGCCTTGCCGAAGAATTTCTCCACTACCTGCTGGACGGCGGGGATACGGGTCGAACCGCCTACGAGGATGACCTCGTTGATGTCGGCGGGAGTCATGCCGGCGTCCTTAAGAGCCTGCTCGCAGGGACCGAGTGTAGCCTGGATGAGGCGGTCGGCCAGCTGCTCGAACTTGGCGCGGGTAAGGGTCTTTACAAGGTGCTTGGGTATACCGTTGACGGGCATGATGTACGGCAGGTTGATTTCGGTCGAGGTGGTCGAGGAGAGCTCGATTTTGGCCTTCTCGGCGGCCTCTTTAAGGCGCTGCATCGCCATGGGATCCTGACGGAGGTCTACGCCCTCGTCTTTCTGGAACTCGTCGGCGAGCCAGTCGATGATGACGTGGTCAAAGTCGTCACCGCCGAGGTGGGTGTCGCCGTTGGTCGACTTAACCTCGAATACGCCGTCGCCAAGCTCGAGGATGGAGATATCGAAAGTGCCGCCGCCGAGGTCGAAGACTGCAATCTTCTGGTCCTTGTTGGCTTTGTCGAGGCCGTAGGCAAGAGCGGCTGCAGTGGGCTCGTTGACAATACGGCGTACGTTCAGACCTGCTATTTCGCCGGCCTCCTTGGTGGCCTGGCGCTGCGAGTCGTTGAAGTAGGCGGGGACGGTGATGACGGCCTCGGTGACCTGCTGGCCCAGGTAGTCCTCGGCGGTCTTCTTCATCTTCTGAAGAATCATGGCCGAAATTTCCTGCGGAGTGTACTGACGTCCGTCGATGTCGATACGGGGGGTATTGTTGTCGCCGCGTACCACCTTGTAGGGCACACGCTCGATTTCTTTCTGAACCTGGTCATAAGTCTCGCCCATGAAACGCTTGATTGAGTAGATGGTGCGAGTGGGGTTGGTGATTGCCTGGCGCTTGGCGGGGTCGCCCACCTTGCGCTCGCCACCGTCAACAAAAGCCACTACCGAAGGAGTGGTGTTGCGGCCTTCGCTGTTGGGAATAACTACGGGGTCGTTGCCCTCAAGAACGGCTACGCACGAGTTGGTGGTGCCAAGGTCTATGCCTATTATCTTTCCCATAATAATTTAAAGTGTTTAGTTATGTTTATGTTATTAATTAATTCGTTGAAGCATCCCGCCGGACGGTTTCCTGGCGGCTCATTCACATAGTAAACAATTCCTGTGCCAAATAGTTTCGCAAAAGCATAAACATACGTAAAAACGCACATTTAGCGCTGACATAGATACTGACACGATATGACACAGGGATAAGGCAAAGCCGGGATGCAGCTCCACTACGGGCGTGTGAATTCAGCTATTTCAATACGTCCTCAAGGGCGGCCTGTATATCGGTGTAGAAGAAATCAGACTATATAGCCACAGATAAGAGCAAGCACAACATGCCGTTAACGATATTTAACCTTGGTTTTGTTATTTTATCTTTAATAATACATAACTTTGAGGGCATAATCTAATACCTCAACCTTTCAGTATCAATTCTATGAGACGACTGATTTTGTTTATTACAATCTTGTTGCTGGGAGTGACTTGTCCACAGGCTCACACGCAGACTTTTCAGCGGAAGTATATCCGTCATTATGAAAAGATTAGAAACCACGCTCCCTCTTTTGGTAACCAAGGAATGCCGTTAAAGAGCGAACGGTTGTCAAATAGCGGGGGCAACATTGTCTTACTTTACGATGAGAATTTGCCGGATTCTGTACAAACGGCTCTTTTGGCGGCAAAGAAGTTGTGGGAGTCAAAACTGACGACAACACAACCCATCTTTATTTCGGTTGCTTTTGAGCCTCTCGAGGATGATGTCGCTATGATATCAGAAGTCGGATACTATCTGAAATCAGATATGCCCAATTTATATGGTTGTCCCTGTGCGCTTGCCTCTCAAATAATTAATTCCCAATCTGGTGGAATAGATGCCCCAGACGGAGGCGTTTTTTTCAACTCCAACATCGACTGGAACTGCAGATTTTCAAAAGATGCCGCATCTGAATATAATTTGCCAACCATGACCTTACGAGGTATCGCAAGATGCCTTGGCTTTGGATCAAGTTTAGAAGAGACAACGACCGATGATTATGTCTTTTTTGAAGGATATCCCACATATTTTGACAAATTGTTATTCTGTGGTAATACGGCTCTGTCTTCACTCAAAGAGAGCAGTCCCGAAATGGCAAATTTTGTGAAATCGGACAATGTTTATGCCCGGACAAAATCGCAAAGTCATAAAATATACGCGCCTGAAACATTTGAACAGAATATGTCTTTGTGTTATTTTGATGACGATAATTCCATCATGTCTTATTCGTTGGGACAGGGCAATATCGACTTGTCCATTGATGAGAAGACATCGGACATTCTCAGAGCATTGGGATGGAACGTTCCTCTTTCGGGCTTGCCAATCAAATGCAATGATATTTCGGATGACGGCATAGGGTCCTCATACGAACCGCATACGTTTTCGCTTTTGAAAGACAGCGAGAATGTTTCAGGATATAACTGGAAATTCTCACTGAAAGACAAACTGGGAAACTATACTCAAATAACCACCGGAACAGACGAGAACTTTACCATTGCCGGAATTGCGTCTCCAGACAATTACTATATAAATATAAATGGAGATCTTGAAGGCAGAATAGAATGTGACTATACCCTTAATGGCGAACGCCACAGTGCTGTTCCGTTTTCGATATCCTTGGAGTTAAGACCCACTATACTTTCCATTGATGAAATAGCCAAAATTGACGAGACGCCATATTCATTTGCGCTAACTTTCGTTGTCCGATATGTGGGAGCAGATTATATTGACGTTGAAGTAGAGGAAGAATATGATACATACGTCAGACGTTATACGTTCTATGAACCTTATTTAGCGCATGTAAAGACCGGCGGTGTTTCCAACAGATTTTACAGTTGGTTTTATGTCAAAGCCCGTAATAAATACGGTACAACGATAAAAACATTGGAATTTGCGCCGGATCCCAACTATACTTCGGTTCCATCAACTATATATGATGACAATCCGGACTCTTGTGATATCTGCGAAATTTCCTTGTACGGTGTGGATGGAAGACTAATATTTACAGGCACGCCATCCGAGTTTAAGAAAAGAGACTTTAATCAGGGTATGTATTTAAAAGAAGAAATTTATGAAAACGGTCTTTCCAAAAAATCAAAGATTTTATTTAAATAAAAGAATCTTTTTCTTATTGTTGATTTTGCTTGCCTTTATATTAACGACAAAAGCAGAGAAATCTGATAAATCAGAGACAGCGGATATACCGTTGATTCATGATATTACATACGACTATCATTTATTTGTGCATTCGGACCCAACTCAACTGGACTGTCGTGGGTCATTGAGTTTTTCGGTCTCTTTGCCAAAGGATACCAGCCGCATGATATTTGAGCGCACGCGTAAACATATAAA
>JBJEDC010000014.1:0-24231 GCA_051871645.1 Muribaculaceae bacterium | reverse complement strand
CGACGACGAGATGTAGCCTCCGAGACCTATGTTGAAATCATTTTTGGGCGCCGCCCATACTTTCAGGCGGAACAGCCCCGTGGAGTCGTTGTACTGCGCCTGCGGCAGCAGGTCCTGGATTCGTCCCGACGACACGGCGCGGTAGAACGAGTTGCGCGCCTGCACGATGCCGAAGGTATCGGCCTTGGCGGGCTCGAAGATGTAGCGTAGATACTCGTTCTGCTCGGGCGAGCCGCCGCGGACGTCCACCGACTCGAAGCGCACGAAGGGCGTACGTGCCTTGAAAGCCATGCGGCGCGCCTCGCGGGTAGTCCGGGGCATACGGGCGGTCACGCGCTTCTTTATCGAATCGGCATTGGCGACACCGGCGGCATAGCCCTTGCGGTATATCTCCTCGGCCTTGGGGAAGTCTAGGAGGCCGAACTCGTCGAGGTGGATGCGCACCTTCATGCCCTTGCTGTCGGGGATGTCGTACGACTGCGGGCGGGTGGCGATGTCGTTGATCTGGTCGTACATCGACGTGCGCGGCCCCTTGTCGCTGGAGGCGACGTTGACGCCAATCATGATGTCGGGGGCGAAGTCGGCGGTCATGACATTGGCGGGGAAATTGTCGAACAGGCCGCCGTCATAAAGGTAGTGGTTGCCGAATTTCAGGGGCTGGAAGACCAGCGGAAAGGACATGGACGAGCGAATGCAGTCGCCTACGTCGCCCGAACGATGCACGACCTTGCGGTTGGCGGCGACATTGGAGGCCACGCAGCGGAAGGGCACGAAGAGACGGTCGAAGTCGCCGCCGCACTGGGCGGTGTAGGCCGCGAAGAGGTCCATGAAGGCAAAGTTCATCGGCAGCGCATTTATCAACGACCAGGGCACCGAGTCGGCGGCGGTGTACCGGTCCTTGTGCAGCTTGATGCTGATGTTGCCCATTGCAGGGCTGGGACGCTGACGGGCGAAATAGTACATCAGGTCGGGGTCATTCTTGCCCGTCGACCAGTAGGAGAAACCTTTCGATTTCAGCACATCCATCATCTCGTCCGGAGTGTATCCACAGGCGTAGAGACCGCCGACGATGGCGCCCATGGAGGTACCGGCGATATAGTCGATAGGAATGTCATTGTCCTCGAGGGCCTGAATAAAGCCCACATGGGCGATACCCTTGGCACCGCCGCCGGACAGGACAAGACCCACCGACTGCGGACGGCCGACAGCCGTTGAGTCGGCAGGGGCGGCCATCGCCGAAAATGTGCAATCAAAAACGAGAAGAAATGTCAAAAATTTGCGCAGCATGGATGATGATAAATAATGTAGGGTCGCGGCATGCCGCGGCCTTTTTGTTGTTGGCCATCCGGGTAGGCCGCGGCATGCCGCGACCCTACATTGGCCAATATTTTGTCTCTATTATACAAAAACAACAAACCCGGGGCGAGTTTGTTGTTTTTGACCGGGAGGAACGGTGCCTTTTATTCGTTGATGTATGGGCGCAAAATCTCTATCCAGATTTCGTAGGCCTCTGGGAGGAGGTGCAGGCCGTCGTTGGTGAGGTCCTTGCGGAGGTTACCTTCTTCGTCCACCATGGCCGAGTACAGCTCAATCCAAGGCAGGCCGCGTTTCTCGACCTCGGGGCGCAGCTTGGCGTTGATGTCGCGCACGACCTGTTCCTTGCCGATGAGCTTTTTATAGCGGCCGAAGTTGTTGTTGATGGGGAGCACACTCTGTATGTACAGCTTGGTGGTGGGTGTCTCGCGCATGATGCGGTCGATGAGCGCCAGCTGGGCCGTGACGATAGAGTCTGCGGTGAGGTTGTGGCTGACGTCGTTGACGCCGATGAGCAGGAAAATCTTGGCGGGATGGCCGGATGTGACGCTTTCGAGGCGGTCCTGGATGCCCTGGACGACGTCGCCGCTGATACCGCGGTTGCGCACCTTGGGATTGTCGAGGAGCTCGCACCATTCGGTGTAGTGGGTGATGCTGTTGCCGAGCATGACGATGTCGGTGGAGTCGACTCCGAGCTTGTTGAACAGCGAGGCGCGCTGTCCCCACAGGGCATTGTGGCCGTGGGCCTTCTGCCGTGCCAGCAGCGTGTCGGTGGTAATCTGCGCCGAGGCAGTCATGCCTGCGGCGACAACGGCGAGTGCCGCCAGCGCCAGTTTGAAAAGTCTTTTCATTGTTTTATGCCATTAGTAAAATCTTATCGGGAGGAGGAGCATCGAAATACGCGATTTATATCCGAGATACCTAATGTAGGGACATCGCTTCGCGATGTCAGTCCCGCCGTAATGCAGGCTCAACATGCCAAAGGCATGTCCCTACATCTTAACGATTTCGATACGCCGCCCCACTTACTTACCTTCGCGATAGGCGTCCACAGCCTTCTTCACCGAACCGTGGAGGAGGAGCAGGCGCTTGGCCTCGTCGTAGGACAGGCCCAGTTCGTCGATGACCATGCGGGTGCCGCGGTCGACGAGCTTGGCGTTGCTGAGCTGCATGTTGACCATCTTGTTGCCCTTGACGCGTCCCATCTTGATCATGGTGGCGGTGGTAATCATGTTGCAGATCATCTTCTGGCCTGTGCCCGACTTCATGCGGCTGCTGCCGGTGACGTACTCGGGGCCGACAATCATCTCGATGGCGATATCGGCGGCTTCGCTGACGGGGGCGTCGGGGTTGGAGGTGATGGCGGCGGTGAGGATGCCGTGCTTCTTTGCCTCCTCGATGGCGCCGATAACGTAGGGCGTCGTGCCGGAAGCGGCGATGCCGATGACGGTGTCCTTGTCGTTGATGTTGAATTTCTTAAGATCTTCCCAGCCCTGGTTAGTGTTGTCCTCGGCGTTCTCGACGGGATTGCGCAGAGCGATGTCACCGCCGGCGATGAGGCCGATTACCCACGAGGGGTCCATGCCGAATGTGGGAGGAATCTCGCTGGCGTCGAGGACACCGAGGCGGCCCGATGTGCCGGCTCCCATGTAGAAGATGCGGCCGCCCTGCTTCATGCGGGGGACAATCTCGTCGACAAGTTTCTCAATCTGAGGGATAGCCTTCTCGACAGCGAGAGCAACCTTCTTGTCTTCGGTGTTTATGTCAGTGAGTATCTCGTGCGTGGATTTCTTTTCGAGGTCGTTGTAAAGCGAGGACTGCTCGCTGATTTTAACAAAAGCCATAATCCTTTATTGAATGTAAAATTGAAAATTTAAAATTGAAAATCACGGATGCGAAGTTCATGAGTGTGTGTCAAAATAGCCTGAGTGTAGGGACATGCCTTTGGCATGTTGAGCCAGTCTGCTTTTTTCAGGCTTAACATCGCGAAGCGATGTCCCTACATCATTAAAATCACGCATTTTGACACACCGGCTACAAGCCGGTAAAATGTCAGACCAAAACCTGTTTGTTTTCAGGCGTGGAAATCGATGAGGCCTTCCATGGGGCTCTTGATGATGGTGCCGACTTTGCAGCCGCAGGCCTCGGCGGCCTCGGTGAGGACGTCGCGGTAGTAGTAGGCTATCGAGCCGATGAAACCGGCGGGAAGCAGATCGTAGCCGTCGTACTGCTGGATATTGCGGACGAAGAAAGCCTTGAAGGCGTTGAGCACTAGGGCATGGACGGCGGGGTGCTCGATGTTCCGGATAAGGAACGGGGTGACGGAGGCCATGAAGCGGTTGGCCTGGGGCTCGCGGTACACACGCTTGATGATGGTCATGCGGTCGAGCTCGTACTGGTTGAGGAACTTCTCGCACAACTCCTTGGGAAGCTGATTCTTGAGCACGTCGCCGAGGAGGATTTTACCCAGGACGGCACCCGAGCCCTCGTCGCCGAGGATGTAGCCCAGGGGCGAGACATTGTCACAGATTTTCTCGCCGTCGTAGTAGCACGAGTTTGAGCCTGTGCCCATGATGCAGGCGATGCCGGGCTTGTGTCCGCACAGGGCGCGGGCGGCGGCCAGCAGGTCGGTGTGCACCTCGATTACCGGAGCGGGGATGTTCTCGCGGATGGCGTTGGCAACGTTGGCGCAAACGTCGGGGGCGATGCAGCCGGCGCCGTAGAAATATACGGCCTCGATTTTGTCCTTGAGGTCGCCGATTTCGGGCACGAGTTCGCCGGCGATGCGGGCGCGCATCTCCTCCTCGGTGAGCATTACGGCGTTCATGCCGCAGGTGAATACCTGTCTTACTACTTTTTTGTTTTCGGTCACGCACCAGTCAGTCTTGGTGCTGCCGCAGTCTGCTATAAGTATCATATCTTAATATAAATTTTGTTTTTGTACAGGAAATATCCGGGAATCCAAATCATCACCACAAAGGAGATGGCGAAGAAGAGCGAGCCTAAGACGGGGTCGCCGCCGGCACAAGGAATGCACACGGCGCGGTAGTACCAGCCGGAGACGCTGATGACGCCCGACTCGGTGGCATGGTAAGGTACCTTGATGCAGCTCAGGATGATGCTCATGACAGCACCGAGGCAGTACATGAACAGCGGGTTGACGCCAAAGTCGCGGAAGAAGGGCGTCCAGCGCTTCCATCCGCGTATGTCGATTATCCATATCAGCAGGCCAAGCAGCGACGAGGCCATGCCGCAGGTGGTGAGAACGAATGTCGGGCTCCATATGCTCTTGTTGATGGGCATGCCATAGCTGAGCAACAGACCGGCGAAGGTGAGGATTGTGCCGACGATGAAGAGCTTGTTGATGCGCTTGTCGTTGTCCTTGGTGGAGATGATGATGCCGCCGCAGAGGAAGCCGATGAGCATGTGGGCAATGGAGGGCAGCGTGCTCAGCAGACCCTCGGGGTCGAAGGCCAGGCGCACATCGTCTATTGTCTTGTGGTACATGTGGTTCTCACCCAGGACAGCGAGGTCGACGCGGGCGATGATGTTGTCCTCGCTGAACACAAGGCCGTTGCCGACAAGCAGCAGGACGGAGTATATCGCCAGCAGTGCGAACACTACCCACGGCAGGGTCTTGCGGCCCACGGCGAGGGCGATGAGCGAGCCGAAACCGTAGCAGAGGGCCAGTCGCGGCATTACGCCGAGCATACGGATATGGTCAAAATTGCAGGCGGCCTCCCAGACCCCTTTCTCGGGGATGGCACGGAGGAATTTGCCGAACCAGGCGATGGCGAGACCGATGCCGAAGATAACGAGCGTGCGGACGATAATCTTGCGCAGGCAGGAGCCGGTAAGGAGGAAGTCGTATTTGCGCAGCGAGAAATAGGTGGAGACACCCATTATGAACATGAAGAAGGGGAACACCAGGTCGGTAGGGGTCAGGCCGTGCCACTGGGCGTGCCGCAAAGGCGCGTAGATGTTGCTCCAAGAGCCGGGGTTATTCACCAGAATCATTCCGGCGATGGTGATGCCTCGCATGATATCGAGGGCAAGCAGACGCTTGGGACGCGACTTTTCGTGCGTCTTGGCCTGTTCCTTGGTGTGTTCCTTTGTGTTTGTCATTTTTTTCCTTTGCAAAAATTGGTTATGCCTTGTCTGCGGTCACATCTTTGGTGTGGTGACTTCGTTTACAAGGTATGCGATTGATTTATACGGTATGCCGGAGTTTGTGGTGAGGCCGATTTCGCAGGTACGCGAGTTGGAGTAGCCCTGTGTGGCTCCGGAAGCCTCGATTTGCGGGCGCAGCTTGCGCAGGCCCCACTCGTTGAGCTTGGGCATCATGAAGCCCTTGTCGCCGGCGAAGCCGCAGCAGCCGACTTCGGTAGGCACGATGACGTTGGTCGAGCATTTTCGCGCCAGGCCGATTATCGTGGCGGCGAGGCCCATCAGACGTGTCGAACAGGTGACGTGGACGGCCACAGGCCGGTCGGTAGGATGGAATTCGAGGTAGGGAACGAGGTATTCGCTGATGAACTCGGCGGGCTCGTAGAGTTTCATGCTCGTGATATGGTCGCGCATACGGTGGAGGCAGGGGCTCTGGTCGCAGAGAACCGGATAGCGGCCGTTCTCGCTGGCCTTGAGCAGAGCCTTCTCCAGTTCGGCAGTCTTGGCGTCGGCGATGTCAGGCATACCCTTGCTCTCCCATATCATGCCGCAGCAGAGGTTCTTCATCCCCTCGGGGAAGATGACCTCGTATCCGGCCTTGTTGCAGAGCTCTGTCATTTCGTTTATCAGTGCCTTGGGCTTGCCGTTCTTGCCTTCGCGGGCCGGACCCATGGTCTGGTTTATGCACGAGGGGAAGTAAACGACCTTGCGGGGATGAGTCCCCTGCCCTGTCCCTTTTTCGGACTTTGGACGCGGCGCCTTTCCGGGCAGCGACGGCGTCCACAGCGGCAGGCCCAGCCTGTTGAGGCCGCGGCCGACGGCGGCGGTAGCCTTGTCGCCCAACACGGCATGTGCCAGGTCGGCGGCGGCAAGTACGGGACGGAGGGCACCGGTAACGACGCTGAGGTTGTCGGCGGCCCATTTGCCGGTCCTGTAGGCGAAGCTTCCGGCGGGGACGGCGCGGAGGTCGTGCACGAGGTCGGCGGTGTTGATGCGCATGGGGCACGAGGTGGAGCAGAGGCCGTCACCGGCGCAGGTGTCGGCTCCGAGTTTCTTGAACTCCTTCTCGAGCTCCTGTAAAAGTTTGAGATTTTCGCCGGTCTGACGCAGACGCTCTATCTCGCGGCAGACGACGATGCGCTGGCGTGCGCTCAGGCTGAAGCCGCAGCTCATGCAGTTGACCTCGCAGAAGCCACACTCGATGCAGCGGTCGACGTGGTCGTTGGTCTGCGGCATTTCCTTGATGTTGCGGACGTAGCACTCGGGGTCATCGTTGAAGATGACGCCGGGATTGAGGATGCCGTTGGGGTCGAGAAGCTTCTTCAGTCGCTTCATCATGCCGTAGGCCTTGTCACCCCATTCGTGACGGACAAAGGGCGCCATGTTGCGGCCCGTGCCATGCTCGGCCTTGAGCGAGCCGTCGAAACGGTCGACAACGAGCTTGTCCACCTCGCTCATCATGCGCTTGTAGCGGGCCATGTCGGCCTCGCTGTCGAAACGCTGGGCGATGACAAAGTGGTAGTTTCCCTCGAAGGCATGGCCGTAGATGCAGGCATCGTCATAGCCGCAGTCCTCGAGCAGCTGTGCCAGCAGTGTCGTGGCCTCGGGGAGGTCGTCGATGTGGAAGGCGACATCCTCGATGATAACGGTGGTGCCTAAGGGACGCGTGCCGCCGACGGCGGGGAAGATGCCCGAGCGGATTGCCCACCAGGGACCGTAGACTGCGGGGTCTTCGGTGAATTCCACATCGGGATTGAAGAGGTCGAAGCCGCGGGCCAGGTCGGTGATGGCCTTCATGTTGGCCTTGAGTTTATCGTGCGTCTCGGCCTTGGTGTCAAGGAGGAGGGCCGTCAGGCCCGTGCCCGTGGTGTCGTTGACGGATGCCAGGGACTTCTTGTCCAGCATCTCAGCCGAGTCAGCCAGACCCTGCTTCTTGAGGGCCACAACGCAGCGGCAGGCCTCGGCCATGTCCTTGAAATAGAACATCACGCTGGCCTTGTACGGCATGACCGGGGCGGTGGCGAAGGTGGCCTTGTACATGAAGCCGAGAGTGCCCTCAGAGCCCACCATGCAGTGCGCCAAAATGTCGAACGGGTCGTCGAAGGTGACGAAGGGGCGCAGGTTGAGGCCGGTGACGTTCTTGATGGAGTATTTGTAGCGGATGCGGTCGGCAAGCTCCTTGTCGGCAAGGATATCGTCGCGCAGGCGCTCTATGCCTTCGATAATGTGGGAATGGCTGCGGCGGAAGGCCTCGCGGCTGGCTTCGTCGCCGGTGTCCACCATGGTGCCGTCGGCGAGGATTATGCCCATCGAGATGAGCTCGTGGTCGCTGTTGGCGTGGGTGCCGCAGTTCATGCCGGAGGCGTTGTTGATGACGATGCCGCCGACCATTGCGGAATTCTTCGACGCCGGATCAGGGGTGAAGAAACGCCCATAGGGAGCGAGCAGCTCGCTCACCCTCGAGCCGATGATGCCGGGCTCGAGGGTGATTGTGCGGCCGCCCTCACTTATCTCATATCCTTCCCAGTTCTTTCCCGCGACAAGGAGCACCGAGTCGGTGGTCGACTGACCCGAGAGACTGGTGCCGGCGGCGCGGAAGGTGACGGGCACCTTCTGCTCGTCGGCGAGGGCCAGAATCTGTGACACCTCGGCACTGTTGTCCGAGCGTATCACCATCTTAGGGGTGAAACGGTAGAAACTGGCATCGGTGCCCCAGGCCAGGCAGCGCAGGGCATCGGTATACCGCCGGTTTTTCGGAACGATGGTTCCGATTTTGTCTTGGAAGGCTGAGAAAGACATTCAGATATTAAGATAAGGTGAGTTGCTTATTTATTTGTAAAGATAGTATTTGGCGCTCTTGGCCTTGAAGGCGTCGGCGTCCTTGTTCCAGTAGTCGATGATGTCGGCTACCTTGTGGTTCTTGCTGAAGCGCTCGCGAATCTGCTTGCTGCCCGAAACCTTGTCGAACATGTTGAAGCGCTTGGGGTCGGCGTTGCCCTCTTTGAAGACGGCCTTTTCGGGGTACATGTCGGCCAGCTCCTGCATGACATAGAACTGTACCAGCGAGAGGTTGGCGGCGTCCTTGTCGGTGATGTAGACCTCGATGCCCTGCATGTTCTTGTCCTTGCCGGTGCTGTAGAAGGGCTTGATGTGGATGGGACGGAACATCAGGCCGGGGAGCCTGAGGCCGTTCATGCGTGCGGCAAATTTGTCGGCGTCAATCCACTCGTCGCAGAAAAGTTTGAAAGGAAGGGTGTAGCCAATGCCTATATTCATGTAGTACAGCTCGCCGAGGATGCCGCTGACGGGGTACATCAGCGCTGCCTCGGGGTTGGGGATGTGCGGCGAGGGGAGTACCCAGGGCATACCGGTCTCGGCAAAGTCCATGTCGCGCTTCCAGTCCTCCATGGGCACTACGGTGAGCTTGACCTTCTTGCCGTCCTTGAGCAGACCCTCCTCGTTGAGGTAGTTGGCGAGCTCGCCGGGAGTGAGGCCGTAGAGGTAGGGAATGGGGAACTGGCTGACGAAGGAAATGCAGTCGGGCTCGGTGAGGTTGCCCTCGACCTTGTTGCCGCCGACGGGATTGGGACGGTCGAGCACCATGAACTCTTTGCCGTTTTCAGCGCAGGCCTCCATGGCATTGCCCATCGACGAGATGAAGGTATACGAGCGGCAGCCGATATCCTGGATGTCATAAACGAGGACGTCGATGTCCTTCAGCATCTCTGGCGACGGCTTGCGGTGCTTGCCGTAGATGGAGTAAACGGGGATGCCTGTGGTAGGGTCAACGATGTTCTGCACAGTGTCGCCGGCATGAGCATCGCCGCGCACACCATGCTCGGGAGCGTACAAGGCGGTGAGCTGCACGCCGGGAGCCTCGGCGAGGATATCGACGGTCGGTTTGAGATTGTTGTCAACGCCGGTGGGATTGGTGATGAGGCCCACACGTTTGCCCTTCAGGCCTTCGAAGCCGCGGTCGCGTAGAACCTCGATGCCGGGCTTGACAGTCGTCTTGCCGGCGTGGCCGTCGCACTTGCCGGTGCAGACATGCTGTGCCTGCGCCGACATTGTGAGTGCGACGGTTGCTAAAATGAATGACGCTATTTTTTTCATGAATCCTCTTCTTCAGTGAGATTTTCTTCTTCAACCTTGTCTGCGACAGTCTCTTTCTTGCCGTAGGACGGGTCAACCTTGATCATGGCGGTTACCAGCCAGGTGGCGACGCAGCAGAGCAGAGTCCAGATGAAGAAGTGGTTATAACCGATAAGTTCCTGCAGCCAGCCTGACCACATGCCGGGGAGCATCATGCCAAGGGCCATGAAGGCGGTGCAGATTGCGTAGTGCGAGGTCTTGTAGGGACCCTGGGCGAAGTACATCATGTACAGCATGAAGGCGGTGAAGCCGAAGCCGTAGCCGAACTGATCGATGAACATGCCAGTGCAGATGGCGGCCATGCCGACGAACGAGTTGGGGTCGGGCTGATAGAAACTCAGGACGATGTAGACGATGGAGTTGAGCGAGATGCTCAGGGCCATGGGCCACAGCCACTTCTTGAGGCCGCCGCGCGAGGCGCAGATGCCGCCGATGATGCCGCCGATGGTCAGGGCGATGATACCGATGGTACCGTATACAAGACCTACCTGGCCGGTGGTGAGGCCGAGACCGCCCTTGTCGACGGGGTCGAGGAAGAACGGGTTGATAATCTTGATAAGCTGTGCCTCGGGCAGACGGTAGAGGAGCATGAAGGCCATGGCCACCAGAATCTGTTTCTTCTGGAAGAAGGTCTTGAAGGTCTCGATGAAGCCGCTGACGATTTCGCCGGCGGTGGCCTTCTCCGAGCCGTTTATGCTCTTGTCGGATGCGGGATGAGGCAGGATGAAACTGTGATAGAGGGCGGCGGCGAGGAAGAATACCGACAGCACAATGAACACGATGGTCCAGGCCAAAGGTATATTGCCGGAGGTGCCCTCGAATACCGTTACGGACGGCTTGGCGAGCTTACTGTCAATCGAAACGAGAATGTAGGCTGTCTTGTCCCAGTTCTTCTCGTTGAAGGCAAGGCGGCCGCACAGCTTGTCATCGACCTTGATGCTCTGGTCGCCCGTCTTGTAGTTTACGACGAGGACGCGCTCGTCGCCCTTTTCGGGAGCCTTGGTAAGGCGTACGCCGATAATGGCGAAGTTATTGACCTTGGAGCTTGCGGCCTCACGGTTTTCGCCGAAGCTGTTCTTGATCCAATTCTCGAATGCGCTGTGGTCACCCTTTTTGGCCTGCTGCTGTGCTTCCTCTTCCTTGAGGATGAAGCCGTTCTCGGTGTTGGCGTTCTTGACGGCGGCAGTCATGTTCTTCGAATACTCGGCAAAGCTGACGTTCTTGCCGTCGACCAGGACGGAGTCGGGAGCCTGGGTGGCGACGTCAACCTTGTTCGACGAGAAGACGAACTGCTCGGTTGCGGCCTGCTCGGGAGTGATGGTGACGCCCGGCAGCTCGCTGAGGGCGATGACTTTGGTCTGAGGATTGGCGTCGATTGTAGCCGTCACGGGCTCAAGGCCGGTGTTGGACTCGATGACGCCCGCTATCACTACCAGGACGCCCTGTCCGAAGATGGTGGCGACACGGTAGAAGGTGGAGCGGATGCCCACATACTTGGCCTGGTTGTGCTCGTCGAGGGCAATCATGTAGTAGCCGTCCGAGGCAATGTCATGGGTAGCCGAGGCAAAGCCGATAATCCAGAAGATTGCCAGCGTGAGCTGGAAGAAGAATGGCGTCGGTATGGAGAACGCCACAGCGGCGAGGCCAAAGCCGATAATCCACTGCATCAGCACCGTCCACCAGCGCTTTGTCTTGATGATGTCGACAAACGGGCTCCAGAAGGGCTTGATTACCCAGGGCAGGTACAGCCAGCCGGTGTAGAGGGCGATGTCTGTATTTGAGATTCCAAGTCGTTTATACAGGATTACTGTAATGACGTTAACGGCGACGTAAGGCAGTCCCTGTGCGAAGTATAGGGTCGGAATCCATGCCCACGGGTTGCGTTTGGAAGGGTTTCCCATTTTTGATGTGTATTAAATGATTGGTTTTAGATTCTGAAAGTGATTTTTGTGTCAGTACTGCTTCTGCAGCTCGGCGCCGGGGAAGTAGTGGCTGAGGATTTGCCCGTAGCCATAGCCTCGGGCGCCCATGACGGCGGCGCCAATCTGGCAGAGACCTACGCCGTGGCCCCATCCGGCTCCGCGGAGGACGATTTTGGCGGGGATACCGTTTTCGTCGGGGTCGACACGCTCGACGGTGAAGGCCGAACTGTACAGATGGCTGGGAGACAGCGTGCGGCGTATCTCCAGCTCCTTGCCGATGACCATGGTACGTTTTGTGCCGCAGACACGCAGACGCACAAGGCGTCCCGAGGTGCCACGCTCGACAGGCTGCAGGTCTACGATATCGCCGAAATCGATGCCCGAGCGCTCGCGTACAAGCTTTGCCAGCTCCTCGCGGGTGTAGGTGACGGTCCAGCGGTAGAAGTCGGTGGTCTCCTGGTCGTAGTTGTTGAGCACCTGGCTGAGGATGTCCTTGTCGGCGGTGTTGCAGAAGGCGTCGGGACGGCCCTCTATCCACTCGCGGGCGTTGTCCTCGTTGCGGAGGTTGGGAAAATTCTCCTCGTCCACGTTGTCGAGGCGGGCACGCAGGTACTTGTAGTGACGCGGCTCCCAGCAGTTCTCGAACTCCTCGAAGACACCGCCGCAGCATTTGCTGAAACGGGCATCGCAGAGTTCGCCGTCCGCCATGAGCACCTGGCCGCGCGTGGCGTTGATGGCCTGTGCGACCTTGGGGGTCGACTGACGCGTCACACCCTGGTAGCGCTGGCAGTGGTCGTCGGCGCAGACGTCGAAATTGACATGGTCCTCGCGGTCGTACCACTTTATGCGCTCGTCCTCGGTCTCGGTGCAGGCGCTGTACTTCTCGCCGGCAGCCTTGATTTTGCGGTTCTTGTCAATCTGGGCGAGCAGCCATGAGCGTGAGATGACGGCGTGGGCCTTAAGCAGCTCCAGCGAGGCGTGGGCGCTCATCTCGGACGAGATTACGCTGAGCAGATAATCCTCGACGGGCAGGATGTTGATGATGGTGAGCCTGCCGTCCTCGACTATGAACTTTGCCGAGCCGGAGAAGCGCTGGTTTTCGCGGCGTTCCCAGTGGAAGTTGACACCGATGACGACGTCCTTGATTTCAAATACCTCACCGGCGTTCGCGGGAGTGAACAGCAACTCACCGCGGAAGACCTGACCGGCCCAGGCTATTCCGCCGTCGGGGGTGACGGAGACAGTCTGATGACCGCGGACAGCAGTCCCGGCCACGTTGTAGTCGCCGAGGAGGTCAATGTCAATCGATGCCGCCGACAGTATGCCGACTGAAATGGTAGGTTCCATACGAGATTATACGTTTTCGGCGATGGCGTTGATTTCTTCGGTGGTGAGGCATAGCTCGCCGAAGATTTTGCGGATGAGGTCGGCGTCGACGGCGTTGAAATCCTTCTCCAGCGGTGTGATGAATACACCTCCCATGTCGACGGAGGCCGGGCTCAGCAACATCTTGTCGGGGCCGTCCTCGGGCATGCCGTAGAACGACGGACGGTGACGCTTGCGGGGAATGACGACGAGGCGCACGCCGGCAGGAGTGGCGTAGCAGAGGATGTTCATCATGGGCTCCTTCTCGCCCTCTGGAACGGGGATGGCCTTGTAGAGACGCTCGAAAAGCGCGGCGCCGGCCTTGTGGTCGCTGGCGTCGATGACGAAGACCTTCAGGGGCAGCGTGTCCACCATGGACAGCACGGCGTAATCGTCCTCCTGGGCGAGGGTCTTCAGTTCGGCGTTCTCCAGAGCCTCGGCGATAGTGAGGAAGTCGGAGTTGCCGGCCTGGAAGTGCATGTGGTCGGGAGCCGAGGCACCGCACTTTGGACCGTTATAGAAAACAGTATACTCGTCAAGCTCTTCGGCCAGGTCCATCATGTCCTCGATGCGGCCGAGGATGAGCTGGTCGGTATGGCTCTGGTCGGGGATGGTGAGGTGACGGGGGAAGATGGGGAACGGGTTGATGAGCACGATGTACTTGCCGTCTGGCCCCCACTCTATTCCGCGCTGCACCTCGGGACGGTTGGCGCCGCAGAGGAAGCATTTGCGCTCCTTGAGGCTCTTGGCGTCGACTTTTGCCGACGACGAGACGATGCGTGCGGGGTTGAACTGTACCTTGATGTGCATGCCGTCGACGTCGAGGTCCTTGACGCGGACGCCACCCAGGGCTTCGAAATTGCCCTTGGCCATGGGCCACTCGGCAAGCTGCTCGCTGATGAGCCGGTCGGCCTCGGCAGATGTGATGTGTTTCATTTTATACACCTATATTATATAACATGACTGCTATTATATAACATGACCGCCGGCACGGACTCCCGGGGGCGGTTGTCCATGTCGGCTGTCAGTATTTCCGTACTTACTTGCCTGCCTTGTTCATGGCCACACGTGCCTGGAGCTCCCAGGTGCGAATGCGGTCCTTGTACAGGTTGTTGTTGTTCATCTTGACGATGTCGAGCGAGGCGTCCGAGTTGTCCTCCCAGCGGCGGCACAGGTAAACCACGTCATAGACGCGGCCAATCTGGTGGTGGCGCGAGAAGGCCAGACCGAGGGCGTAGTCCTCGCCGTACGAGGTGTTGGGCACGTGGATTTCGCGCAGCATGGGGGTGTAGAAAGCGCGGGGAGCGCCCAGGCCGTTGATGCGCAGGGCGTTGTTGCGGCCGTTTTCGGGGGTCCACTCCTTGTGGTCGATTACGCCCGGCGGAATGGGGTTCTTGTCGATGTCGGTGAGCTCGTAGGTGCCGACCACCATTGCGCACTTCTGGTCGTAGAAGGCCTTGACCATCTTGGCCAGGGTGTTCTCGTCGGAGTAAACGTCATCCGAGTCGAGCTGAACGGCGAACTTGCCGCACTTGGGGTGATTGACGCCGGCGTTCCAGCAGCCGCCGATGCCCAGGTCGTCACGCTCGGGCACGATGTGGATGACGCGGGGGTCATCCTTGAATTCCTCGATGGCCTCGGTGGTGCCGTCGGTGCTGAGGTTGTCGATGATGATGAGGTTGAAGGGGAAGTCGGTCTTCTGTGCCAGAACGCTCTTGATTGCGTCACGGATGGTGCGGATGCGGTTGCGTACGGGGATGATTACCGAAGCCTCGTACTCGAAGTCGCCCTTGTTGAAGTCGATTTCGTCGAATTTGGGAGCCAGGTAGCCGCCGATTTCCTTGAGGTGGGCGGTGCAGGCCTTCTCCATCTCAATCTGGACGCCGCGGTTCTTGGGGTCGACGTAGTCAAAAATCTTTTCGCCGCTCTTGCGGTTGTCCAGGGTGACGTCGCTGTAGAGGTACTCGTTGATGTGGACGATGGGGGCGATGCGACTCAGACGCAGGCGCAGGTCGTAGAGACCGGCGGCGCTGTACTCGACGTCAATGCCGGCGGCTGCCTTCTTGAGGTCGGCGGTGTTGAAGAAGAGCACCGAGCCGAAGTTGAAGTCATCGCGGAGCGAGCCGAACTGATAGTCGATGACGGGCGAGTTGGTCTTCTTGCCTTCGACTACGGTGTACGAGTCGGCGTACATCATGCCGGCCTTGGAGTCACCGGCGAGGCGGACAAAGCGGTCGAGGGCGAAGTAGCCCATGACCAGGTTGTTGTATTTGGTGTAGAGCAGAGTGTACTCGGCGCTGGCGGCAGCGGCGATTTTCTTCATGGTGGCCGACGAGTTGAGGGCGTCGATGGCGATTACCTCGCAGCCTTCAACGGCGGGAGCCTGGGCGTCGGTGGCCAGCAGGAAAATTTTGGATACAAGAGGGCTCTGTTTCAGGCTTTCCACCGTGAACTTCACCTGTTCGGGCGAGGCATAAGGGAGGAAGCAGTCGATAGCGGTTTTCATATTCAGAATTTTTATTGATTGATTAATATTTGTTGTCGTGTTAAGGTTGAGTATGCGATTAGTCCGATGTAGGGACCTATAGTCCAATGTAGGGACATCGCTTTGCGATGTTTATCCTGCCCGAACGTCCGGCAGCAGGCTCAACGTGCCAAAGGCACGTCCCTACATGGGTCTATGCAACTGCCGGAATCTCACTTTCCACTGAAGAAGTTGAGGATTTGCTGCATCAGGTTGGTGCGGGCGTCGCGGCCGTAGATGGTCTCGAAGGGGAAGCCTATCACCACGGTGCGGTAGTCGCCGGGGGCGTAGCAGATGCCTGCGATGAGGTTGTTCTCGCCGTAGCGCATGATGGTTGCGCCCTTCTTGCCGTTGGCGGCGTAGAACGAGTCGGGACTCTCGACGGCGTATACATCTTCGTTATATTGGTTGCTGAAGGTATAGGTGCCGCCGGTGAAGGCTTTGTAGCGGCTGGGAACCTCGAAGGCCTCGCCGGTGACACTGGCCTGGCCTACGCGCCAGTGGTAGCCGAGCACCTCGGTGGCGAATTTCTGGTCGGCCTCGGCGGTCTCCTTCGAGCTGTTGGGGTTGTCCCAAAGGTCAGTGGCGACGAAAGCGCCGCTGACAAAGATGTTGCCGCCCTTGGCGGTATATGCCGCAATCTTGTCCTGGAGAGCCGAAGGGAAGGTCTTGTAGACTGTGCCGTATGCGCCGGTACCCTTCTTGATTTCCTTCTGCTTGCCCAGGATGAGGTCGGTAATCATGGGCTCGCCGTCAGCTACGGGGGCGTTCATGTATGCGCCGACGCTTGTCGACACGAAGCCGTAACCGGCATCGGCTATGGACTGGCCGTGGACGTAGACGTAGTCGCGGGTGTTGCCGGCGATGACCTTCTTCTCGTAGTTGGCACGCGAGGCTCCGAAACCTGCGGCGTCATCGTCCATCCAGGGGATGTCGCGGCGGAACTCGAACTGCTCGCCGATGAAGTTGATGTCCTTGACATCGGGCACGCCGCCGTCACGCACGGTGTAATATCCGGCAATCTCGCCGGAGTCGAAGGTGTCGGGACCGCTGATGCGGGTAAAGCCGTTGACGATGTTCACCACGGGACGGCCGGGCTTGTGGCACAGCGCCAGCACTTCGCCGGGGAAGGAGACGCCGCCGTTGTTGCCGGCGATGATTCGGTACGAGTGGATGTCGCCGTCCTTGACGGTGACGGTGTATTCGGGAGTCTCCGTGCGGGCAATCTGGCGGAAGCCGCCATCGCCCGTGCGCTCCTCGACGAGGTAGTATTTCGACACTGCCGTTTCCTCCAGCGGATCAGGAGTGGGCTGCCAGCTCAGACGGTACCGGTCGCCTCCGGCGGCGGTGATGGCGAAGTTCTGCGGAGCCAGGGGAGTCACCACATATTCGCGTCCGTCGCGGTGGGCGATGAACTCGAGCATACCTTTATATATCGCGCGCGAGACGGTGAAGCGGAATTCGGGGTCGAGGCCGTATTTCATGTCGGCGAAATTCTGGTGGCTGAGCAGCTCCAGCAGCATTGCGGGCACCTCGGGTACGCGGGCCTCGAAGTACGATTTGTCCCACATGCCGCGGCGGGTCCAGTTAGGCTCGTGCTTGGCGCGGATGTCGTTGGTGATGTTTGTCAGCACCAGGTCGGTGAGGTCGCGGCTGGCGTCACGCGAAGTGCCGTTGTCAAATTTGCGGTCCTTGCCGGCGGTGCAGTAGATGCCGAGGGTGCCGATGATGGAGTCGTTGAGTGTCGTGCCGGCGTCCGAGTGGAAAGCGAACGACAGATCGACGGGGATATTGAGGCCCTCGCGGCCGGGGAGAGCCGACGAGCCGCCTGCCAGCCAGTTCACCCACAGGCCACGGCAACGGTAGTCGTCGGTGTAGTCGTTGACGCCCTCCGAAGGCGTATACACGCTGTCCGGAGCGCCTGCCCACTGCAGGAAGTAGCGTGCGCCCTCGGTGAATCGGGGATAGTTGCTGGTCATGTACTGATAGTCGATGGAGGGGTCGCCCTCCTTGACCTTGCGGGCCACGTTGCCCATGCCGCCGCCAATCTTGACGGCGTCGGCGCTGACGGCCTTGCCGCGGTGCGACGACTGGCCCACCAGCTCGACCACGGGCTTGTCCTGACGGCCTTTGTCAAAGCTGAAGTGGCCCAGGTAAATCCATGTGCCGCCGCCCATGTTCTGGTTGATGCGGAACTCGCGCGTACCCTCCTTGGAGTTGACACGGTAGAGGGCGTCGGGAGCGCTGTTGGGCAGGGTCTGATAGGATACGTAGACGGCATACTCGCCAGCCTCGGGGAACTCGGCGCTCCAGCCTGCCACGGGAGCCTTGGCGGCCTTGTCGGACGTCCTGGCGGTGCGTGCCGTGCCTGCCCTGAAGGGGTTCTCGGTATCGCGGATGGTCTTTGTTTTGTAAGCGAAGCCGGGGTTGCCGGTGTCGGACCAGCTGCCGGTCTCGGTGTAGACGCCCTTGGCCTCGCCGCCGTCGTTGTCGACGATAATCTCGACGTCGTTGGTGTCGCGCTCGCGCGGGCTCATCACGTAGGCTCCGGCGTTGCGCAGCATGGGCATAAGGTAAGGCATGACGTACGACTGGGTGTACAGGTCCTCGACGGTCTGGTGTACGCGTGCGCGCTGCCACTCCCAGCGGTTGAGCTTGGGCTCGAAGTACCAGCCGTGGCTCTGCCACATGGCGATGTTGCTGCCATCAAGGCCCTGGGGAGCCTTCTGCGCGCCCAGGTCGGTGACGAAGCGGGCCTTCTCGCTGGGGCGGTAGACCTTCTTGGGCGAGAAAAGCACGAGGCGGTCAAAGTTCTTTACGTCGGTCACCTCGCCCTTGTTGTAGCTGACGGCGTTGACCGTCACCTTGTACTTGGCGTACTTGTCGCCGAGGGTAGTGCGGATGTCATCCTTCAGCTTTGCCAGCGAGGCGTCGGTGAGGGGGATGTTCGATGCGTTTTCGTTACAGTTGACGGTAATCGACTTGGTCTTGTCGTTGATTTCGACCGACTGGACGACAACTCTGCCCAGCTGCGAAGTTCCGGGCATCATAGACTGAAAAACGGCGGCCAGACGCGGGTTTACGCCTTCGCCTGTAGTCACCGTCGTCGCCTGCGCCGTCATTGCGCAGGAAAGGAAGAGGGATGCTGCAAGAAAGGAAAATGTCTTCATGTTGTTTATTAACCGGATATTTTGTCCGGGCCGCATTGTCCGCGGGCCCGGCGGTAGTTTCCTGATACGAATTTAAGGCAAGTGCAGGTCAAAAAATCGGTTGAACCGCGGAACTCCGGTTCGTTGGAGTTCGTAACTTGAAAATTGGCCGATTTGTCAAATAACTTTTGCACTCTTACTCATCCACAAAGGTAACGTTAATTTCGTTAAATCACAATCCATAATCCCGCAAATTTTCCCCGCATACACATCTTTTAAGATTTAATAACGCATTTTCAGCATAGCATCCTCTTCCCGTCCTCATCATCCCGGTCATCGAATCATCGTTGGTCCAGTCCTCCTGCATTGTTTTTTTTAACCTACCGGCACTAAAATTTGGCAGTTAGAAAAAATCGCCTTACCTTGCGGGGGAATTGGATAACGGCCGTCTCCGTTGACGCGGATGACGGCACAAACTGGCATAATCATGGCGAGACGTATTTTCAAAATCCTTCTTATAGCGGTTACCGGGGTGCTTTCCCTCATCCTGCTGCTGGTGGTGTTCAGCGCAGCGGTTCTTTCGTGCGGGAGCAATCAGATTGAGCTGGACGAGAAGACGGCGACGGTGTCGTCACCGGACAATTATGCCATCACCACCCTGACGCTGTGGTGCGACTCTACTGACCGCGACTACGAGATAAAGGTCCGGAAAGGCTCCAGAGGCCGCACATCGATAAACCTCAACGACATCGACGAGGCCTACGCCGTTCTCGAACACCGCGTCCCCGAAGCCGAGTCCGAAATTCTGCCGGACAAGCACAAGCCCGTCCACATCTTCAAGCCGACGGGCAAATCGCCCTTCACGCCCGAATACGACACCATCCCCAACAAAAACTTCAGGCTGTTGCCGAACACCAAATACTACATAGCGAACCGCTCCGAGCCCGACGCCGCCTCCAACCATATCCACTTCCGCACCGACTCCACCGCCGCCATTTCCATCGCCGAAATCCGGTAACAATAACGATATCCTTCAATTTTCAACATCAAGCCGTTATGAAGAAGTTTTTTGTAAGTCTGCTTATGACATTGTGTGTGGCATCGGGCTACGCACAGGAAAGCGACTGCGCCATCTTTGGAGAAAACTACACGTTTATTTATTTTGACGTAGAACAGAAGGACAACTGGCCCATTGTTTTTCAAGCCGTGACAAAAGCCGACTCAATCGAAGTCGATTTGACAGATCTCGACAACTTTACGAAGAGCATATTTTCATCTTGTACTTTCGTGCCTATTAACATTTCCATCTCCAAGGCCTTTCAAGAGGTTTATGGAAAAGCCGTAACCGGAAGCCGTGCCGTAGTCCTCCAGCAAATTTATCAGTGGCAATTTCAGTTTAACCATGATTTCTCTTACAAATTCGACAAGTATAAGCGCGTGGAAATTCTTCATCTGCAGTCTGGACAAACCGTTTACATACAATATTTTAATGTGACCGGCATATTTTACCGGGAAGGCAAGCCAACCGAAAATATTTCCATCGGACTGCCGGATGACATGATGACAATGGACACCTCCGTCACCCCCGTCGCCCTGATTGATGCCGACACCACCAAGCAGGAACTACGTTTCATCCCCCTGTAGGGACATCGCTTTGCGATGTTTATCCTGCCCGACGACCTGAGCAGAATTTGCCGACCGGCAGGCTCAACGTGCCAAAGGCACGTCCCTACATCGGATTATCCGTCAACCGGGGTGAGGGCACGATAAAAGCTCTCCGCGCGACAAAATCCGGCGGAACAAGAAAATTTAACGGGGAAAATTGGGGGAAAAGACAAAATTTAGTCATACCTTTGTAGAGATTGTATACTTGCGCCTTCGGGCCGGCGGGACGGATGCCGTTTCTCGGACCGAGGGGGCGAACCATGAAAACCTTAACAAACGGTATGAAAAAACTTTTACTTCTGGCTGCCATTTCGCTGTCTTTCCAGGCTGCGACAGCTGACGAACCCATCTCTCTGACCACTAACGGCAAAAACTGCACGGTGAACGTCCTGCTCGACCGTGACCTCGGCCCCGGCGTGCGCTACACACGTCTGCGCCTGCCCGAATATCCCCTCAACGTCAACATGCTGCGTGTCGACGTCACCAATCCCTACAACAAGATGGTGACCACGCAGGCCAACGACCGTCTGTACAGCACCGAGTCGCTGGTCAAGGCCGCGGCACGTCAGGACAAGGAGGGCAACCGCATCCTGGCCGGAACGAACGCCAACTTCTGGTGCGTGTCGCCCCAGCCACCCTTCTCCGACATCCTCATAGGCTACACCTATAACGGCAGCGTTGTCAACGGCAAGACGTCGTCGAACCTCAACATGTACTCCGACCAGTGGAACGGCGGCTACAAGCACACCGGCATCGTAGGCTTCACCCCCGCCCCGGACAAGAAGGCCGTGAGCTCGAACAACTGGACGTGGAAAGGCTTTGCCAGGAGCGACAAGTTCGGCAGCACCGAAATCATCAATGTCAACCGCACCGTCCGTGCCGGCGAACTGGGCATGTTCAACTCGTTCTACGGCACCTCGCGTACCTTCCGCTGCGTCGAGCAGTACGAGGAGAACGGCGTGCAGCACTTCCGCGAGCAGAAAGGCGTGGCCACCGAGGTCTACCTCAACATGGACGCCGGCCAGCAGTGGAGCAACGGCCGCGACATGACATTCACCGTGATGCAGATTAAGCAGAACGCCGGCGACGGCACCCTGGGCAGCTACGACATGGCCCTCGTGGGCCGCGACGGATGCGCCGGGATGCTGGACAAGCTGGCCATCGGCGACAAGGTGACGGTGCTCACCACCTACTACGACCCGTCGGGCAAGGCCGTGGAGTTCGAGAACCTCGTCGGCGGCAACGCCCAGATCATGGTCAACGGCGAGTTGACAAAATACGCCACCTCCGAGAGCTACAACAGCATGGTATACTCGCGCACCTGCATGGGCACCGACGCCGACGGCAAGACGCTGTACATGCTCGTAGCCGACAAGGCCACCGACCCTGTCTACGGCGCCTCGGCAGGCTGTCCCTCCAGCGTCATCTGCGACATCGCCAAACTGTACGGCTGCGTCAACATGACTAACTTCGACGCCGGAGGCTCGGCCGAGTTCTTCCTTGAGGGCGCCATCGTCAACAAGACCACCGAGGGCACGCCCCGCGCCGTCGCCAACGGCCTCTTCGCCGTCTCCACCGCTCCCGAGGACAGCAAGGTCACCCGCATAGCTTTCTACGACTGCAACCTCAAGGCTCCCGTCTTCTCGTCATACCGTCCCCGCATCATCGGCTACAACCAATACGGCGCCGTAGTCAGCGACGACATCAAGGGCTACACCCTGAGCTGCCCCGCCGAGGCCGGAATCTGCGAGGGCGACCTCTTCACCGCCGGAGGCGACAACGTGAAATCGACGCTCACCGCCACCTTCGGCGGCGTCAGCGTCACCGCCCCAATCGAGATTGTGGCAGGCGAGGCACAGCTGCGCATCAAACCCGTGGTAATCGTCAACAACAAGCGCCGTATCCCCATGGACGTCACCGCCACCGTTGACGGCCACACATATACTTACGACCCCTCCAACATCGACTATGAGCTTACCGACAACTCCATCGCCGCCATCGGCAAGGACGGCATCCTCACCGGCATCAGGGAGGGCGAGACCGAGCTCACCGCCCGCGTGGGTACCTTCACCGACAAAACTACCGTCAAGGTTCAGATTGCCGACCGCGAGCTCATGCCGCTGTCGAAGGGCACCCTCACTCCCGCCGACTGGAAGTGCACCGGCTCGAGCATAACCTCCAAGACCATCGTCCTCACCCCCGCCGAGGGCTCGCAGACCTGCGGTTTCGGCGTCGACTACACCGTCAGCGCCACCCGCGCCACGTCCTTCACCCTGGCACGCGACGAGGAGCTGTACAGCCTGCCCGAGAAGTTCCGCGTGGTCATCAACCCCGGCACGGCAAAAATCACCAAGGTGTCGCTGCGCATGCAGCCCGCCAACGCCGCCCGTCCCGCCACCGTCGCCAGGGACGTCACCCTCAACGCCAACGAGGACAACACCGTCGACATCGACCTGACTGAGTTCGGCGACATCATCGACGCAGCCTTCTACCCCGTCACCTTCAAGTCGGTACAGTTCGGCGTGGGCGACGGCAAAGGCACCTACCACGTCGACATCCGCGCCATCGGCGGCCTCCACAACGACTTTGAGGCCGGTGTCAACGACATCACCGCCGACCCGTCCGCCCAGGACGGCCCCGTACACCTCTACAACCTCCAGGGCATAGAAATGAGCGCACACCCCGCCCCCGGCATCTACCTGCGCCGCCAGGGCAACACCACCACCAAAGTAATCGTGAAGTAAAATAACCAATCCACAACCATAATGAAAAAAACAATCCTATCGTTAGCCTTTATGGCTGCCGCGGCAGCCGCCCAGGCACTGACCTTCGGGACTGTCAGCCGCATGGCCGTTGTGCCCGACGGCGCCTCGCGTCCCGTGCTCAGCCCCGACGGCAAGACGCTGCTCTACACCGCTCCCGACACCCGGGCACTCAGCGCCGTCAACCTTGAGAGCGGCCGCATAACCGTCCTCGACGAGACCGAGGGCAACTACTCGATGCCCCGTTTCAGCGCTGATTCGCGCCACGTCACCTACAAGACCTTCGGACGTGTTGACGGCCTGGCCTGCAGCGATGTCCGCCAGGCATCCGTCACGGGCAGCCAGCCCCGCCGCGCCGTCGCCGCCATGCAGCGCACGCCCCGCCTGGCCGTTCCCGCCGCAACCGACTACGCCATCGACGACTATCGCACCATCAAGGTCTGCATCGGCGGCAAGACAACCGACATCAACCCCGTAGCCGACGCCTACTCGTACCAGTACGCCCAGCTCAGCCCCGACGGGAAGAAGATTGTCTTCGCCGTCCCCTTCCAGGGCATCTTCGTCTGCAACGCCGACGGCACGGATGCAAAGCGCATCGCCGACATGGGCTCGCGTCCCGTCTGGGCCGGCGACACGGTCATCGCATACATCCTCAGCCACGACGACGGCTACGTCATCCTCAGCAGCCAGCTGGTGACATACGACCTTGACAACGCCCTCACCCAGGTGGTGACCGGAGCCGACGTCATCGCCGAGGACGTCACCGCCACCGACGGCCTCATCATCTTCAGCATCGCCGACAAAGGCATCCGCTCAGTTACTTTCACCCGTTAAACCACGCCCGTCATGAAACTCAGAAACATAGCATTATGCCTGCTGGCCGCTGCCGCCGCCGCGGCGGTTTTCGGCTATCTCTTCGGGTTTCTCACCTTTGTGGACTATTACGGCCCGGGCATTCTCATGGTGCTGGTTTTTTACCTCTTCCGGGGAAGAGAGTTCTGGTGCCTTCTGGGTCAGCTAATCTGTCTGTACTGGCTGAATGTGGAAATACTGGGAGGCTACTATTACGCCATCCCCCTTTTCGGCCAGGAATTTCAGCTGGTGCAGCAGGGTCTGGCCCTGCTGGCCCTGATTCCCATATGGCTGTACCGGGGAGAGCAGGGCTATCACAGCAAATGGTTTCAATATTTTCAGTACGCCTTTTACCCAGG
>JBJEDC010000013.1:0-24892 GCA_051871645.1 Muribaculaceae bacterium | reverse complement strand
GGCAACGGCATAGACAAGCCGCCCCTTTGGCAGACACCGCAGGCCCCACAACAGCAGGGCAAAGAGGGTTGCTATTATTCCGACATGCAGTCCGCTCAGCGCCAGCACATGCGCCACTCCGGCCACACGCATCCGGTCGGCAAAGTCCGCATCGAGATAAGTCTCGTCACCGGCAAGTACAGCCAGCACAAACGCCGCCGTGACATCGTCAAAACCGCACTCGGCAACGCTGTTGTGCAGAATTTCATTCCCATGCGTGGCAATCTTCTGCCCCAGTGTCGGCTCATAGCCAAGTTCACTAATGCTGTCGTCCCTGGCAATGATAAATCCGGTATATCCCTTGACCCGGGCCGCCGCGGCAAAGTCACCGCTATAAGGCACATCCGGTCTGTTAAGGTCTTCGACAGACTGCAGACGGCCGCGCACACAAACCGTCTCGCCGAGGCGATATTCCGTGTCGGGATTAATCACGCGCACGTTAACCGGATGATGCGAGAGCACTACATTCTGTCCGCCTCGCATTGTAAACGTTCCGCCCTCGACAATAAAGTTGTCTTTGCCGTTCAAATCAGCCTTGGCAATCTGCCCGGTCAGTATTCCATCCGTTCCGACCACACCCTGCGGCAAGTCCATCGGCATCCGCACATATGCCGCCGTCATGCCTAATGCCACGAATGCAATGAAAGCCGCTGTGCGCGGCCTGTGCAAAAACCATACCGCGACAGCCAGCACAAAAACGCACCCGGCAATAGGCAGAACCGGCATCCCGACACCCGTCACCCCACAAAACACACCGGCCAACGTCCCGGAGCAGACAGGCAGAGCCGGTACTGACGCGGGGACACGGGGCAATTCGATGTGCGGTAGGGTTAGATCTGGTTTCACCAAACAGGTGCGTTAGAAAAATCGTTTTACGAGATTTGCTCGCCGTTCCAGAGTTTCCAGCTGAGGTCGGCCTGGACGGTAAGCATGCGGAGGCCGTTGCGGACGGCACAGCCCGCTTCGGCGGCGCGGCGCATGAAAAGTGTCACGGCGGGGTTGTATACTACGTCGACACAGATGTGCCGGGGAGTGAGGGCCTCGTATGGAATTGGCGGGCAACTGTCTGTATCAGGAAAAGTGCCGAGTGGTGTTGTGTTTACTATGAACCGGTGCATGCGCATGACGTCGGGTGTGAGGTCAGCGTAGGTTATACGGCCCTCGCCTGCCGTGCGCGACACCAATGTCGGCTCTATGCCGCGCAGTCTCAATGCTGTGCATACAGCTCGGCTGGCTCCGCCGGTGCCCAACACAAGGGCGCGCACAAGCGCATCGCCGTCGGGGTTGTCGCGTCCGGTCACCGAGTCGAGGGGATGGGCGGCGGCAAAGACGTCGAGACTCTCGCAGAAGCCCGGGCTGTCGGTGTTGTAGCCGCGGAGAGTGACCTTGCCGGCCTCGTCCCGTGACACCACGATAGTGTTGACGGCGCCTATGCGCTGCGCCAGCGGCGAGATGCTGTCCAGCAGAGGCATCACATCCTGTTTGTACGGATGGGTGACGTTGAGACCGCGCAGGTTGGGGTTAGCGGCGACTATCTCGCGCAAACGCTCCGTCGAGTCGATATCAAAATTCAGGTAGTCGGCGTCGATACCCTCGTCGGCGAATTTGCGCCGGAAATACCGCTGCGAGAAACTGTGTCCGAGCGGGTGCCCGATAAGCCCGTAAAGAGCCTCATGCACCCCTGTTTCCGGTGCTTCCTTATCTGTCATCTGTGTGTCTGTCATAGTAGTCTTTCTATTATTTTTCCATGCCGGGGACTTCGCCGCGGCGCAGTGTCAGCACCTCGCGGCCGTGGCGGTCAATCAGTACCACAGTGTCGTAACCCTGGTTACGGGCTGTAGAGGTATCCTCAAGGGCAAGCAGCATGTTGCGCTCCTGGTCGCCCTTCTCGCAGGCCATGTGCGTCACGGCCATGCCGCTGAAATTGATGTTACCGGGATTTTCGGGGTCGATATGGATGTTGCCATTGAAGAAATTGCAGCCGGTGTTGCCGTGGACCTTGCACTCGTTGACATCGATAAAGATGTTGGCTTCCTCGTCGTTGACACTCTTGCCGTTAATCGACGTCACAAACCAGTAACCGTTCAGGAAGTCCATCTTGTGACGTGTCAGCGTGAGCACTTTCTGACCGCCCTGTGCGTCGCTCATGGTGAGGACCGTGCGGTCCTTGTGGCGCGAGATTGACATGGTAAGAGGTTTGTCATCACATACGACCGCGTTGATTTTCCGGTCGAAGTCATTGCCGGCGCAGTATTTCATCGTCGACAGTACATTTTTAAATGTCAGCGTCTTACCTTTTACTACAAAGCCTCCATTGAGCACATTGCAGCCGTTTGAGCCGTAGAAACGATTTTCAGCGGGCACGAAATTGATGTACGGCATGTCCTCGTCACGGCTGATTTTCGTCGTTCCGGCAGCAGTGATGACCCACTCGCCGGCGATAGTCTTCGCAATCTCCGACTCGTGCACCTGAGTGACGGGAGCAGCCGACTCGGCAGGCTTTGCGTTATTTTTCTTGTTCCTCTTATTCTTTTTCTCTTTCTTTTCGGGTTTGGCATTCTCCTTTTTCGCCGGTTCAGCATTTTTTACAACTGCCTTGGGCTGCTCTGCCGGCTTAACGGCAGGAGCGGCCTTTTCAACCGGCTTGGTTGTTTCGGCCGGTTTGGTCTTCTGGACAGTCTCGGCCGGTTTCGATACGGGTTTGTTCTGCGAATAGCTGGCAGGCTGAGCGGGCTGCGAGTATTTTGTACCCTGAATTATCGAACAACTGCCGAGAACCGGAGACAGCACCAGACCTGCTGCAATGACATATAATAATTTCATAGACGCTGTGTTTCGTTAAGTTTGTATCTACAAATGTACAACAAAAACCGCAAAAAACCGTTCGCTCAACATTTTTTCACTTTCAGACAAAATAAGGCGGGCGCCGCCGTGGGTACGGAGGCGCCCGCCGTAAGGGGGAGTATTATCTCAGGATGAGATTATTTCCAGTTGGGCTGCTGCTCGAGATTGCTGTTGAGAGTAATCTGGCCGCTGGGGATAGGCCACTGGTACTGACGGTTGTCATATACACGGTTGTGGCCGAACGAACCATCGATGTAAGCGCCTACGGTAGCTTCGGGAGCTACAGGAGCGTTGGTGGCGTTTGCACCAAGGAGTACATTGGGATGCTTGGTGTTGTCGAGGAGCTCGAGCTTGTGCCAGCGAACGAGATCCCAGTAACGGTAGTCGTTGTCCATGATGAGCTCGCAGCGACGGCAGCGGCGAATCTCCCAGAGGAGGCTACTGATACCCATGTTGTTTGCGGGGTCGGCGATTGCGGTGAGCGAGGCAACGGTCTGGTTGGGGAGCTCGGCACGAGCATAAAGCTTGTTGAGAGTCTTGGTGAGGTCACCGTCCGAGAGAGTACCGAGTTCTGCCTTGGCCTCGGCATAGTTCAGAGCTATAACAGCGCCCCAGTAGAGGGGTGAGCAGAGATAGTTCTTGCCTGTGGTCGTACGATAAGTGACATCGGCGATGTTGGGGTTGTCATACTTGCGTACGCCATAGCCGGAAGCCGAGGTCATGGGGTTGGCACCCCAGCGGATCCAGGTCAGGTTCTTGTAATAGATGTAGGGGTCGGTGGTAGCCTCCAGACGGGCGTCACGGACATCGAGAAGGTTCTTGATGGAGAGACCGGGGCCGTTGTTGGCAGCGCCTACGACGTGATCTTCCTTGACACCTACGTCAGTCTTGTTGAGAGTAGTCTTGGCCAGGGGCAGACCGTCACGGAAGAGGTAGTTGTCGAATGCGTCTTTGGTGATACCGTTGATAGCGGTCGAAGAGCAGGTGTAGGCAGTTACCGAGTTCGAGAATACGTCTTTCTCATACTCCGTGGCGAAGATAACCTCGGCGTTAGATGCAAGACCTACGAAACCTGATTTTGCATCGGCATTCCAGGTCTGATTGTAGAGCTGGGCGTAGCTGCTGCCGATGGGATAGCTTGCCAGCAGGGGCTCGCTGTAGGTAACGCAGAGCTCGAGGAAACGCTTTGAACGGGCCTCGTCGGGATCATAGTAGTTGTCGGCCTTGGTGCAATATTTCCAGAATGTGCCTTCCCAGAGGCAGAGGTCGGAGAGCATTGCGAGAGCAAGGTCTTTGGAGAACTGCTGTTTGCCGGACTGAAGAGAGATGTTTTCAGAAGCGTATTTCATGTCCTCGTATGCATAGTCCATGACGGTCTTACGGTCGGTACGTGCCGAATAGAGGATGTCAGCTTCGGGATCCTCCACCTTTTCGATGAGGATGACGTCACCGTAGCGACGGACGAGCTGATAGTACTCGTAGCCGCGGATCAGACGGGCCTGGGCGATGTAGTTGGCCTTCTGGACATCGGTGAGCGATGAAGAGTTAACACCTTCGATGATGTAGTTACAGCCACGGATTACCGTGTAGGGATCACTGTATGTACCCGACGAGTTGGGAACGTTGGTGAACTTCCAGTCGGTGAAAGAGTTGCCGCACTGGTCATCTGAAAGGGTGTTGAAATAGAAGTTGCCGTAGCCTGTGCCGCTACCGTAACCGTAGAAATACTGTTTCATACGGTTTACCTGCATCTGGCAGTTATCGGGGTTACTCCAGTAAAGAGGGTTGTTGACGATCTGAGTCTCGGGATAACGGTTGTCATCCAGGAAGTCGTCGCAACCTGTCAGAGCGATACCGACAAAAGCAAGCAGAACTGTCGAAAATATCTTTTTCATTGTGTAGTTGCTTTTTTGTGATTAGAGGGTGATTTGGAGACCGAAGGAGAACGAGCGGTTCATAGGTTCGGTGCGGCCGAAAGTACCGTCGCTGTAGCTCAGGCTGGTAGTCCATCTCGAACCGATTTCGGGGTCGATGGGATACTTCTTCATACCGTTGTACAGGAGGCAGAGGTTTTCAGCAGTGAAGTAAATACGGGCTTTCTGGATGAGAGCTTTCTGAGTGATGTTGGTGGGAAGAGTGTAACCGATGGTGAGGGTCTTGAAGCGGAGGTAAGCCATGTTCATCAGGTAACGGGTCTGGGGGTAGAAATTGTAACGGCCCTGACCGAGACCGGTGATTGTACCGCTGCTTGCTGAACCTGCAAACATACAGGGATACTCGTTGGACTGGCTGATTTCGTAGCCGACGATGTTGTTCTTGTCGTCGAAGAGCATCTTGTTGTAAGACTCCTGATTTGCGTATGTAGCGTCAGCACCACGCATGAGAGGCATCACGAACGAAGAGGTCGACCACCAGTCGCGTTTGCCTACGCCCTGGAAGAACATGTCGATGTCGAAGCCTTTCCAGGCACCGCCGAGGCGGAACGAGTACTCGTAGCGGGGAGTTGCGTTACCGATAACCTTGAGGTCACCGTGGTTCTTGAGGGTACCTACGCCCCAGTCCTTGTGGTTGGGGTTGGCGAGAGCCTCTTCGTAACCGGGCATTCCGGGATCGTAGAGGACACCGTCGAGTTCGACGCGGCCACGTACACCACCGGAGATGACGCCGTCACCGTCGAGGTCAGCGTACTTGATGTCGCCGGGGCCGTATTTGAACGAGCCGCTCTGGAGACCGCGCTGGTCAGCTACACCTGCAACGGGAACGAAATTACCTTTCTCATCTTTCATGAAGCTGCCGTCGGCATTGCGCTGGAAGTCGCCTTCCTCGAAATAGCGGTCGGTCTCGAAGCCCCAGATTTCACCGTAGTTCTTACCGTCATAGAAGTTGTTGATAAGACCGGCGTCGTTGCGGTATTTGACAACCTTGGTCTTGCCGTCGTAGATGTTGAAGTTTGCATAAACGTCCCAGTCGCCGAAGCTGTGGTTCCAGCCGATACCGAGCTCCCAGCCATTGGTACGGAGAGTACCGTTGTTACCCATGGGAGCGCTTGCGCCGAGGACGGCGGGCTGAGTCTGCATGGGAGCGAGCATGTCCTTGGTCTCGCGGCTGAACCAGTCGAAGGTGAGGTTGAGCGAGTTGTTGAGGAAACCGAGGTCAAGACCTACGTCAGTGGTGATTACACGTTCCCAGGTAAGAGTCGAGGAAACGAGGGTAGGCATGCCTGCATAGGGAGTCTTCGAACCGCCGGTGAGCCAGTTGAGCGAACCGGTGCCGATTGTGGAGATGAACATGTTGTTACCGATGGCCTCGTTACCGATGTGGCCGTACGATACACGGAGTTTACCGTTGCTTACATATTCCTTGGCGGTCTTGAAGTAGTTTTCTTCAGAGAAGCGGTAGCCTGCGGAGAACGAGGGGAAGAATGCCCACTGGTCATCGGCGGGGAAACGCGAAGAACCGTCGTAGCGGCCGTTGAACTCGAAGAGGTAGATGCCCTTCCAGTCAAGGTTGATACGGCCGAAGAAGCCTGCGGTAGCGCGGTGGCCGCGTGTGTTGTCAATCAGGAACTGGTCGCCCTTGGCGCCGCCCGAGGTAAGGCCCAGGAAGGGAAGGTTAACATCTAAGAGGACGTCACGGTCAGCGTAGAACTGGCTGGAGGTGAAGCGCTCAGCTGTACCGCCGGCCATAATCTTCATGTTGAGCTTGTCCATGAACGAGTGCTCGTAGGTACCATAGACATTGACGGTCCAGAGGGTCGAGTATGAGTTGGTCTCACGGGCCGAGGTAGCGGAAGTGCCGCGCTGGGTCGAAACGGTGTTGATGTTGCCGTTCCAGGTGTTCCAGACCTTGATGGGCATCCATGCCTGACGGCAGTTGTAGTTCTGACGGTCGTAGGTGAAGTCGGCGTGGAGATTGAAGCCCTTGAAGGGGTTGATGTCGGTGTAAGCCTGGATACGGGTATCGGTGGCGTCGTCCTCATACTGACCGCCTTCGGTAGCGTAACCGACAGCAGCGTTACACTGTACGGGAACACCCTTGTCGTAGTCGGGGTCGCCGGGAACGACACGACGGTCCTCGTAAGCCTTCATGTAACCGTAGGGGCCGAAGTACGAACCCCAGCGCCAGCCATAGGTGTAGGGGCTGCGCCATGTCTGGTTGCCGTTGTAGACCTTGTCGGCGTATGTGAAACGGGCGCCGAATTTCCACCAGTCAAAAATCTGAGAGTTGATGTTGGCGGCGACATTGTAGCGTTTCATCACGGGAGCGTTGAAAGCGAGAGTGCCTTCACGACGGTCGTAACCGAAGGATACGCGGTAGTTAGTCTTGCCGTTCTGACCTTCGACGCTGACATTGTGCTTGTTTGAGGGTGCTGCGCGGAACATGATGCCGGCTACGTCCCAGTTGGCGTAGTAGAGAGCGCCTGAGCCGTCGGCGTTGACATAGTAGTCACCGACGTTGTCCCAGTCCTGGAAAGGCATCATTTCGCGATAGCCTGCCTTCTTGCCGCCGTTCTGCTTTTCCCAGGCCTCGGCATAAGGCATGAGGTTCTCGAAATACATACCGAAGAGCTCGTTGGCGACACCTGCACGGTTGTTGGCCTGCATAAGTGCGCGCAGCTGGCTGGGTACGTTCGAGTATTCGGGCAGCGTTGTGGCGCGGCTCCATGCGAAGTTGTTCGAGTATTTAACGGATACGCGGTCAGTGGTGGAAGCCTTCTTGGTAGTGATAAGGATTACACCGAATGCGGCGCGGGTACCGTAGATAGATGACGAAGCGGCATCCTTAAGTACGGAGATGCTTTCGATATCGTCGGGGTTCACAAAGCTGAGGTCATCGACAGGCACACCGTCGACAACGATAAGAGGATTGGATACCTGACCGTTTGAAAGAGTACCGGTACCACGGATTTTAATGCTGGCGGTCGAGTTGACCGAGCCGTCGTTTGTAGTGATGGTCAGGCCGGGGACAGCACCCTGCAGAGCCTTGGCAACATCAGACTGGGGACGGGCGTCCATTGTGCGGGCGACGTCTACAGTGGCGACAGCGCCGGTGAGGTTGGCGCGCTTCTGCGAGCCGTAACCTACGACAACGAGTTGCTCGAGCTGCTCGGTGGTGGGCTGCATGTAGACAGTCATGCCATCGGAAGCCTTCACGGTCTCGGTCTTATAGCCGACGAAGCTCACTTTAAGAGTAGCGCCGACGGGAGCCTGAATGGTAAAATTACCGAAGACATCGGTAATGACACCCTGTTTTTTGCCCTGTACAGCGACACTGGCGCCAATCACAGGCTCATCGTTTTCGTCCAGGACAGTACCTTTGATGGTAACCTGTCCCTGACCCTGTGTCTGGGGCTCCGGATTGGCCAGCGCCTGCATCTGTGCGCTGAAAGGCATTCCGCAAGTCAACAGCAAGGTCACAAAAAGCTGTTTTCTCATAAGGTTATTTGTGTTGATTGTTAATAAGTCCGAAACAAGCAACCGCCGGTGCCGGCCTTTCCCTTTCGGGGTTCAGCCTTACATCAGCCGCCGTTGCGTCAGACCGGTTAGTTAGTTCTTTTGTTCTTTAATGGTTTGAAAATGCGATTGTTAGTGGTTTCTTCGATGGATTGTAGATTTTAGTTATACAATGATTACGTCTATTCTGATTTAGGGTTGTTGGTCAATTGCGCTACAAAAATAGCATATTTTCTTTTTTTTACAAAATACCTATAATATGTTTAAAAACATAAAAATACTAAACTTTTGCCACGACCATCTTCCTTATTGTGGTAAAAGTCACAACATTGGCTGTAATTTTGCCATCACAATACGAAAAGAACACTCCACGACAAAATTATTTAAAAAATTCACTACCTTTGCAAACAGCAATTTTACCTCATGCGCTAACCCACATAATTCATACAATGAAGCCAAAATTCCCGAAAGCAGTTCTCCTTATAATAATATGTATAGCCACCTCGCTGCCGTCCCTGGCCGGAGGGCACGAGAAGGTGCTGGGCCTGCAGGGCGGCTACATCAGCCGCAACCGCAGCGCCGAGGCAGGACTGTTCTTCCAGTATTCGTTCTCACACGTCGTCCGCGCCTCGCTGGACGTATCGATGGCAATGCGCAACCACGACCGCGACGCACTGCTCATCGGCCTCAACGCGCAGTTTCCGCTGCTGCACGCGGGCAAATGGGAGTTCTACCCCCTCGTCGGCCTCTCGTACGCCTCGTGGGCTCATCACCAGGTTTTCCACACCGATGACAGCGGTGTCAACGGCAACGACGTCACCGACCGCCACGGCCGCTTCGGCATCAACGCCGGCATAGGCACCGGCCTGAAGGTGACGCAGTCGCTCAAACTGAAATTCGAGGCGATGTACACCGGCGTCAAGAGCAACAACGCCGCCCGCGTCCTGGTAGGAATCGGCTACAGTTTCTAAAAAAAATCATGACAGAGAAAAAACACACCGTTATATTAGGTATTGAGTCATCGTGCGACGACACCAGCGCCGCCGTCATCCGTGACGGCATCCTGCTCAGCAACGTCATCGCCAGCCAGAGCGTACACGAGGAATACGGAGGCGTGGTACCCGAGCTGGCCAGCCGCGCCCACCAGCAGAACATCGTGCCCGTCGTCGACGCCGCCCTGCGTCGCGCCGGTATCGACCGCAAGGACCTCAGCGCCATCGCCTTCACCCGCGGTCCGGGCCTGTTAGGCTCGCTCCTCGTAGGCACGAGTTTCGCAAAGGGCCTCTCGCTGGGCCTGCGCATCCCCATCGTCGACGTCAACCACCTGCACGGGCATGTGCTGAGCCATTTCGTGCGCAAAAAAGAGGATGACGTCGTGCCCGAGTTCCCCTTCCTGTGCCTGCTCGTCAGCGGCGGCAACTCACAGCTGATAATGGTACGCGGCTACAACGACATGGAGGTGCTGGGCCAGACCATCGACGACGCCGCCGGCGAGGCCTTTGACAAATGCGCCAAGGTGATGGGGCTGCCCTACCCCGGCGGCCCGCACATAGACCGCCTTGCCGCCGAGGGCGACGCCACACGCTTCAGGTTCGCCCGTCCGCACATCGACGGCCTCAACTACAGCTTCAGCGGCCTCAAGACATCATTCCTGTACACCCTGAGGGACGGTCTCAAGAACGACCCGGACTTCATCGAAAAGAACAAGGCCGACCTGGCCGCCTCGCTGCAGAAAACCATCATCGACATTCTCCTCGACAAGCTCGCCAAGGCTGTCGACAGCACCGGCGTACGCACCGTGGCAATCGGCGGCGGCGTCAGCGCCAACTCGGGCGTAAGGCAGGCCGTGGCCGACTTCTGCAAGGAGCGCGGCATCACGGCTTTCATCCCCGAACGCGCCTTCACCACTGACAACGCCGCCATGGTGGCCATAGCCGGATATTTCAAATTCCTCGACGGCAAATTCTGTTCGTACGACGAGGTGCCCTTCGCAAGGGTGACAGTATAAAAAATCATGAAGGAAGCAGCCGTAATTATAATTGGCAACGAAATTCTGCTGGGCCGCGTCACCGACACCAACTCCGGCTTCATCGCCCGCACGCTTGACCCGTACGGAATTTCGGTCGACACCATCGTCACCGTCGGCGATGACGGCGAGGCCATAGCCGACGCCGTGCGCCGCCTTACCGCCGTCTACCCGCTTGTGCTCACCACCGGAGGACTCGGCCCGACAAAAGATGACATCACCAAGAAGGTGCTGTGCGACATATACGGCGGCACACTCCGTCAGGACGATGCCGTACTCGCCAACGTCGAGCGCGTCTTTGCCGCCAAGGGGCTGAAGATGAACGAGCTGACACGCCAGCAGGCGCTGGTGCCCACCTCGTGTACGGTAATCCAGAACACCCTCGGCACGGCACCGATAATGGAATTCCGCGGCGCCGACGGCCATATCCTCGTTTCGCTTCCCGGCGTTCCGTTCGAGACTCAGGGCATGCTTGAAAACGGTGTGGCCGAACGCCTCGCCAAGGAGCTTCTTCCCGACATCCACACCGCCCACCGCACACTGCTCGTCTACGGCATCACCGAGAGCGGCCTGGCCGAGCGCCTCGACCGCTTCGAGAGCGAGATGCCCGAAAACCTGCGTCTGGCCTACCTCCCCGACTCTCCAGTCATCAAGCTCCGCCTTGACGCCGCCGGTACCGACGCCAAGTTTGTCTACGAGCCCGTCGACACCTGCTTCGCCCGTCTTTGCTCGGAATTGGGCGACCTGGTCATCGCAACCGGCGACGTCACCGTTGAAGAGCGCCTTGAACAGCTTTTACGCGAAAAGCACCTCACTGTCGGCACCGCCGAGAGCTGTACGGGCGGCAACATCGCCCACCGGCTGACAAGCGTAGCCGGTAGTTCGGAGGTCTACAACGGCAGCGTGGTGTCTTATACCAACGAGATAAAGCACAAGCTGTTGGGCGTCTCCGAAGAGAGCCTTTCCGAATTCGGCGCCGTCAGCGAGGCCGTCGTGCGCCAGATGGCCGAGGGAGCCGCCCGCGTCCTCGGCACCGACTGCGCCATCGCCACCAGCGGCATCGCCGGACCCGGCGGCGGCACACCGGAAAAGCCCGTCGGCACGGTATGGATGGCCGTCACCACGCCCAAAGGCACCGTGGCCGAATGCCACCGCTTCCCCGGCAACCGCTCCCGCGTGATAGAACGCGCCACCGTCACCGCCATGCTCCTGCTCCTCAAACAGCTGATATGACAAAGTATTTTGCCAAAATACTGATTGCGCTGTGCGCCCTCTTTGCCTGTCAGCAAAGTGCCGCACAGCTTCGGACAGTAGCGACCGATACAGTCGTATCCCTCGTGACCTTCCATCCCGGCAGCGACATATACGAGCTGGAGGGCCACACCGCCCTGCGCGTCACTACGCCCGAAGGCATCGACGTCGCCGCCAACTGGGGATTGTTCGACTTCAACACGCCCAATTTCGTCTACCGCTTTGTCAAGGGCGAGACGGACTACTGCATGGGCATCATGCCGTGGGCTCTCACCGAGATGGAGTACACCGGACAGGGGCGCCGCATAACCGAACATGTTATTGACATGACGCCGGAGCAGAAACGGCGCCTGCTGGACCTCCTCGCCGAGAACGCACGTCCCGAAAACCGCGTCTACCGCTACAATTACGTCCTCGACAACTGCGCCACCCGCCCCCTCGCCATACTCGAAAAGGCGTTGGGCGACTCCATCGCCATACCTCAGCCCGACGGGGAACCCGCAAGGCTTGAGACGTTCAGGCAGATGATGTCGTACTACCACCGCAACTACCCGTGGTACCAGCTCGGCATCGACCTCGCCCTCGGCTCGGGCATAGACAAGCCGCTGACAGCAAGACAGAAGGCCTTTGCCCCCGCGGCAATGGACACACAGATTGCCCGCGCGACAGTGAACGGCATGCCTCTTGTAGCGCAGACCGTCGTCATCAACGATGTCCCGGCCGACAACGCCGTCGAAAGCGCCACGCCATGGCTGCTGACACCCTTGGCCGTCTTCACGCTGATATTCCTGCTTATGGCATGGGCGACATACCGCGACTGGAAGCGCAGACGCCCTACCCGTTGGATTGACTCCGCCTTTTTCGGCGTGCTCGGACTGACCGGATGCGTGCTCACCTTCCTGATTTTCGTCTCCTCGCACTACGCCACCTCGCCCAACTGGCTTTACTTCTGGATTAACCCGCTCGGACTGCTCGTGGCAGTGACGGTGTGGATAAAAAAGGCCGAAAAGTTGCTCATTTGGGCACAAATCGCTATCTTTGCACTGATAATATGCGGAATATGCGCCTGGCCATTCACCGGCCAGCATTTCAACATCGCCCTGTTGCCCCTGCTGTTGGCGACGATGTTACGCTCAGGCCTTTACATCAGCCTGGGGACGCGCAGCCGCAAAAACGACAGATGAGCCGTCACAAAACGCCCCGCATACCCGTCACCGCCGACCGCCTGCGCATGATAACCGTGCTGGCCGCCGGTCTTGTCACCGTAGCCGTCAACGCGGCACGGCCTAAAATCGTCGTGGGCATAGTAGTCGACGGCCTGCGCCAGGAGTACATCGACCTGCTGCGCGGCAGCTTCGGCCGGGACGGCTTCAACCGCCTGCTCAACAACGGCATAGTCTTCGAGAACGTCGACTACGGCCCCGGCCTCGACGCCACGGCGGCGACAGCCGTGCTGATGACGGGAGCGTCGCCCTCGGTCAACGGCATCCCCTCGGCAAACATCTACGACAACGCCGGACGCCGCTACGTCAGCGTCTTCAACGACGGCCACACCCTCGGCAACTACACCGACCAGAGCCTCTCGCCCTCGGCCCTGCGAGTCACCACCATCAGCGACGAGGCCCGCATCGCCGGTGCCGGCGTCAGCTACTCGCACGCCGTAGCCCTGCAGCCCGAGATGGCGCTGGTGATGGCCGGACACGCCTCCAACAGCGCCATATGGCTCAACGACCGCACCGCCAACTGGGCCGGGTCGACGGCCTACCCCGACTTCCCCGCCTCGGTGAGCCAGCGCAACAGGGTCAGTCCCCTGAAGTCGCGCATCGACACCATGCAGTGGACACCGTCAGCCGCCTCGGCGCAGACCAACCATCTGCCTGACCACCTGATGCGCTATCCCTTCCGCCACACCTTCGGACGCAAGGACGGCAAGGGTCTGGACGCATTCGCTCAGTCGCCGCTGGCAAACCGCGAGATTACGCGCGTGGCCTCGGAGATTGTCACCACACAGCAGCTCGGCGCCCACGACGGTGTGACCGACATGCTCAACGTGGCATACACGCTGCTTCCCTACGACTACACCAAGACCTCGGAGAACCGCTACGAGCTGATTGACAGCTACATCAAGCTGGACGCACAGCTCGCCGACCTCTTCCGCACCGTCGACCGCAGCGCCGGAGGCAGCGACAACGTCCTCATCTACCTCGCCGGCACGCCGCCCCGCACACAACGCCGCCGCGAGGACGAGCGGTGGAAAATTCCTTCGGGCGAATTCTCGACCCGCAAGGCCATCTCCCTGCTCAACCTCTACCTCATCGCCGTTCACGGCAACGGTGAGTGGGTGACCGCCTACGCCGACGGCTCATTCTACCTCAACGAGAAACTCGCCAAAGAGCGCAATGTCTCCAGGGCCGACCTGCGGCGCGAGGCCGCAAGCCTGCTCAAACGCATGGCCGGTGTCGACCAGGCATACTCCATTGATGACGTCCTCGACGGCAAAGCCCCCGTGGACGACCCCGAGGCCCTGCGCCGCAACACCCTCGCCAGCACCACCGGCGACATCCTGGTGCAGATTATTCCCGGATGGGAACTTCTTGACGATTTCAACTACCCCGCCGATGCCGCCCGAGGCACCGTCGGACAGCACGCCGCCACCCTCGCCCCGGCATACCTGCTCATTCCCGGAGCGGAGCCCGCAGTGGTGACCTCAGTGGTGGACGCCCGCGCCATCGCTCCCACCGTGGCGCGCCAGATGCACATCCGCTCGCCCAACGGAGCCTCGAAGGCCCCGCTGCATGTGACCATGCGCAAGTGAGGGCAATGTCAAAAGAATGTAGGGGTGTGCCTTTGGCACGTTGAGTCTGCCAAATGTCTGCAGGACTGACATCGCAAAGCGATGTCCCTACATCAATAAAATTCTATATTCTGACACATAGCCAGATAAACCCACATTATTTTCCACGCAAAACATAACCTCATAATACAATGTCATTTACAGGCTTTTTAAGCAAAGTATTCGGCGATAAGTCGAGCCGCGACCGCAAGCAGCTCCAGCCCATCGTCGACAAAATCAACGCCCTGGGCCCCGAGATGAAGGCCCTCGACAACGACGGCCTCCGCGCCCGCATCGACGCTGTCCGCGCCGACATCGCCAACGCCATCAGCGCCGACGAGAAAGCCGTCGCCGAAATCCGCGAGAAGGTGGAGACCCTCCCCTACGACCAGCGCCAGCCCCTCTGGGACGATATCGACAAACACGAAAAGAACATCATCGACATCATCGAGGAACAGCTCGAAGCACACCTTGTCGAGGTCTTCGCCTGCCTGCGCGAGACCGCCGCACGCTTCGCCGCCAATGAGGAGGTCGTGGTCACGGCCACGCAGATGGACCGCGACCTGGCCGCCCAGGGACGCGACTTCGTACGGATAGAAGGCGACAAGGCAATATGGAAAAACCACTGGATGGCCGGCGGCAACGAGATAACCTGGGACATGGTCCACTACGACGTCCAGCTGATGGGCGGCGTTGTCCTCACCCAGGGCAAGATTGCCGAGATGGCCACCGGCGAGGGCAAGACCCTCGTGGCCACCCTCCCCGTCTTCCTGCGCTCGCTCTCGCACCGCGGCGTGCATGTGGTCACCGTCAACGACTACCTCTCCAAACGTGACTCCGAGTGGATGGGCCCGCTGTATATGTTCCACGGCTCCACCGTCGACTGCATCGACAAGCATCAGCCCAACACCCCCGAGCGCCGCGCCGCCTACAACTGCGACATCACCTTCGGCACCAACAACGAGTTCGGCTTCGACTACCTGCGCGACAACATGGCCATGGACGCCGAGGACATGGTGCAGCGCAAGCACTATTTCGCCATCGTCGACGAGGTCGACTCGGTCCTCATCGATGACGCCCGCACACCTCTTATCATCTCCGGTCCCGTGCCCAAGGGCGACGACCAGTATTTCACCGAGTTCAAGCCCAACGTCGAGCGCGTGGTCCAGGCCCAGCGCCGCCTCGTCACCCAGATACTCTCCGACGCCAAGCAGAAGCTCTCCAACCCCGAGGACAAGGAAGCCTGCAAGGAAGGCGCAATCCTGCTCCTCCGCGCATGGAAAGGCCTGCCCAAGAACGGCGCCCTCATCAAGTTCCTCAGCCAGGAGGGCATGAAGAAACTCCTGCTGGAGACCGAGAACTACTACCTGCAGGACAACGGCCGCGAGATGCCCAAGATTACCGACCCGCTGTACTTCATCATTGACGAGAAGAACCGCAGCGTCGAGCTCACCGACAAGGGTATCGACGAGCTCACCGGCACCACCCAGGACCCGCAGTTCTTCGTCCTCCCCGACATCGCCGCCCAGCTCAGCGAGCTCGAGAACATCCCCGACCTCGAGGAACGCTCGGCAAAGAAGGACGCCCTCATGCAGGACTTCGCCCTCAAGAGCGACCGCGTCCACACCGTGGGCCAGCTGCTCAAGGCATACACGCTGTTCGAGAAAGATCAGGAATACGTCATCGACGACAACAAAATCAAGATTGTCGACGAGCAGACGGGCCGCATCATGGAAGGCCGCCGCTACAGCGACGGTCTGCATCAGGCCATCGAGGCCAAGGAGGGCGTCAAGGTCGAGGCAGCCACACAGACATTCGCCACCATCACCCTGCAGAACTATTTCCGCATGTACCACAAACTGTCGGGCATGACCGGTACCGCCGAGACCGAAGCCGGCGAGTTCTGGGACATCTACAAGCTCGACGTGGTCACCATCCCCACCAACAAGCCCGTCGCCCGCCAGGACCTCAACGACCGCGTATACCGCACCCAGCGCGAAAAATACGCCGCCGTCATCGACGAAATCGAGCGCCTCATCGGCATCGGCCGACCCGTCCTCGTGGGCACAACCTCCGTCGAAATCTCCGAGAAACTCAGCCGCATGCTGCAGATGCGCCGCATCCCCCACCAGGTCCTCAACGCCAAACTGCACCAGAAAGAGGCCGAGGTCGTTGCCCTTGCCGGACGCAAGGGCGCCGTCACCATCGCCACCAACATGGCGGGCCGCGGCACCGACATCAAGCTCACCCCCGAGGTCAAGGAGGCCGGAGGCCTCGCCATCATCGGCACCGAGCGCCACGAGAGCCGTCGCGTCGACCGACAGCTGCGCGGCCGCTCCGGCCGTCAGGGCGACCCCGGCTCCTCAGTCTTCTACGTCTCATTCGAAGACCCCCTCATGCGCGTCTACGCCTCCGAGGGCATCATGAAGATGCTCGACCGGCTCGGCTTCAAGGAGGGCGAGATGCTCGAGCACAAGATGATCAACAACTCCATCGAAAAAGCCCAGAAACGCGTCGAGGAGAACAACTTCGGCATCCGCAAGCACCTGCTTGAGTATGACGACGTCATGAACAAGCAGCGCACCTTCATATACACCCTGCGCCACCACGCCCTCATCGGCGAGCGCATCGGCATCGACATCTCCAACATGATTTTCGACACCGTCGAGAACCTTGTCGAGAACTACAGCGAGGCCGCCGACTTCGACGACCTCAAGATGGAGCTCATGAAAATTCTTACCATCGAGCCCACCTTCACCAAGGAGGAATATGCCTCGATGGACAAGCAGACCCGCGCCGAGACACTGCACGCCCTGGCAATGGAGTCGCTCGACCGCAAGAGCCAGCGCATCAAGGAAATCATCATGCCCGTCGTACGCGAGTCTGTCGAGGGCGGCGAGACCGGCATCCGCGCCGTACCCATCACCGACGGCAAGCGCATCTTCCGCATCCTCTTCGACCTTGAGGAGGCCGTGCGCACCGACGGCGGCAGCCTCGTAAAGGAATGGCAGCAGAAACTCCTCCTCGCCTCCATCGACGAGCTGTGGAAAGAGCACCTGCGCGACCTCGACGAACTGCGCCAGAATGTCCGCAACGCCTCCTACGAGCAGAAGGACCCGCTGGTAATCTACAAAGTCGAGTCGTTCCACATGTTCGAGCGCATGCTCAACGACCTCAACACCCGCGTGGCCTCGTCGCTTGAGCGCGGCCAGGTCTATGTGCGCCAGGCACCGCCCCAGCAGGCCGATGAGCAGGCTGACCGACAGCCCTCGCGTCCCCAGCCCGAAATGTCGCGCGCCATGCCCCAGCCCCGCTCGCAGCAGGACTACAAGGTATCCAAGGCCACCCTCCCCAGCGAAGCCGAGGCCGCACAGCGTGCCGCAGCCGCCGCCCCCCGCGGCGAGCAGCAGAAGACCATGCCTGTCAAAGCCGCTCCCCGCATCGGCCGCAACGACCCCTGCCCCTGCGGCTCCGGCAAGAAATACAAAAACTGCCACGGCAAAAACGCCTGACACAGTTTCAATCTCCCGGGACTGACTCCCGTATACAGTAAGGGCGGCGTGCCATTCTCGGCACACCGCCCTTGCTGTCGTTATTATTTTAAGTATCTGTAGTTTCAGGATTGTCAGGAGAGCGTTTCAAAAGGCCAGTCAGGCAGTTTTCAAAAGCCTGCGCCAACCGGCTGTTTTTTACTCTTCGACGGTGTAGGTGTCGCCGCTGAAGATGTTGTAGCCTATCGAGTTGGTGATTTCGACGATGGCACGGGCACCCTTCTTGCTGCGGCCGTGCTTGCCGACTTTGGGGCTGTAGGCGGCGATGGCGCCTAAGCCGGGCATGATGGCGAGGATGAGACCTCCGAAGCCCCAGATGGCGGGAACACCGGAGCGCAGGAGCCAGCGGCGGTTGCGGTCGGGACGGCCGTGGACGGCGGCGAGGGTGGTCATCGACTTGGTGAGGCTGCTGTCAAAGGCGGCGACACGCGTGGTGGGCTCGATGCCTCCCGCGGCGACGGTGACGCCGAGGTCGGCGAGCTGCTCGGCGGTAACGGTCAGGCTCTCCAGCTTGACGTAAGTGTCGAGGGATTTTCCGGTCTCGTCATAGACATCGTATCCGGCTTCGGCGAGTTTGTTCTCTTCGTCCGAGTCTACTACCTGCTTGCTGAGCCGCTCATAGAGCTTGTCGTCGAGAACGGGGGCCGAGCCCATCATGGCGACGACATTGTCGGCCACAAGGTCGTATTTGCTGTCGAAGTCGCCGACGGGGCTGATGGCGCTGACGGCACGGACAGCATGGGGACAGACAGGTATGTCAAGGGCGCGGCAGCAGCATCCGTCGGGGTGCTTGCCGGCTTTCTTGACAAGACCTTCGGCGCCGAGCTGCTGGAGCAGGACGGAGTGGACGATGAAATTTGCGAGGTCGCCCAGCGGTGCGGCGACGCCGGTGTCGCCTTTCTTGACTACGGTGCCGTCATTGAGCATGAAAACAACGCCGAAAGCGTCTGCGTCGACACCCTCGAGGCGTGCGTCAACCTCACCTTTGTCTATTCTTTTGTACTCGTCGTATGCAGTTTCCACTGCCTTGCGGATTTCCTCTAATTTTATCTTACGTTCCATTTTTGGGTAGTATATTAATGTGTGTTTATAGTATCTGTAGATATAACAAAGCCATGCCCCGTATGGTTTATGCGGAGCACGGCTTTATGCGGATAAAAACAGCTTAGAACGAGAACTGACAGAGGAGTTCGAGGCGGTTTGCCGTTCCGGACTGTCCGTCGTAGTTGGCGCGTTTGCCGTGGACGTACTCCATGCCCAGGCGCAGGTCGTCGTTGACGTCAAAGAAGGCGTTGGCGCAGTAGTACATGCCGTAGCGGTACGAGTCGGGGCCGAGGTGCGCGCAGTCGAACACCTGGCAGCGGCTTGCCGAGGCGGTGGCGAAGAACTTAGGCGTAAAGTGGAGGTAGAGGCCGCCTGTCCAGGTCATGGACGGTATGGTGTGCAGGCGTCCGGGCTCACCGGCGACCGGGACAAGGTCGTATCCGTTGTCGGCGATGTCGTTGGCAAAGGAACTGATGCCCTTGCCGTACGAGAAGTGTCCGAATGGCTCGAACATCCCCTCGCGGAAGATGAAGCTGGCCTTGACGCCGTAACCGGCGCTGAAACGGTTCTTGCCGCTGAGCAGGTCACGGTAGCAGAGGTCGCGGAAGAGGGCGGCGAAGCGCACATGGCTGCCGGGTTTCCACGAATACTGTACGAAAGCGGGGATGACGGGCACGCGCTGGGGAATGGACTTGGTGACGTCAGTCTCCACACCGTTTACCCTGCGTGTACCCTGGGTCATGCTTACATCGGGCAGTTCAAGACCTGTAGCGGCGGTGAAGCCATGCCACGACGGGGTGGTATAGCGGAAGAGCACCTGTTTGTCGCCAATCTGTCCGCAGGGACCTTCTGGATCGATGGTCGGCGCCTGAGCAGCACCGTCAACAAAGGTCGAAGATGTGAGGCCAAGTGTGAAATGCCCAAACTGCGCGTATGCCTGTTTAAGGCGTACTCCGTATTTGCCGTTGTCTCCGGTGAACTTTAGCTGAAAATATATTTTGAAAGTGTTGAAATAGGGCATCTTGCCGGCCAGGTTGGCTGTCAGACTGCTGTTGCGCAAATCGCCGCCGAGGCGCTGACGTAACTCAGGATTGGACGGTACAGCTATTTCGTATGTTGCGAAATTGGAATCATCGACAGCTCCCTTGAAGTCGTAGCTGCCTATGGCGTAGAGAGAGCCGCCGATACCGAAGGCTATCTTACCCTCGCGGTCGAGCAGCATGAAACGCGGCGCGTCAGGGTCGTTGAAGTCAAGGTACTCGCGCGAATAATAAACGGCGAGCACCGCGGAGTCAGCCTTGGTGAGGTCACCGTAGAGCACGACAGCACGGTTGGGAATACGGTTGGATACATTGGAAGCATCGGGAGCGCATACCGGCTTGCAGGGGGTCTGTCCCGAGGCTGCGGCAGCGGTAAATGCCAGCGCAAGAGCCGTCAGGAGATTAGCACTGATTTTCATAATACTGATTTTCATAATATTGTGTGTAATTCGATAGTTGCAGAATAATGGATGAACCTTCTTAATGATGAACTTCCGTTTTGTTTAAATAACAACCGACATCTCCTTTGGTTTGGACTGACAAAACAATATTTTAACTTACTTTAATTATATCTCACAGCCGCTGTTTGCCGTTTTTTGTTACATTTGCGACAGCACTATAGAAAATATCCAAACACAAGTCATACCTAACACCCAAAACGACAACATGAAAATCCGTATTCTCTGCCTCGCCGCCCTGTCGGCATGCGCCGCATCAGCCCTCGCCGGCAGCTACAAGGTTACCACCGAGCTCTCCCCCGATGACGATGGCGCAATGATTTACCTCGTCAACTACGACACCGGCGACAAAATCGACTCTGTCATGGTGGACGGCGGCAAAGCCGTCTTCAGCGGCACACTCGATGCCCCCATAATGGCCCGCGTGATGATGGACGGCTCGCGCAGCGGCGTCTTCTTCATCGAGGACGGCGAGACAACCTACAACCCTGCAACAAGAAAAGTCACAGGCGGTGCCCTCAACGCAAAGATGGACGCTATCCAGGCTCATACCAACGAGATTGGCAAAAAGTTCCAGGCCGCCAATCAGGCCAACGACCAGGCCGCTGCCGAAGCTGCATACAATGAGTATCAGGCTTATTTAAAGCAGCAGACAATGGACAACATCGACAATCCGCTTGGCCTCGTCCTTTTCCTCGAGACAGCAATGGAGATGGATCCCAACGAGCTGAAGAAGGTTGTAGAGGAGCATCCCGCCCTTACTAACAGCAAGCGCGTGGCAAAGATTATCGCCAACAACAACGCCAAACTGGCCACCCAGCCCGGAGCCAAATTCACCGACTTCGAGGTGACCTACGACGGCAAGACCCACCGCCTCAGCGACGTAGTGGGCAAGGGCAAGCCCGTCCTCGTGGACTTCTGGGCCTCGTGGTGCGGTCCCTGCCGCCGCGAGATGCCAAACCTCAAGGCCATCAACGAGAAATACGGCGACCGCCTGAAAGTCCTCGGCGTGGCCGTCTGGGACGGACCCGACGATACCCTCAATGCCATCAAGGAGCTTGGACTTCCCTGGGAAATCTGGGTAAACGGCCAGACCGCCCCCACCGACGCCTATGGCATCAACGGCATCCCCTGCATTGTTGTCTTCAACGGTGACGGCACCATCGCCTTCCGCGACCAGGTCGGCGAAGAGCTCTCCGCCTCCCTCGCCAAACTCCTCGGCGAGTAAGCCGTAAAGACAAGTCCCTGTGTCAAACTTTTGAATTTTAATAATGTAGGGACATCGCTTTGCGATGTTTAGTCTGCCAAACGTCCCGCCCCGCAGGCTCAACATGCCAAAGGCATGTCCCTACATTCAGGTTACGCTGACACATCTCGTTAAAAGGCACACACAAGTAAACCGGCGTCCCAATCGGGATGCCGGTTTACTTGTGACTCATACAGGATTCAAACCTGTAACCTTCTGATCCGTAGTCAGATGCTCTATTCAATTGAGCTAATGAGCCATGCTTGGCCGGCTTTTGTGACTCATACAGGATTCAAACCTGTAACCTTCTGATCCGTAGTCAGATGCTCTATTCAATTGAGCTAATGAGCCATTGCCTTTACCGGCTTTGCGTCTGCAAAGTTACTGCTTTTATTTGACATGGCCAAATCTTGTCCGAAAAAAATTTTTCAGCACGTTTTTATCTACTTTTTTTCTACGTTTTTACCCGCTTTTTGTCTACCTTTGTCTTGAAGACCGAATAACCATCAGACCTGATTATCTCAATGCTTAGTTGCTGCCGTTTTCCGCTTGTCCGTGCTCTGACGTCTATGTTGCTGGCGCTGTTGCTTTTGTGCCCCTGCACTGCCCGGGCCGACAAAAAGCGAGGACCGAACAAAAGCGTCATCGCCGACCTCGAACAGCTTGACAAACTGCTGGGAAACCGCAACGACGAGATGGCGATACGCCTCAAACGCATAGACGCGCTCAGAGCCAAGGCAAACGGCCAGCCCACATCGGAGAACTTCCGCGCTCTCGGCGACGCCTACGAGGACATCAACAGCGATTCGGCAATGGTCTTCTTCGAGCGTGCGATGGATATCAGCAGCGACAGCCTCAACCTCAACCTCAGCCGCATGCGTCTCGCTGCCGTGTTGCCTTTGGGATGCTTCTTTGAGGACGCCACAAACATGTACGCCGATGTCGACACCACGCTGTTCTCGCACCAGCAGATGGTGGACTACTACCGCTACGGCCGCGACATATATTACAATATGGCCGATTTCTTTCAGGACAGCCCGCGCAAGCCGGAACTCCTGCAGGAGAAGGTGGCATATTATCAGGGCCTCTACCTCAACGCCCTGCGCAACGGGCCCGATGACAACAACTTCCGCATGGCCCTCGGCGAGCACCTCATGAACCAAGGCCGCTACGACGAGGCCGCCACCATTCTGCGCGACGTCCTACAGACAGAGTCCGGCAACACGCACATCCGCAGCCGTTCGGCCAGCCTCCTCGCCCGCGCCTCCAAGCTCAAGGGCGATACGCAGGCATACATCCACTACCTCACCCTGGCCATCGGCGCCGACATACACCGCGGCAGCGTCGACCTGCCGTCGCTGCACAACCTCGCCATGGCCCTTCACAGCATCGGCGACGAGGACCGCGCCTACCGTTACATGCACATAGCCGCCGAGGACGCCAACCGCTCGGCAGTGAAGGCGCGCAAGATGCAGGCGTCGACAGCGGCGCCGCTTATTCAAGGCGACCATGTGGCTACGCTCGAGCAAAGCCGCCACGGCCTCACCATAACCCTGATAGCGCTGGCGGTGACTCTGGTGATAATAGTGATGATGCTCCTGCGCGCCCGGCGCGAGACACACAAGCTGCGCGCAGCACGTCACGACCTCAGCCTCGCCAACCAGAAAAAGGAGATTCACATGTCGCAGTTCCTGTCGCTGTGTCTGCAATACATGGACCGCATGCGCCAGTTCTCGCTGTCGGCATGCAACAAACTTGCCGCAGGCAAAACCGACGAAGTGACGCGGATGCTTCAGGGCGTCTCTCTGATGAACGAGCAGACCGAGGCCTTCTTCAGCGTCTTCGATGACGCCTTCCTCAACATCTACCCCACCTTCGTGCGCGACGTCAACGCCCTGCTGCAGCCCGACAAGCGCATCGAGCTGCGCGAAGGCGAGCGCCTCAACACCGACCTGCGCATCCTTGCCTTCATGCGCATGGGACTCGAGGACTCGGGACGCATCGCCCAGATTCAGGGTTACTCGGTCAACACCATCTACGCCTACCGCAACAAACTGCGCAACCGCGCCATCAACCGCGACACTTTTGAAGAAGATATAATGAAAATCGGCCTCTGAATTCTGATTTGTTACAATTATGGCAATTTTACTTTCATAATTGCAAAATCAAAAGTGTTAAAGTTCTAAACAGACATTAAAGTCAAAATATGTAATCGGAGGCTTTTTCCTGACGCTCAATGCATTAGGCAAAATTCGGCCAATCATCATATATAAAGAATGTTAAGAGCATTTGGAGCACCCGCCTTTTGTACGTATCTTTGCATTGTCAAAACCGAGATGGCACCGACAAAGATTTTTGAGGGTAAACCGATCATCATCCTGACTTGAAAACACCCCACCCTGACATTGCCGGACAAAGGACAAGAGAACGCCGCGACCCCAAGCCGCCCCGCTCCCCCTTAACCGCAAGACACAGTACGGGATGCCAAGAGTCGAAAAGCACACGTGATGAAAGGGTAAACTTCTGAAATCAAACTATATAGGGTTAGTATAGATTGTTAGTATTTTTTCATGTCTTATTCTTCAAAAAATATTCGTGCTATTTGAATATCACTGATGAAATTGACAAAGAAAAATGTGTTTTATGTTAGTTATGTAATTGTTTTAAGTTATTAAAACGGCATCAGGACGTCCTCGTGAGAAGGCGTCCTGTTTGTTTTTACAACATTCCCGTTTGTATATACGTTAATAATTCAAAGGGCATCAATTTAAGTGCCTGATAATTTGTGGTAATAAAAATTTGTCGTAACTTTGCGAACAAACCATTGAAGCTATGATACGTTCAATACCCAATCCCCCGATGGAACGAGAGGATGTCGCTCGTTTCCTTCAGAACTTGGAGAAGCTTCTCCGAGGGGATTTTAGTGCAGAAGAACGCCATCGCATTGAGGAGCGCAAGGCTCGGACAGAAGCAATCACCAAACGAATAACAGCTAACTGTGGTGGCAGAAACCCTATACTCGGATACTGACCTCCGCATAAGACTTATGACTGGAGGCTGTGTCAAAATAGGCATAGCCTCTTTTTATAACCTGTTGTAAAACATAA
>JBJEDC010000012.1:0-4905 GCA_051871645.1 Muribaculaceae bacterium | reverse complement strand
ACCTATATAAAAAACAACAAGAACAATGAGACAACTGACAATGATTCTCCTGTGCGGCCTCCTTGCCGTGGCCGCCCCCGTCCGTGCCAGACGCATCGTGAAGAACCCGGATGCGCTGGGATGTGCGAATGTGTCGGGCGGCGGACTCAAGGCATGTGAAGTGGTGTTTGCCGACACGGCCACCACCGTCCGCTTCACGCTCTACTATCCCGCCGGCCGTAATTTCCGCATCAGTGGCACATGCTATCTGACGGACGAAAACAACCGCCGCTATCCCCTGCGCTCGGCCGAGGGACTGCCCATGGACACATGGGTGACTTCGCCTGCCGACAGAACCACCGACTTCACACTCCACTTCGAGCCTCTGCCCAGACGCACACGGGTGTTCGATTTCATCGAGTACGACGGGCAGGGGGCCTTCATGCTGCTGGGCATCCACGACGGAAAGCGCAAGCTGCGGATGAAGACGATGGAAGAACTGGCCGATGCAGATGCTCTTCCCGCACTTTCTGACTGGTTCACGACCGACAGCGTGACCCTTCGCGGACGCATTGAGGGCTACAGCGCTGAGGCTGGTTTTCCCTCACAGCTCGAAATGTCCTACGAAGGCGTGTTCGATAAGTATGATTTGGTCATGGTGGCCGACATACGCTCCGACGGCACGTTTGAGAAGCAATGGAAAGTGGATTATCCCCAGCAGCATTCGTTCCGTTTGGACAAGGCATTGCCGGGTATGCGTTATCTCGAAGTATTCGCCCGCCCCGGCGACACCATCGATGTGACTGTGCGCAAAGGAGACGATGGGCTGTACCGCTGCGACTACCACAGTGGCAGCAGCCAGGCGGTGGAGCGGTGGCTGAGGACAGACTTGGACTTTAGCAGAATGCTTTCCCTTTACAATTTCGATGGAAAACCGGACGAGGCCGAGGCATTGGCAGAAAAGCAGTGGCAGCTTATTGCTTATCGCCTGCATAAGGAGGCCGTCCGCAATGGCTTCACGCCGATGGAAAGGCAACTGGCCATGGCCGACGCACAGGTGAATTTTGCCACAAACGTGATGGACTATGCCCTCAACAAACAGTTCGCCCTTGTTGGCGACCCCACAGCTATAGACAGTCTGGAGCGCGACACGCTGACGGGCACGGAGTTCTACGCCCGACTGCTGAGCCGCATCGATTTCGACAATCCCCTGCTCACGGCCAGCAGCTCCTTCGATGTGCTGCTCAACCGTATGCAATATGCCTGGCCCGTGGGCGCAGCCATTCAAAAGCAGGTATCTCGCGTCATAAGTAGCGACGAGAAGGAGTTTTCAGACAATGAGAAGGCGGAACTCGACATCAGATATGCCACACTGCGGGCCATGATGGGCGAGCAGGAAAACAGCCTGGTGGCGCAGTTGTGCAACTATCAGAGCATGTTGGGCAGCTACAGCCTGTGGCGGGAAATGGGAGGCGACAGCGTATTGCCCTACTGTCTGGAATCGTTCACCCACGAAGCCGTCCGTCGCCATGCCGAGGACTACCATGCCTACCGTCAGTCGTACACCGAACCTGCCACACCGCTGCCCGAAGGCCAGCCCGCCGAGCTTATCCGTTCGCTCCTGGCCCGTTATCCTGGTCGCTATCTGCTGATTGACTTCTGGGGCATGGGCTGCGGTCCCTGCCGCAGTACCATACAGAGCAGCAAGGAGCTGCGCGCGGAGGTGGCGAAGCGCGACGACGTGAAGCTCGTGTTCATTGCGGGCGAAGAAACGGCCGAAGGCAGCAAGGCATACCACAACTACGTGAAGGAATGGCTGGCCGACGAAGAGACGATATGCATCTCTAATACTGAGTTCAGCCGCTTGCAGGAGTATTTCCGCTTCAACGGCATCCCGCACTATGAAACCATCACGCCCGACGGCCGCCGCGTGAACGAAGAATACCGCATGGGCGGCTTCTACAACTTCGATTTCGACATGGAGCGTCTGAAGAAGGCCTTCGATTGACATTATACATTATATATATATACAATGGACATCCAGCTCAAACCCCGACCCTGGTACAGAAAGTACCTCTACCACCTCCTCACGGGCATTGCCTTTCTGGCCTTTGCCGTCTATGCCATCGTTCTTTCGCTGGGCCCGCGCCAGCTGAAGATTGATGCCGAGGAATACAAGATTATCAATGTGGCCGAAGCCCCCTTCATGGAATACGTTGATGTGGAAGGCCTCGTGGGCCCCATCCAGACCATACGGCTCAATGCGCAGGAAAACGGCTACGTAGAGCGCATCGTGGCCGAGGATGGTGCCATGCTCCAGGTGGGCGACACCATCCTGGTGCTCTCCAATCCCGAACTGCTCCGCACCATCGACGAGGAGCAGGCAGAATGGGAAAACCAGCAGCGCAACTACCGCGAGCAGGAGATAGAGATGGAGCAACGCTCCCTCACGCTCCGCCAGCAGGCACTGGATGCCGCCCATCAGATGGCCTCGCTCGAAAAGACCCTTCAGCAGAGCCGCGAGGAGTGCCGGATGGGCATCAAGAGCAAGGCGGAACTGGAGGTGCTGGAGGAGGACTACAACTACCAGCGCAGAAAAGTGGAACTGCAGTTGCAGAGCCTCCGGCACGATTCTGTATGCACGCTCCTCAAGCGGGAAATGGTGGAAGCCAACCGCAAGGCTTCCATGCGAAAGCTGTCCCGTTCGGCCGATCGCATCCACAATCTCGCCGTGTGTGCCACGGTGGCCGGACAGCTCAGTTTCCTCAACGTCACCTTGGGGCAGCAGGTGGCGTCGGGCACAAGCGTGGGGGAAATCAAGGTACTCACGGAGTACAAGGTGCGTGCCTCGCTCTCCGAGTACTACATCGACCGCATCACCACGGGGCTGCCCGCCAGCATCCAGTATCAGGAGCAGAAGTTCCCCCTGCGCATCAGCAGGGTGGTGCCCGAGGTGAAGGACCGCAACTTCACGTGCGACCTCGTCTTCACCGCCAGCAAGCCCTCCAACATCCGTCTGGGCAAGAGCTACCGCGTGCAGATAGAGCTGGGCAAGCCTGAGGCCGCCCTCATCATCCCCCGCGGCGACTTCTACCAGCACACCTCTGGCCGATGGATCTACCGCCTCTCGCCCGACGGCCATACGGCACGCAAGACTCCGATAGAGATAGGACGGCAGAACCCGCAGCAGTATGAAATCCTCTCCGGCCTGCAGCCGGGCGACAGGGTGCTGGTGAACGGCTACGACAAACTGGGCGACATAGAGGAACTGGTGATAAAATGACAATGAAACAAACCTTAGATAAATAATATGGACAAAAGACTCTTTCTCAGCGACCTTCGCACGTCGGTCCGCAATCTGATGAAGTACAAGGTACAGAATGCCATCAGCATCCTGTGTCTGGCTGTCGGCATCGTCTGCTTCACCATGACTTTTCACTTTGTATCTGGCGTATGGACGCTGAACTATGAAGACAATTATAAATCCGTCCGGGTTCATTTTCTGACAGACAAAGAAGATTTCAGAGCCAGACCATTTGACCGGGCAGCATTCAAAAAACTGACAGAGCAGCAACCCGCCTCTATCGGCTACCTTCTTTTCAAAGAGACTAACTTGGAGGCCAAATGGACACTTACGGACCTTGAAGGCAGAGAATGGGAAATGCAAGGTTCCCTGACAGCCATCAGCCCGGAATACCTCCGGCATTATGACTTCCGCTCAGCCATCACAGGCAAACCAATCACACACCTTGAACCTGGCACAATCATCATGTCCGACGGGTTGTGGAGGAAGACACTCGGAGAAAAGACAAATCCTGTAGGGTGGTTTGCAAGCGTCCGGGCCGACCGCACCTATTCCGGCCCCGTCAACGATGTAGTCCGCTCCAATCTGCGTGGACAGCTCGAAGGTATGTTCGTTGTCAGCGACACGCCCTTCCTGAGCCAGTTCAAGGAATCAGTCCATTGGATGGATATAGCCCTTGCAGAGGGGAAGAACTGGCAAGAACTATCCGCGGACCTTCAGAAACTCTATACCGACCGTTATCCGCTGATCCGTCAATCAGATGAAACATCATTCATATTGAAGACGCTTGCGCTTTGTGGCCTTTTCATGTTTCTGGGCAGCATTGTATTGATTATCGGTCTGTCGGGTTTCCTGAAGATGCAGTTGCAGCTGTTCAGCCTTCGCAGCCGTGAGATGGCTTTGCGCCGTTGTGTAGGAGCAAGACCCTGGCAGCTCTTCTGGCTTCTGGCTATCGAAGTGGCCATTGTGTTCGGGGTCACAACGATGGTTGCCCTGAGCCTTACCACGGTTGTAGCAGACTATGCCTTGCCGGTTCTGTATATAATGATGGATAACTCGTTATATGTTGACCTGGATATCGTTTACCGCCGCGAGTTGTGGATTTCCCTGCTTTCCACCTTGCTGACTCTTGGCGTAGCAGCTCTTGCAGTGCGCCGCACCCTCCATGCGCCTCTTGGCATGACGGCAGGTCGCAGCAACCATGCGGGCCACACGGGCCGCAGCGTCGTGCTTGTCATTCAGTATGTTTTCTGCATCTTCATGTTGGCGGTCATATTGGGCACATACTTCTTCTCCAGACAGCTGTCACGCACATTCCACCTTCCCGAGGATTCGAGTGGCATCAAACGGTGCATGCTGATAAACCGTTCAAGCCAGACAGATGTGATGTCTGTCGTAGCAGGGAAACCGGGCAGCCTGCTGTATTTCACAAACAGCGAGTTAGCCTCTCTGCCGAGCATGGAACAGGACGGGTGTCTGTTGGTCTCTTCCCATTTCTCGGCAAATGAAGTTGACACCACACTGTATGTCAACAGTGCGACACTTATGTCTGAAGAGAATACTCCCCTGGGATATATGTATGCTATAGCTTCTGCCAACGAGCAGTATTTCCTGGCAACGGG
>JBJEDC010000011.1:0-4920 GCA_051871645.1 Muribaculaceae bacterium | reverse complement strand
GCCACCTCCGACCTCAACGACCTCTACCGTCGTGTCATCATCCGCAACAACCGCCTCAAACGCCTCATCGAAATCAAGGCTCCCGAGGTCATCCTCCGCAACGAGAAGCGCATGCTTCAGGAGGCCGTGGACTCGCTCCTCGACAACTCGCGCAAGTCGTCGGCCGTCAAGAGCGACGCCAACCGTCCCCTCAAGTCGCTGTCCGACTCGCTGAAAGGCAAGCAGGGCCGCTTCCGTCAGAACCTCCTCGGTAAGCGCGTCGACTACTCGGCACGTTCCGTTATCGTCGTAGGCCCGGAGCTGAAGATGCACGAGTGCGGCATCCCCAAATACATGGCCGCCGAGCTCTACAAGCCCTTCGTCATCCGCAAGCTCATCGAGCGCGGCATCGTCAAGACCGTCAAGAGCGCAAAACGCATCGTGGACCGTAAGGAGCCCGTCGTATGGGACATCCTCGAGTACGTCATGAAGGGTCATCCCGTCCTCCTCAACCGTGCCCCGACACTGCACCGCCTCGGCATCCAGGCCTTCCAGCCCAAGATGATCGAGGGCAAGGCCATCCAGCTGCACCCCCTGGCCTGTACCGCATTCAACGCCGACTTCGACGGTGACCAGATGGCCGTGCACCTTCCCCTGGGCAACGAGGCCGTTCTTGAGGCCCAGATGCTTATGCTGGGCGCCCACAACATCCTCAATCCCGCCAACGGCGCTCCTATCACCGTGCCCTCGCAGGACATGGTACTGGGACTTTACTATATCACCAAGCTCCGCAAGGGCGACAAGGGCGAAGGCACCCGTTTCTACGGCCCCGAAGAGGCCCATATCGCCTATAACGAAGGCCGCGTGACACTCCATGCCCCCGTCAAGGTCATCGTCAACGATGTCGACGAGGAGGGCAACAAGGTACAGCACGAAGTGGAGACCTCCGTCGGCCGCGTCATCTTCAACGACTTCGTCCCCGAGGAAATCGGCTACGTCAACGAGATTATCTCCAAGAAGAGCCTCCGCAACATCATCGCCAAGGTCATTAAGAAGTGCGGTATCCCCCGTTCGGCACAGTTCCTTGACGACATCAAGAACCTCGGCTACCGCATGGCCTTCGAGGGCGGCCTGTCCTTCAACCTCGGTGACGTAATCATTCCCGCCGAGAAGAAAGCCATCGTCGACGAGGGCTACGCCCAGGTCGAGGAAGTGATGAACAACTACTCGATGGGCTTCATCACCAATACCGAACGCTACAACCAGATTATTGATATCTGGACACACGTCAACTCCAAACTGACCGACATCCTCATGAAGCAGATGACCGAGGCCAACCAGGGCTTCAACGCCGTCTTCATGATGCTCGACTCCGGCGCCCGTGGTTCCAAGGACCAGATCCGTCAGCTCGCCGGCATGCGCGGCCTTATGGCAAAACCCCAGAAGGCCGGTGCCGAAGGCGGTCAGATTATCGAGAACCCCATTCTTGCGAACTTCAAGGAAGGTCTGTCGGTGCTCGAGTACTTCATCTCCACCCACGGCGCCCGCAAGGGTCTTGCCGACACCGCACTTAAGACCGCCGACGCCGGTTACCTCACCCGCCGCCTCGTCGACGTCGCCCACGACGTCATCATCAACGAGGAGGACTGCGGCACCCTGCGCGGCCTTGTCTGCACAGCCATCAAGAAGAACGACGAAATCATCGCCTCGCTCGGCGAGCGCATCCTGGGCCGCGTATCGGTACACGACATCGTCGACCCCACCACCGGCGAGGTCATCGTGGCCGCCGGCGAGGAAATCAAGGACGCCGCCGCCGACCGTATCGACGCCTCTCCCATCGAGAGCGTTGAAATCCGCTCGGTACTCACCTGCGAGAGCAAGAAGGGCGTCTGCGCCAAGTGCTACGGCCGCAACCTGTCCAACAACCGCCTGGTACAGCGCGGCGAGGCCGTCGGCGTAATCGCCGCACAGTCCATCGGCGAGCCCGGTACACAGCTGACACTGCGTACCTTCCACGTCGGTGGTGTGGCATCCAACGTCGCCGCCGTCAACAGCGTCAAGAGCCGCTACGAAGGCACCCTCGAGATTGACGAGCTCCGCACCGTCGTCACCGAGGAACTCGACGCCAACGGCAAGCCCGTACAGGTTGTCATCGGCCGTATGGCCGAGATGCGAATCGTCGACCCGCACACCGGCATGATGCTCACCAACGCCAACATTCCCTACGGCGCCAAGCTCTACTTCAACTCGGGCGACAGCATCAAGAAGGGCGACGTCATCTGCGAATGGGACCCATTCAACGCCCTTCTCATCAACGAGGAGCACGGTCACATCCGTTACGTCAACCTCATCGAAGGCACCACCTACCGCGTCGACGTCGACGAGCAGTCGGGTCTTGAGGACCGCGTCATCATCGAAAGCCGCGACCGCACCAAGAACCCCGAGGCCAGCATCGTCAACGCCGCCGGCGAGATTATCAAGACATACTCGCTGCCCGTGGGCGCACACCTCATGCTCGAGGACGGCGCCGAGGTCAAGCCCGGCGACACCATCATCAAGATTCCCCGCGCCACAGGTAACGCCGGTGACATCACGGGCGGTCTGCCCCGTGTCACCGAGCTCTTCGAGGCCCGCAACCCGTCCAACCCCGCAATCGTCGCCGAAATCGACGGCGAGGTACACTTCGGCAAAATCAAGCGCGGCAACCGCGAAATCTCGATTGTGTCGAAGCTTGGCGAGGAGAAGAAGTACCTCATCCCCCTGTCCAAGCAGATGCTCGTCCAGGAGAACGACTACGTCCGTGCCGGCACAGCCCTTTCGGACGGTGCCATCACTCCCGCCGACATCCTCAACATCAAGGGCCCGACAGCCGTCCAGGAGTACATCGTCAACGAGGTCCAGGACGTCTACCGCATGCAGGGCGTTAAGATCAACGACAAGCACTTCGAGGTCATCGTGCGCCAGATGATGCGCAAGGTCAACATCCTCGACCCGGGCGACACCAATTTCCTCGAGCAGCAGATTGTCGACAAGCGAGACTTCATGGACGAGAACGACCGCATCTGGGGCAAGAAAGTCGTCACCGACGCCGGTGACAGCGAAAACCTCAAGCCCGGCCAGATTATCACAGCCCGCAAGCTCCGCGACGAGAATTCGCTGCTGAAGCGCCGCGACCTGCGTCCCGTCGTAGTACGCGACGCCGTTCCCGCTACCTCCGAGCAGATTCTCCAGGGTATCACCCGTGCCGCACTGCAGACCTCCAGCTTCATGTCCGCCGCCTCCTTCCAGGAAACCACCAAAGTCCTCAACGAAGCCGCCATCAACGGCAAGAGCGACCCCCTGGAGGGCATGAAGGAGAACGTCATCTGCGGCCACCTCATCCCCGCCGGTACCGGTCTGCGCATGTACGACAACCTCGTAGTCGGCGCCACCGACGATCCCGACGGCGACGCACCCTACGACAGCTACCGTGCTGACGACGTCCTCGACACCGTTTCCGTCGCCGACATCGACAACACCCCCGTCACCGAGCTCCCCAACGAGTAATCACATCAACCTCCCTATAAACAAAGGCGCCCCCACCGGGCGCCTTTGTCGTTATTTAGCTGTACCATGCCAATGTAGGGATGCTCCTTGGAGCATCCGCAAAATGAGTGCCGGAAGTCGGCCTATTGGCGGATGAACCAGGATACATCCCTGCTTTTGACGTTAGAAACGGCCTGTTTGACACGACATTTTGCAGATTGCCAAAGAGGAAGTTCCTTACCGCACGAAAAGTGGCTTCCGGCCGCCGGTGTATACCGGTCGGCGGGAAGCCACTGTCCAATCAATAATGGAATGAAAAATTAGCGAATCACGATGCGCTTGGTGGCACCGACGGCGCGGACGATGTAGACGCCCTGCGGGAGGCCGGCGAGGCTGACGGTAGTGGCGCCGTTGAGGCCGGCGTGGTGAGCCACACGGAGGCCGGCGGTGCTGAAGACCTCGATGTCGTAGCCGGTAGCGTCAGTGGTGACGCGGAGGTTGCCTGCTGCGTACGAGATATCCGTGCCCTCTGCGGCGGCAATGCCCTCCACACCGAGGGTGCTGTCGTAGGTGGCGTGTACAAGTGTATGCTGCGAGTGGCCGGCGGCGGTCATCGTGACGATGAACTCGACGGGTTCGGAAACGTTGCGGGTTGCGCGTGCCTGTACGGGTGCAGTCATCTTGAGAGTGCTTCCATCAACGGAGATGTTCAGGCCCTCGACGGATGCGTCGGTGTTGTCATTGGCGTGCAGACGGTATACCTCAGTGACTCCGGCAGCGTGGTCGAATAGAGAGCTGAGGTCGTAGCCGTCGCTGCCGACTGTGATTGCCTGAGCCTCGAGGTCGGCGGGGAGAGCGCCGAGGCGGTCGATGCATACATACGTGGGCGTATTGAGACCGTAGCTGCCCTTTTCCGAGCCGTCGAACGAGAAGTCGAGACGAGTCACTGCGCCGAGGCTGCGGAGGTCTACCCATTCCCATTTGTCGGAGATGTAGCGGTCAGCTTCGTTGGCTGAGCGGTAGTCGCCGAGGTAGTAGTCAAGCGACGACGATGTGCCGTCGGCCTTGGTGCCTTTGACGGTTACCTTGAACCAGCTGCCACTTGCGAAGGGCTGTGCATATCCGTCTCCGTTGAGCATCGACGAGTATGCGTAGGCGCTGTTGGCGAGGTAAACGCCGGGGATGACGACACCGTCGGCGTTGTTGGTGACGACAATACCCTGGCCCTGCGGATAGGCGACGGCGAAGTTGTTGCCGTCGAAAGCACCGCCGGGAGCCGAGCGGAACTGATGCTCCAGGCCGTCAAAGTCTTTCTCGGTCTCGTTGCCCGGGGTAAATCCGTACCAGAAGTTGTATTCGGGCATCGCGCCGTAGTCAAAGGCGAACGAGCCGCTGTAGAAACGACCTTCCGCCTCT
>JBJEDC010000010.1:0-5116 GCA_051871645.1 Muribaculaceae bacterium | reverse complement strand
CTTAACACTTTACCCTCTCGATTTTTATAAATGCACCGGGATTTCGGCTTGAGCCGTAATTCGCGTTCTTCTTTTTTTGAACGTACAATGACCGCGAATGGTCGCAAATGTTCAGAAACATAATTCATTCCATTTGCAGACCATTCACGGTCGTTCACGTTATCCTAAAACGTGGGTGATTGACTAATACCTATAAATTGTGCATGATTTATAAGGACAGGACCTTCTTGCCATTAACGATATAAATGCCTTTGCCGGCCATTTGCGTCCTTCTGCCGAAGAGGTCGTAGACCACGGTACGTTGGGGAGCAGTGGTCAGGTTGGCAATCGAAGTGTTGGTGTCGGCCACCACCTTGATCTCGTCAATGTAGGCACGCTGTTTGTGGTCAGAGGTCGATTCGGTCGAGAACTTCAGCCTGATGTTGCCGGTAGTTTCGGTCAAATCAATGGTGTAAACCTGAGCAGCCAATGAAGTCACGCCAGCCTCACTCTCGGGCAGGTCGATGGTGATGGACTGCGCCGTCTGTCCGGCATAAGTCAGTTTGCCTTCGCCCACAACTTCCACCTGCAACGTTACAGCATCTCCCAGCTGGGCAGCAGCATGAAAGGTGAGCGTAGCCTTGCCGTCAGAGGCAAAGGCCGGAGTAGTGATTTCGCCGCGGTTCTTCTTGGTGGCAATGCGCACACATTTGTTGCAGATTGCAACCTTGACAAAGTCGCCCCAGTCGGCCGTGTTGTCGAGCGCATCGGCCGATGTGAGGTCCTCGGCTCCAACTTCAACGCCGGCCTCAGCGTCATTGTCGAAGTAGCCGTCATTGCCGCCTTGTCCGTCCAGTTTGTCAAACGATTCGTAGAACAATACCTTGCTTTCCTGTTGGGCCAGCATGGCTGTAGGCATGGCCAATGCCGCCACCAGCGACAAGGCCAGATTTCTCATTGCGTAAAACTTTTGCATAGTCTTTGTTTTATTATTAAATGCGTATGTTACCAAGTAATCTTCTTTGACGTGGCAGCATTGTTGTTCGATGCCCCTTGCGTGCTTTGAATCATATACCACTCACCGGTCCCGTCGGGTTTTCTGCCGTAAGCCTCGCCCGTATCGTTGCCATTGTATTTCGGGTCAGTCTCGTCCCATACGTTGCCCGAAGCCTGGCTGGGGTTGACAAACACGTCTATTACCGAACCGTCCGGGCCGAGCAGTTCAATCAGCAAAGACTTCTTGGCCGACAGTCCCGACGTAAAGCCCAGTGTATAGTCAGTCTGGTCAGAGAGCAATGCCAGGTGTGCGCCGGCAGCGAGAAGGGTGCCCTGTGGAGCCTCGTAGATCAGTTCATCGCCGTTCTTGCGCAGCTTCATGCCGCTGATGTCAACGGTCTGTGCCGAGGTGTTGTACAGTTCGATGAATTTCGGCTTGTTACCGTCCAGCTCGTTCAGTCTCACCGCCTTGAAGTCGGCCGTGTCTTCCGGCTTTTCGTCATTGGGGTTCTTGTCGTCCGATGGGTTAGCGGGAGTGATGTCCTCATTCGTCCATTGCGGTTCTTCGTCCGTTTTGCATCCTGCCAGCGACAAGGCTGTCAGGCCGCATACAGCTAAGTATAAGATTTTTTTTCGCATGATGGGTAGATGGTTTGTTTGTGTTAGAAGGAAATGAGCGTACGCAGCTGGAAGGTGCTGAAGTCAATGCCGTTGGGCCGTGCATACTTCAGCGGCTTGCCGTTGGCCGTAATCTGTCCCTTGGAGTCGGCATACTTGTCGTTGTCCGTAAACGTGTAGTTCAGGCCGACCACGATGTTGCTCACAGGGTACCAGTTGAGTGAGGCCGACCAGGCGGTAGCCTCACCGCCCGTGATATAGGCGCGCGAGTCGTGCCAGTCGTTCATGTCAATGTGGCTCACCCGAGCTGCCAATTCCAGATTGCCGCCCTTTCGGCGGGTCTTCATCGGTCCGAATTCGGCATCGTCGGGACTGTACATGCGGTTTTCGCCCAGAATCATGTAGGAAGCCTGTGCATACCAACCGTTGAGCTGTGCATTCTTCAGCGGCAGCTTGGCCTTCTGCGTGTCGTAGGTGTAACGTGAGATGGTGTTGAATATATATTCGCCATAGGCCAGCCACTTGCGGTAACGGAAACCCAGTTCCCAGCCCAGTGTAACGTAGTTGTCCACGTTGTCAATCTCGGTCTGCACAAAACGTCGGTGGTCAACCCTGCTCTCTGGCAGCGTTCGAAAGAGCACCGTGCGGTTACTGTTTCCTTCGTAGGAAGGCACCTGGTAGTTGGCGTATCCGCCCAGGTGTATGGTCATGTCTTCGTTGTTCACAGGGCTCAGCGCGGCTCTGGCAGCAAAGGCATAGCCGTCGTTGCCTCGGTTGCGCTCCTTTTGCAGGATGTCTACGCTGCGACCGAACACACCGGCCGAGGCCCACCAGCCTTTTCCCCATCCTGTACCAGCCAATCCCAAGCGTCGGCCATCGGCATAGGCTTCGACCGGCATAGGCCGTTCGGCTGCCATCAGATACTTCGAACTGGTCACGCGCTCCATGCTCATCGGCACTTTGAAGTTACCCAGTTTCACGTTGTAGTGTTCGTTGAAGCGGTAACCCATGAACATGTCCTTCATCTCCACTTCATTATTGGCCAGGTCCACGTCGAGTTCTGCAAACCAGTTTTCATACAGGGTGGCCTTGATGCCGAATCGTGCCCGGCGTATGACGGTACCGTTACTGAACCGAAACTTGCCGTCGTCCACTTCCAGGTCTTTGTTCGTCTTCGATGTCAGCCCGTCTACACTCTCTGTCGGCGAATAGACTGCCGACTCGATGTTCACACGGTTGTCGAACCACAGGTGAAAATTGTTGTCCTTGCTACGGAAATGCAGTTTGCCGGCCTTAAAGTATACTTCGGCGGGCGTTTCTTCCTGTGCCTGGGTAGCCGTACCTAATAAGAGGCAGGAACCCAACAGAAGTAGTTTTGCTTTTTGCATATAGGGGTGTTCTATAAATTAGGCCGAGCAGGATGCTGGATTTTTAGAGATGACATTTTGTAAGTGGAGGATGGAGCATAGCGGGCTATGCGACTGACGAGACTTGCAAAAGGTCGCTCTAAAAAACAGCAGGCAGCCGGAATAAATGAACTCACTCATGGGGTGGTCTTTAAAACCTAATTTATAGAACACCCCTATAGTGTTTGTAATAATCCGCTGCAAAGGAACGACGGGCATATTGCTGCACGGTTACGCTGGTATTACGATTCTGTGTACAGGGGTTATCCGTAAATGTTTGTTTGTTTTAGAACGCAGATAGAGGCGAATCTTGATGAGATGCTCGTAAATAAATAGATTTCAATTCACGGACATTTGCGTTCTTCATTTTTGTTGAACGCGAATGTCCGTGAATTGTCCGCGAATTTTCGTGCAAGTTTTTTGTTGAAAGCGAATGTCCGCGAATTATCCGCAAATGCTCGTAAATGTTTTTTGAACGCGAATGTCCGTGAATTGTCCGTGAATGCTCGTTGTTTTTTGTTGAACGCAAATGATATGGCGTCGGTTATTCAACTTCTTAAATGATGAAAGCCCTTACGGCATAAAGTGGAATGTTTGTCATCCAATCTTGTGCTTTGAATCCCTTCATAGAAAAACGGATGCCATGCAGGCAATAGTCCTTGAAATCGTGCGTGATACATGCTGCAAGCGATTTCGACTTCACGTTTTCCTCCGCCTTTACTTCTATAGGATATAGGGTCGTATCCTTCTGTACGATGAAGTCCAGTTCCTGCGTGGAATTGTCTTTACTGTAATAATAGGTGGGACGGTCGGGGATAGTGACAATTTGTTGCAGCACATAGTTTTCGGTGAAAGCCCCTTTGTATTCGCTGAAGATAGTGTCACCTATGAGAATGCTCGCTGAGGGGGCATCGGTCATCGCTCCTAATAATCCAACGTCAAGCAAGTAAAGTTTAAATGCGTTGGAGTCGGCATAAAAGCGCAAGGGTACTTTCAGGTCGCGCACCCTGTTGACCTTATACACCAATCCTGCATCTACAAGCCATTGTATGGCTATTTCGAAATCTTTGGCACGCGCCCCCTTCCTGACCGCGCCATAGATGAACTTCTTGTTTTCGCGAGCCAACTGCTCAGGTACGGACTGCCATACCATCCTCACTCTCTGCGTTTCAGAGGCTGTGTGTTTGGCAATGTCAGCCTCGTATGCCGCAAGGATATTCTTCTGTATGGTGCGTACAGCGATAAGGTCTTTTGTCTCGCAATAGGTTCTCACGGCTTCGGGCATACCGCCCGTGAAGTAGTACTGACGTAGTAGGTCAATAAATTTCGATGCAAATATGTCTGTGAACTGATAGTCATTGGAATGGAGAATGTCCACGAGCTTCCCTTCACCCATAGCATCAAGGAATTCCTCGAACGACATGGGATAGAGGTGCATGATATCCACCTTGCCTACAGGGAACGACTCTCCCTGCATAGTCATCACACCAAGCAGGGAACCGGCTACGATGATATGGATGTCTGGGCGGTTCTCGCAGAAATATTTCAACGTGGAAATGACGGGCGGAATCTCTTGTATTTCATCGAGGAAGATGAGTGTATTCCCTGGAATGATCGACTTGTGTGACATGGAAGATAATCCCACCAATATCCTGTCGATATCGGCATTGCCGCTGAATAGGGTCCTGGCGAGGTCGTTCTTATAGCAGTTGACATACACCAGGCTGTCGTATTCCTTTTCGCCAAATTCCTTGATGATATAGGTCTTGCCCACTTGTCGTGCACCATACATCATCAGCGGTTTTCGCGTCTCAGACTGCTTCCATTTTTTCAGTTCTTCATATATAAATCTCTTCATGTCCTACATTTTTATGAGGGAATAAATGCTTGTTTGCAACACTTTTATGAGGGAATAATTGTCCTCTTCCTACATTTTTATGAGGGAATGACGGTGCAAATATAAAAAAATGGCCGTAAAGCCCGCAATAAGGGTCTGCTTTAATTCGTAATTTTTGTTGAAAGCTTGTAGTCTTTCATCGATAACTTGCGAAACTCGGTTTATTTGGGTCAAGCCGAAATCCCGGTGCATGATTTTTGGATAAATGTGTGAATGCAAG
>JBJEDC010000009.1:0-5172 GCA_051871645.1 Muribaculaceae bacterium | reverse complement strand
AGTGCAAAGGTACGGCAAGTTTTTGACATGACAAAATACACGAGAAATATTTAATACATTTTAACAGTTGGAGACATTTTTTGAGGCTGAAAGGCGGGTAAGGGGCGAGGGGCGCTCGCTGAAGCTCGCCGGCTGAAACAAAAAGGCGGGGGAAGGGCGACCACACAATAAAAAGCATAACGAAACGCATAATGAAACACATAATGAAACGCATAATGAAACACACAATAAACCACACAATAAAAGGCGGCGAAATGCGTTTATATGGGTAAATGAATGTTATGAAACGCTTTTTGCGCACATATATTATAAGAGAGAAGATTGCTAAACGAGCCGTGACTGCTTTGGCGGCGCTGGCGCTGGCAGTGCCGGCCCTCCGGGCACAGGACGGCAGTGTCGCTTACAACTTTCTGAATGTCACCGGATCGAGCCGCATATACGGACTGGGTGGGGTCAACATCTCGCTTGTCGACGATGACATCTTCAATGCTGACCAGAACCCGGCGCTCTTAGGTCATGAGATGTCCAATCAGGTAGGAGTAAGCTATATGCGCTACCTCGGAGGCAGCAATTTCGCAGGCGCGCGCTATGCCCATACCGTCGGCGAACACGGCACATTGGGCGGTTTCATCCACTATTTCGGCTATGGCTCGATGAAAGAGACCGACGAATTCGGCAATATCCTCGGCACTTTCTCGCCCAAGGACGTCAGCTTCGGCGTCAACTACTCCTACGACATCAACGACCGCCTTCGCGGCGGCGCAGCGCTGAAATTAGTATACTCCGGCTATGCCGACTACACGGCTTTCGTCCTCGCCACTGACCTCGGCATCAACTACTATGACCCCGAGCGCGACCTGTCGCTGTCGGCAGTTGTAGCCAACCTCGGAGGCCAGGTAAAACGCTTCACCGACCATTACGACAAGCTGCCCATTGACGTCAGACTAGGCTGGTCGCAGAGCTTCGGCACTTTCCCCGTGCGTTTCAGCGTCACGGCATGGAACCTGACAAAGTGGCACCTCCCCTACTACGAGCACGGCGACGGCACCGAGAGCAGCGAGACCGTCAAAAAAGACAGCTTCGGCAGCAACCTATTCCGCCACCTCGTCTTCGGCGCCGACCTCATCTCCAGCCCCAACTGGCACCTCGGCCTGGGCTACAACTACAAGACGCGCACCGACATGGGCACCTACTCACGCAATTTCCTCAGCGGCTTCTCGCTAGCCGGCGGCCTCAAAGTCAAAGGCTTCGGCTTTGGTGTAGCCTTCGCCCAGCCCCACACCGGCGCCACTACATTCATGGTCAACATAAACTGCGACCTCAACAGTTTAATAAACTGAACGGACAGACCAGAATACATCAGGGGAGCGCAGGCTTTTGCGTTCCCCTAATTTTTTGTATTTTTGTGGAAGATATTCTTCAGAACAATGGAAAAAGAAACACCGAAAATAGTTATCGCCTTTGACGGATTTTCATCCTCGGGCAAAAGCACCATGGCCCGTGCGCTGGCCAAGCGTTTAGGCTACAGATATATAGACAGCGGAGCCATGTACCGCGCCGTTACCCTCTATGCCCTTGAACATGGGATGATACAGACCGACGGCAAGGTCGACGCCGACGCCCTGACAAAGGCCCTGCCCCTTATCGACATCGACTTCGCCATCCAGCCCGACGGCAGCCAGCACGCCATGCTCAACGGCAAGGACGTCGAGGGTGAAATCCGCAACATCGAAGTGTCGTCACACGTCTCCGACGTCGCCGCCATTCCGGCCATCCGCCACGACCTGGTAGCCAAGCAGCAAGTCTTCGGCAAGTCTAAAGGAATAATCATGGACGGCCGCGACATCGGCACCACCGTCTTCCCCGACGCCGAGCTCAAGATTTTTGTCAACGCTCCCGCCGCCACCCGCGCGCAGCGCCGCTACGAAGAGCTGAAAGCGAAAGACCAGAAGGTGAGCTACGACGAAATCCTCGCCAACGTCGAACAGCGCGACCACATCGACTCGACACGCGCCGAGAGCCCCCTGCGCCGCGCCGACGATGCCATCGACCTCGACAACTCCGACATGACCATTGCCGAACAGGACGCCTGGCTCGACAAAGTCGTGGCCGAGCGTCTGAAAGCTCTGTAATCCCCCACCCAACCACACAAAAACCGTTTGCCCCTCTCCTGCCTATGCCACAGACCGGAAACACATTGCCGATAATCGAGATTGACGAGCGCTCGGGCTTCTGTTTCGGCGTCGTCAACGCTATCTCCAAAGCCGAGGAAGAGCTTCAGAAAGGGTCGCCGCTTTACTGCCTGGGCGACATCGTCCACAACAGCGCCGAGGTGGAGCGCCTCGAAGCCAAGGGCATGGAGACGATATGCCATGCCGACCTTGAGCACCTGCCCGACAGCCGCGTGCTCCTGCGCGCCCATGGCGAGCCGCCGTCCACCTACGAGGCCGCACGCCGCAACAACATCACCATCATCGACGCCACCTGCCCCGTGGTGCTGAAACTGCAACAGCGCATAAAGAGCGCCTACGACAAGGCCAAGGCCGAGGGCAGCAACTGCCAGATTGTCATCTACGGACGGCGCATGCACGCCGAGGTGAACGGCTTGGTGGGCCAGACCGAGGGCAACGCCGTGGTGATAGAGAGCGTGGACGACCTCGACCGCATCAACTTCAGCCGCCCGGTGTCGCTGTACTCGCAGACCACCAAGAGCCTCGAGGGCTTTCAGCACATCATCACCGAGATAGGCCGCCGCATGCAGCCGGGAGTATGCTTCGACTACGCCGACACCATCTGCCGCTCCGTCGAAAACCGCGCCGGACATCTGCGAGCCTTTGCCTCGCGCCACGACGTCATCCTCTTCGTCGCCGGGGCCAAAAGCTCGAACGGCAAAATACTGTTTGACCATTGCTACGACACCAATCCGCGCTCATGGCTTATTCCCGGACCTGAATATCTGAAAGCGGAATGGCTTTCCGACGCCCGTTCCATCGGCATCTGCGGCGCCACCAGCACGCCCTCATGGCTCATGGAACAGGTAGCGGAGAAAGCCGCCGAACTGTGCGCCCAGGCTCACAGTTGACAATACTAAATAAAACAAAGCATCCCGACCACGTTAAGGTGAGCCGGGATGCTTTGTTTCCTGGTGTTTGGAACAATCAATAGTTGCGGGCGATGACCACGCGGCGGGGCGAGGGCTTGCCGGTTACCATGCAGAAGCCGGGGCCGTCGTCGTAGCCCTCGAGGGGGATACAGCGGATGGTAGCCTTTGTCTCGGCTTTGATGCGCTCCTCAGTCTCGGGAGTGCCGTCCCAGTGGCAGAGGAAGAAACCGCCGTTCTCAATTTTCTCTTTGAACTCGTCGTACGAGTCACAGTAGTAAGTCATCGAGTCGCGCTGCTTGAGAGCCTTCTGATAGATGTTGTCCTGAATCTCCTCGAGGAGCTTCTGAACATATTCCTCGATACCGGCAAGGGGAGCCTCATGTTTTTCGAGAGTGTCGCGGCGCATGACCTCGACGGTACCCTTCTCGATGTCACGCTCGCCGAGGACGAGACGGACGGGCACGCCCTTGAGCTCATAGTCGGCGAACTTGAAGCCGGCGCGCTTGTTGTCTGCATCGTCATACTTGACCGAAATACCCATCTTGTTGAGTTTCTCGACGATGGGGTCAACGACATTGCTGATGTTGGCCAGCTGCTGTGCGTTCTTGTAGATGGGAATGATGACAACCTGGATGGGAGCCAGGTGCGGGGGCAGGACAAGGCCGTTGTCGTCCGAGTGCGTCATGATGAGCGCGCCCATGAGACGTGTCGACACACCCCACGAGTTTGCCCAGACGTATTCGGGCTTGTTCTCCTTGTTGGCGAAAGTGACGTCGAACGCCTTGGCGAAATTCTGGCCCAGGTTGTGCGAGGTGCCGCTCTGCAGCGCCTTGCCGTCCTGCATCATGGCCTCGATGGTGTAGGTATTGAGGGCGCCGGCGAAACGCTCTGTGGCGCTCTTCACACCCTTGATGACGGGCATGGCCATGTATTTCTCGGCGAACTCGGCGTATGTGTCAATCATCTTGACAGTGCGGGCCTCGTTCTCCTCGGCGGTGGCGTGGGCGCAGTGGCCCTCCTGCCACAGGAACTCGCTCGTGCGCAGGAACATGCGTGTGCGCATCTCCCAGCGCATGACGTTTGCCCACTGGTTGATGAGCAGAGGCAGGTCGCGCCACGAGTGAATCCAGTTTTTATATGTGCCCCAGATGATGGTCTCGGAGGTAGGACGCACGATTAGTTCCTCCTCGAGTTTTGCCGACGGGTCGACGACGACGCCCGAGCCGTTGGGGTCGTTCATCAGGCGGTAGTGAGTCACCACCGCACACTCCTTGGCAAAGCCTTCGACATGCTCGGCCTCGCGGCACAGGAACGACTTGGGGATAAGCAGGGGGAAATAGGCGTTCTGCACGCCCGTTGCCTTGAACATACGGTCGAGAGTCTGCTGCATCTTCTCCCAGATGGCATAGCCGTAGGGTTTGATGACCATGCAGCCGCGCACAGCCGACTGCTCGGCCAGGTCGGCCTTGACAACCAGCTCGTTGTACCACTGCGAATAATTATCCTGGCGCTTGGTCAGGCCTTTAAGTTCAACTGCCATATTGTAAGTTTTTCTTGTGTGTAATCTTATGTGACGTATGTGATTTATGTACAGACCGTGACGGGTCAAATTCAAGTGCAAAGGTAGTAATATTTGTACAATTACGCAAAACCCCGGCCCGATGTGGAGGTCGGGCCGGGGTGATGCGGTCTATGAGGCCCGCGTACGAGCCGTTTGTGACAGAACTATCAGAAATTCCACTGGCAGGCAATCATCGTCAGGTTGGGGCAGGCGATGGTGCGCAGGTCGATAATCTGGTTGTAGCGGCAGTTGATGTAGGTAAGAGCCTGGTCGAACGATACATCGAGGGTGGTCAGCTCGTTGTTGTTGCAGAGCAGACGCTGCAGGAAAGTCTGGTTGGAGAGGTTGAGGGTGGTCAGGTCGTTGTACGAGCAGTCCACGAAGTCCAGACGGGGGCACTCGCTTACGGAGAGCTCGGTGAGGTCGTTGTACGAGCATACCAGGTCGAGCAGGGCGTTGCAGTTGCGGACACCGAGAGTCTTCATGTTGTTGTCAGTGCAGACAAAGG
>JBJEDC010000008.1:0-26673 GCA_051871645.1 Muribaculaceae bacterium | reverse complement strand
AGCGTGTGAAGTTGGCGGTGTCGAACCAGCCGGGCAGGTTGTTCTTCTTGGTCGAGTAGTGCCATACCTCGGTGAGGTCACCGAGTTCGTCGACTACGGGAGTGGGGTCTACGGGGTCGGGATCCGGTACGCTGACTTTATAATTGACTGACACCTGCTTGCGGGTGCTTCCGGAGGCAACGGCGATATAAGCGCCCTCGTAGGTACCGGCCTCGCGGTTGGAGGTTACGGTGACACTGAGAGTACCGCCGGTGCGGGCGTTCCAGTCTGAGCCTTTCGTGACAGTGATGTCGCTTGTATTGGGGTTTACCGACATGTCCTGGGTGAGGTTTTCAGCAACGACCTTTACGGTCTTTACGGCCGAGGTCTCACCCTTTACGACATCAAACGAGAGGGTTTCGGGATTAGTCGAAATCACGGGGTCTTCAACGGGAGTAGTGCCCGGTTCGGTGATGGTTGTCGAGACCTGGATCCGCAGGCTATAAGCATCCGTAGACTTTACAGCGACGAACGAATATCCGCCTTCGTATGTACCGGGAGCCCGGCTCGTATCTACAGTGATGTTGAGCGTGCCGCCGGTGCGGGCGTTCCAGTCGCTGCCCTTTGCGACAATGACATATTTAGTGCCTGAGTTGACAGAGATATCGGTAGTGAGGTCTATACCGGTAACCTTGACCGTCTTGACGGGCGAGGTTGAGTTCTGAGCAACAGTAAACGAAAGCGACTCAGGATTGACATAAACGCCTTTCTCGGTTGGGGTCGGATCGGGGTCGGGGTCATCGCCGCCGGTACCATCCGATTCAATGACAACGGTTATGTTGATTTTTACCTCAAGCGAGCCCGAATAGACACGTATGTAGCCGCCGTTGTATGTGGCGGGATTTCGGTTGGTGTCGACACTTATATTGAGGGTACCTCCGGTAAAGTCATCCCATCCCGAAGCTTTTGAGAATTTAAGGATTGAGGCGTTTGCCACAACACTGATAGCGGATGAAAGGCCTTCTGCAGTAATCTTGACAGCCTTTACCGGCGAGGTCTGACCCTTTTTGGCAGTGATGGTAAAGGTCGTTTCGGAGGCCGTGAGCTTGGGCTCGGTATACTGATAGGCCTTCATCTTGTTCCAAGTGCCGATGATGTTGGTGCCGTAACCCGAGGCCGCTGCCCAGTGGCCGTTGCCCAGACCTTCCCATGTGGGAGAGCAGCCGTGCTTGCCGGCGCTGACGAGGGCACTCCAGCGGGGGTCCTGGCTTGTGCTGAAACCGGCGGGAAGGTTTGCCGTGGTGGCATAACCCCACAGATGCACAAACTGCGCGGTCACACCCTCTTCTACTGTATTGAACTGGCAGCCCTTTTCGCCCTTTGTCGTAACGCCGAGGCCGCAGTAATTGTGGTCACTGGCCGTTACCGCCGTGCCGCCGGTATAGGTGAACCACGAAGTCTCCCAGATGGACTGGCAGATGGCGATGTCGCCACGCAGTCCCATCTTCTTGCCTATGTTGATATAGGCCTGGGCCATTTCACGGGTAAACTGAGCATCAGGGCGCGTGGCCTTGATGAACTGATACGCCTGTTCGGCCGAAATCTGAGGCTGCCCCAGAATACTGGTGGCGCCTGCGATGTTCCATGTCGCGAAAAGTATCGCAAGGAAGGTGAATAATTTTTTCATGTAAGACTATTTAGGATTAAATTTATTGGCAAGGATTTTTCTATGACTGCCGGCAGGAATTTTCTCTTTGATTGGTGATGGAAATTTCACACCGGCTATTGGTTGGATTTTCTCTACCGGTTGGAATTTTTCAGATTACTAAATTTGGATTATTCTTTCAGATTTTCGTGATGGTATCGGTTTGTATGGTCAATCATTGCGAAAACTGCGCAATTATCACGCAAAGTTAAAAACATTTGCCAAAAAAATCAAAAATTTTCCACGCATACGCGTAACAATGTCTAAAACTTCACCTCACTACACCCCGATTTTAACAATTCCCACTCCCCAGCCCCCCACAAATTCTCACCCGTCCCGTCAGCCTCGGAAACATCCCCTATCGGCAAGCTTTTACCTGAAAACCCGTCAAAAATCCGCAAAAACTTGCCGATACCGGCAAGAAACCATCCAATAGTGTTGAGATTTATTGACGAAAAATGTCGGGAGTAGGGGGTTTGGCAAAGTTTTTGTAACTTTGCAGTTCTGAGGATTAAACCATGGGATGGTTGTAATATCCAAAAGATACGATACATACGCCGGATACGGCATATGCGCTACATACTTTGCATCAATAACATCCAAAACATCCAATACAAGCAAATTTACGATATATGACTATAGAGGAGAAACTGGGCCAGGGTGTCAGCCTGGCTGTCAAGGAGCTGTACGGCGTGGACACTCCCGCCGACAAGGTGCAGCTGCAGGAGACGCGCAAGGAGTTTGCCGGCGACCTGACGGTGGTGGTCTTCCCGTGGGTGAAGGCCGCACGCAAGGCCCCGGCTGTCGTGGCCGCCGAGATTGGCAAATGGCTGGAGGACAACGTCGACGAGGTGGAGGGCACCAACGCTGTCGGCGGCTTCCTCAACATCGTCATCAAGGCCGGCAACTGGAGCAAGCTCCTGGCCGACATCGCCGCCACGCCCGACTACGGCATCACCAAGGCCACCGAAGAGTCGCCACTGGTGATGGTGGAATATTCGTCGCCCAACACCAACAAGCCCCTGCACTTAGGACACCTGCGCAACATCCTGCTCGGCTATTCGCTGTCGCAGATCCTGGCCGCCTGCGGCAACCGCGTGGTCAAGACCAACATCGTCAACGACCGCGGTATCCACATCTGCAAGTCCATGCTGGCCTGGCAGAAATGGGGCAACGGCGCCACGCCCGAGAGCACGGGCAAGAAGGGCGACCACCTCATCGGCGACTACTATGTGGAATTCGACAAGCACTACAAGGCTGAGGTCAAGGCGCTGATGGCCAAGGGCATGAGCGAGGACGAGGCCAAGGCCGCATCGCCCCTGATGCTCGAGGCCCGCGAGATGCTGCGCAAGTGGGAGGCCAGGGACCCCGAGGTGCGCAAGCTGTGGGAGACCATGAACCAGTGGGTCTACGACGGCTTTGACGAGACCTACCGCCGCATGGGCGTCGGCTTCGACAAGATATACTACGAGAGCAACACCTACCTCGAGGGCAAGTCCAAGGTCATGGAAGGCCTCGAGGAAGGCATCATGTACCGCAAGGACGACGGATCGGTATGGGCCGACCTCACCGGCGAAGGCCTCGACCACAAGCTGCTGCTCCGCGCCGACGGCACGTCGGTGTACATGACCCAGGACATAGGCACCGCCAAGCTGCGCTTCGCCGACTACCCCATCGACAAGATGATCTACGTTGTCGGCAACGAGCAGAACTACCACTTCCAGGTGCTGTCGATACTCCTCGACAAGCTCGGCTTCAAGTGGGGCAAGGACCTCGTGCACTTCAGCTACGGCATGGTGGAGCTCCCCGAGGGCAAGATGAAGAGCCGCGAGGGCACCGTCGTCGACGCCGACGACCTCATGGCCGAGATGGTGAACACGGCCCGTCAGGTGGCTCAGGAAATGGGCAAGACCGACGGCCTCACCGACGCCGAAATCGACGATATAGCCGAGACGGTGGGCCTGGGCGCCCTCAAGTATTTCCTGCTCAAGGTGGACCCGCGCAAGAACATGACCTTCAACCCCAAGGAGTCAATCGATTTCAACGGCAACACCGGCCCCTTCATCCAGTACACCTACGCCCGCATACGCTCGGTAATGCGCAAGAACGCCGATTTCAAGCCCGTCGACTACAGCGGCGTACAGCCCGACGAGAAGGAGACGGCGCTGATACAGCAGCTCGCCGCCTTCCCCTCCGTGGTCGGTGAGGCCGGACGCAGCTACTCGCCCGCGATGATCGCCAACTACGCCTACGACCTGGTAAAGGGCTACAACGCCTTCTACCACGACCATCAGATTCTGCACGAGCCCGACGCCGCCGTGCGCAGCCTGCGCCTGGCGCTGAGCGAGCAGACGGCACGTGTGGTGCGCACGGCAATGTCGCTCCTCGGCATCCGTGTGCCCGAACGCATGTGACACCTGTTTGTCAATAAACTCATAAACAATACTCAATCCTCAAATTTTATGGAATACAACCAGTACAACAACCAACAGTACGGCCAGTACAACCAGCAGCCCCAGTACGTCACGGGCTCACTGGTCAGCAATGTGATGAAGCGTGTCTACCTGACCATGACCCTCGGTCTGCTCATCACCGCTTTCACCTCGCTCTTCTGCGCAAGCAACGGCAGCGTAATCAACTTCTTCGCCGACAACGGCTGGGCGATGTGGGTACTCATCATCGCCGAGCTCGGCATCGTCTTCGGCGTCAGCGCCGGCATCAACAAGCTCAGCACCGCCACGGCAATGGCGCTGTTCATCCTCTTCGCCGTCATCAACGGACTTATGCTCTTCCCCATTTTCTGGGCCTACACAGGTGAGTCCATCGCCAAGACATTCTTCATCACCGCCGGCACCTTTGCCGCAATGAGTGTCTACGGCTACTGCACCAACCGCGACCTGTCGCGCTGGGGCAACTTCCTCTTCATGGCGCTAATCGGCCTCATCATCGCCTCGCTGGTGAACATCTTCGTAGGCTCCGACACCATGGGCTGGATAATCTCCATCGCCGGCGTGCTCATCTTCGTAGGCCTCACTGCCTGGGACACACAGCAGATCAAGGAAATGGCCCTCACCGCTCCCGGCGAGGCCGCCGGCCGCCTTGCCGTCCTCGGCGCCCTGACCCTCTACCTCGATTTCATCAACATGTTCCTGTATCTGCTGCGCTTCTTCGGCGACAGCCGCGACTAATCAGAACATAATAAAACCGAAAGGCTGCGCCCCTGTCGGGCGCGGCTTTTTTGTAATATGACACGAAACCGCGAATACGGCACTATTCTCAGGCTGGCCGGGCCTATCCTGGCCGGACAGTTAGGCAGCATTGCAACGGGCTTCGCCGATAATATAATGGTCGGACGATACAGCACCGAGGCGCTGGCGTCGGCCTCGTTCGTCAACAACCTGTTCAACGTGGCCATCCTGGCCTGCATAGGCTTCACGATGGGTCTGACGCCCCTTGTCGGCGCGCTCTTTGCCCGTGGCGAGCACGACCGCTCGGGCGCCCTGGTGCGCTCGGCGGCCATCGTCAACACTGTCTTCGCATTGCTGACAATGGCAGTGATGACAATACTGTATCTGTGTCTGGACAGCCTCGGACAGCCCGACGAGCTGCTGCCGCTGATACGCCCCTACTTCCTGCTGGCCCTGGCGGGCATGCTGCCGCTGACGCTGTTCAACGTCTTCGAGCAATGGAGCTTCGGCATCGAGAGCACTCTCGCGCCGATGTGGATAATCCTCGGCGGCAACGTCCTCAACGTCCTGGGCAACTGGCTGCTCATCTACGGCGTGGGCGGCTGCCCGGAGATGGGTCTCACCGGCGCCGGCATCAGCACCTTAGCCTCGCGCATGGCCATCTGCGTGGCCATGATATGGTACTTCGCCGCCTCGCGCCGCGGACGCCCCTACCGCCCCGGCTTCAGACGGGCACGGCTCACCTTCGCCGACGTACGCCTCATCGTGGCCACCTCGCTGCCTGTCTCCATGCAGATGTGCTTCGAGACCGCCTCCTTCGGCATCGCCGCCATCTGGGTGGGCGAACTGGGCACTATTCCCCTCGCCGCCTACCAGATTGTGGTGATTACGGGCACACTGGGCTTCTGCATCTACTACTCGGCCGGAGCGGCCATCTCGGTGCGCGTGGCCAATGCCGCCGGGGCCGGAAACCGCGCCGCCATGCGCAGCCGCGCCTGGGCGGGATACCACATCATCCTGACCATAATGATACTGTCGTCGCTGACCTTCATCTTCGGAGGCCGCGCCATCATGGGCGCCTTCACCGACGACCCGAAGGTGCTGGCACTGGCGCTGTCGCTGATTACGCCGCTGGTGCTCTACCAGTTCGGCGACGCCACCCAGGTGACCTTTGCCAACGCCCTGCGCGGCACGGCCAAGGTAAAGCCGATGCTGTGGATTTCGTTCTTCAGCTACGTTGTTCTCGGTCTGCCCGTCACCTACATATTCTGCTTCAACGCAGACTGGGGCGTCTACGGTGTCGTGCTAAGCTTCTCGGTGAGCCTGCTGACGGCCGCAGCTCTCTTCCTGACCTTCTTCCTGAGGGCGACTGGCCACAAAATTTCGTCCGAAGAGGCCAAAAATTAAAAATTTGAGCTAACTTTGCAGAGCGTGTGCGCCTACACGCTCTGTTTTTTGTGCTTTTTACGCCCTGACTTACCATTTTTACCGATAATTTTCATATCACGATAAATTGCCATGAGAAAAAAATTCATTACAACGACATTGAGTCTCGTTCTTGCCGCTGTAACCATGCTGGCGGCGTCGCCCAAGCGCGAATTCCGCTCGACATGGATAGCCGGCATGAACATCGACTTCCCCTACTACGGTACCTCCAAAGGCACCTCGGCCACGGCCGTCAAAAACGCTAAATCCGAGATTACCAACTATCTGGACAAGCTCCACAAGGCCCGCTTCACCGGCGTGTGCTTCCATGTGCGCGCACTGGCCGACGCATACTACAAGTCGAGCTACGAGCCCTGGGCGTCGGCGCTGACGGGCACCCGCGGCAAAGACCCCGGATGGGACCCCCTGGCCTTCGTCCTCGAGGAATGCCACAAACGCGGCATGGAATGCTACGCCTGGGTCAACCCCTTCCGCCTGTCCTCCAACGCCACCAACGTCAAGCAGCTCACCACGGCATGGGACAACAAATGGCGCAACGACGGCTGGCTCCTGCAGGTCGGCGACTACACGGTCTTCAACCCCGCCCATAAGGACGCACGCCGCCACTGCCTGGACGTGATGAAGGAGATTTACACCAACTACGCCATCGACGGCATGCTCTTCGACGACTATTTCTATCCCGGCGGAGGCACCCCCGAGGACTCCTCGGCCGGTGACTACGAGATGTGGGAGAACAGCAAAAGCGGCATGTCTATCGCCGACTGGCGCCGCAACAACGTAAACACCTTCGTCAAGGAACTTTACGACGAAATCCAGGCCGCGCGTCCCGACATGCGCTTCGGCATCGGCCCGGCCGGAGTCGCCGGCGCCTCGGGTGACAAATACGGCGTGGGCAAGCCCGCCATCACCTCGAATGACTGGATGTACGGTCAGATTTACTGCGACCCGCTGGCATGGCTCCACGACGGCACAATCGACTTCCTGTCGCCGCAGCAGTACTGGCAGACGACCCATGCCACGGCACCTTTCGGACCTCTCACCGAGTGGTACGACAAGGTGTGCACCAAGTTCAACCGTCATCTGTACGTTTCCGTCGCCAACTACCGTATGGGCGACGAGCCCGGATCGTCGACATACATCGGCGGCAACACCGAGACCGGCTGGAGCGAACTGGCAAAGCAGGTCCAGGTCACACGCGAGAACACCGGCAACGGCGGCTGCGGCGTCATCTGGTACAGCACCAAATGGATCAGCGGCCCTTACATGACCGGCCTGGGCGACTACCTCACCGAACACACCTACACCAGCCCCTCGCTCGTTCCCGCCGTGACCTGGAAGGACGCTCCAGTCTACAGCGCTCCCGCCGGACTGAAACTCAGCGGCAGCACCCTCAGCTGGTCGGCCACCTCCCCTGCCCGACCGGGCGCCATCATCCGCTACAGCGTTTACGCCGTGCCCCAGGCCAAGTCGGTTCAGCTGGCTTCGGGAGCCGACGGCCTTGACGGTGCCTACCTGCAGGGCGTGACCTACGGCACATCCTTCACCCTCGACCCGTCGGTGGTCGACACGGACAAATACTGGTACGCCGTTTGCGTCTATGACGGCTACGGCCTCGAGTCCAAGCCCGCCATCACCAACTACCTCGACAACGAGTCGGACGCCATCTCGCTGGTCGCTCCCGCCGACGGCAGCGCCGTGGAGGATTTCGACGTAACCTTCAGCTGGACAGCCGCCGCCGATGCCACCTATACCATAGACATCGCCACCGACGAGAATTTCTCGAAGGTCGTATACACCAAGGAAGGCCTCACCGGCACCAGCCACAGCGTCAACCTCAAGCCGCTGTACGTCCCCTCGGAGGCCAAGTGCTGGTGGCGCGTGTCAGCCCTGCAGTCCCAGCGCCGCCCCTACACCACCCCGGCGGCTACGTTCACCGCTCCCGCGCGCACGTCATCGGACTACGAGGAGGGCTACATCCCCGTCAAGGACCAGGCATCCTATGCCGAGAAAGACAACCTCAGCATCGAAAACCTGTGGCTGCGCTCGGCACATGCCCCCTACTCCAACTTCCCCGTCGAGAGCAAGGGCTCGTTCAACCGCGGCATGACGGCCAACAAGACCAACGTCTACATCAGCGACCGCAAGTCAAACTCCTCATCCGCCGACATCTACCTGGCCGAATATGACGCCGCCACGGGCGCCCACATCCGCGACATCAGACTCGATGACTCGGGCAAGTGCAGCTACTACCCCTGCAACGACGTCTTCACGGACGAAAAAGGCAACGTCATCATCAGCAACCTCACACTCAACGCCTCCAACAACCCCGTGCGCCTCTTCAAAGTCAACCTCGAGGACGGCTCGCTGAAGAGCCTGGGCGAGTTCTCCACCGAGGGCCGCATCGACCACGTCGGCGTATACGGTGACGTCGACTCGGACCGTTGGTACGTCTTCGCCGCCATCTCCAACGGCTCGTACATAGCCCGCTGGGCCGTCACAAACGGTAAGGTCGGCACCTGCGACCGCCGCGAGATTTCGGCCTACGCCACCGCCGACGCCTCTGTCTCGCACCTCGCCGTCGCCCCGCACGTACACGCCGTCAGCCCCCTGCAGGTGTATGTCGACGGCAGTTCGACGGCTTTCGCCCTCTACCGCATGGAAGGCCTGAAAATGAACATCGTCGGCCAGCTCGGCAACTCCGCTGACAAGGACGTCCTCCACACCGACTGCGTCAACAACGGCGGCTGTCGCTTCACTGTCGGCGGCAGCGAGATGCTGGCCTACAGCAGCGCCTCTGCCGGCAACAACACCAAATGGAAACTCGCCGTCCACGGCAAAGCCGACATGAGCGACCTCAAATACGGCTGGACCATCCCCGCCGGCGGCCTCGGCAACACCGAGTCCGGCACCAGCGCCGCTCCCGCCGTAGCCGTGCCCATGGGCGACGGCGTCACCAACGTCTACGTCTACAGCCCCGGCAACGGCCTCGCCGCCTACGCCGTCACCGACAAGACCTCCGGCATCAGCGACATCACCGCCGACACCGCCGACGCCCCCGTCGAGTACTACACCCTCCAGGGCATCCGCGTCCCCGCCCCCACCGCCGGCGCCCCCCTCGCCCCCGGCCTCTACCTCCGCCGCCAGGGCCCCCGCACCACCAAAATCCTCATCCGGTAAACCTAAGCAACAGCGTACATAGCTCACGACGCCCGCCGAAATTCGGCGGGCGTCGTTGCATTTGACTGATAGAGAATTTGATTGGTGAACGTGGAGGTTACTTTCCTTTGGACTGGAGACGTTTCAGGTCCCGGTCAAGTTCGCGGATGCTTTCGAGTTGGGATAGCTGTTTTTGCTCCTCAATGTAGAGGGCATACTCTTTCTCTGCTTTGGCTACGGCGAGCTCATGCCTGATTTTGCCGGCAGTCTCCAAGATGTTGTGGCCGTTCATGGTTAACAACATATCGAGTTTTTCCACCCAGTCTTTCATATACATCACCCGATGATTGAGAGCCTGTGTCTCCGCAAAAGCGAGGTATTGCTCGACGATGAGCTTAAGGTTCTGTAGCTCCACTTCGTCAAGATAATTTTTGCCTGTCGTAATATCGCATTTGCGCACCTTGCCGGGTTTAGACGTAGAGGTAAGTCCCATGTCCGGCAGGCAATGGTTTGCACGGAAATAGACTAACTGGGCGGCTGTCTGACCGCTTACAGCCCAAAGAAGCCTGTTCTGGACTTTTTTGAAAAAATCGAGTGTAATCTGCGCGTCCGGGTCATAGTCCTTGCTGAGTCGGTATATATCCTTTATCTGCTGGTAAAAGACCAATTATTATAATCTTGACGTAATAATTTCCGTCGGTTATCGAGTAAAATCCCAGCAGGGCACGCAGTTCCGCATTTGGGCGACTCAGCGGCTCCGCGATTACATCATTAAGGGGTTTGCGCTTAACGATGAACGGTTCAAGAGCGGAAGTTCCATGAATTATTTCAGGGAGCTCCTTGAGCGTATTCGCACTATAAGGATTGAAGAAAAGGTCGGTTTTTTAGAAAATTCGGAATTTCCGAATTTCTTCATTGTGCTATCCTGTATCAGCTCTCCCTCGGCATAGACATTCTGAATATGCTCGTTGATTGTAGATTTAGCCTTGCAAAAAAGGTCTGACATCTATTCCTGTGTCAGCCATACCGTTTCATCAGCGAACAGGACGTCTACCTTGATGACTCCGTCCTCAGACTTGTATATTATTATTTCGTCATTCATAAACTGTAACCGGATTAGATTTCCATACGCAAATTTACCTAATATTTCTGAAATTCAGGTACCTATATGAATAATAACCATGCTATGCGAAAAAACCCCGGTGGGGGATTATTATTTCTGCGGGAATTTGTCTAAATTTGTAGACTGATATTTTATACACTAATTTTTAACAGGATGAAATTCGCAGAGGAAGCGTACAGGATTTTTGAACGCGCTACTGATGACTATCACAAGACTGACTGCATAGACACTCCGTGCCCCAAGGCGTATGCCGAGGGGGCGATTGAGCAGACTCTTTACCACAAGAACTGGATTGATGCCGCGCAGTGGCACATGGAGGACCTTATCCGCGACCCGCAGATTGACCCGGTGGCCGGTATGGAGCTGAAGCACCGCATCGACCGCAGCAATCAGGACCGCACGGATATGGTAGAAGAGCTGGACACATACTTCCGCAACAAATACGCTGACGTGAAAGTGCTGCCCGACGCCACCATCAACACCGAGAGCCCGGCCTGGGCCCTCGACCGCCTGTCCATCCTGGCGCTGAAGATTTACCACATGAAGGAGCAGACCGAGCGCAAGGACGCCGACAAGGCGCACCTGGACAAGTGCCGCGCCAAGCTCGACATCCTCGAGCAACAGCGCGCCGACCTCACCGAGGCCATCGACTCGCTCCTCAACGACATCGCCGCCGGCCGCAAGTACATGAAGGTCTACCGCCAGATGAAGATGTACAACGACGCCGACACCAACCCCGTCCTATACGGCAAGAAATGACGTCCGAGACACGACACCCCGAAGCTGCCGCCGGCACGCCTCAGCGCCGCCGCGTGGCCGTGATGCGCCTGTCGGCCCTCGGCGACGTGGCCATGGCTCTGCCGCTGCTGTACGCCGCCTGCCGCGAGTATCCCGGGGTGGATTTCGTGCTCGTCACCAAGAAAGCCTTTACCGGTCTGGCCACGCAAAAGCCTCAGAACCTGACGTTGCTTGCCGCCGACACCAAGGGGCGCCACAAAGGTCCCAAAGGACTGCTGCAGCTTGCCCGCGACATCAACTGCGACGATTTCGTGGACCTGCACGACGTCCTGCGCTCAAAGGTGGTGCGCAACCTGCTGCGCATGGCCGGAAGGCGCGTCACCGTCTTCGACAAGGCCCGCGCCGCCAAGCGCGCCCTGACGGCCAAAGGGGCAGCACGCGCAAAGGCAATAAGCCCGACCACCGAGCGCTACGCACAGGCCCTCGAAAAGGCCGGATACAGGGTAGGGGAACTGTCCCCGCTGCCCGTCGACCGGTCGCTGTACATACAGCACGGCATCCCCGCCAGGAAGGACGGAGAGAAATGGGTGGGCATAGCGCCATCCGCTGCCCATGCCGCAAAGGTTTATCCCATCGGGCAACTGCACCTGGCTGCAAAAAAGCTGCATGAGGCCAATCCCAAACTCCGCATCTTCCTCTTCGGCGGACGGGACGAGGCGCTGGAACTCGAAGTATTCGCCAACGACCTCGACCGCGCCACCGCGGTAGCCGGAAAAGGCCTCGGCTTTGCCGGGGAGATGGCGCTGATGGCCGACCTCGACGTCATGGTGAGCATGGACTCCGGCAACATGCACCTCGCCGCCGCCACGGGCACGTCCACCGTCAGCATCTGGGGCGCCACTCATCCCGCCGCCGGTTTCGGGCCCGTGACCTGCCGCCCGGGGCAGCGCCACGTCTTCCTCCAGGACAACATCCTCGACTGCCGCCCGTGCAGCATCTTCGGCAACAAGCCGTGCCGCAGGGTGGGGGAGGACGAGGTTCCGCCCTGCATGAAGGCCGTGACACCCGACATGATAGCCGGAGCCGTGACAGCGCTCCTTGCCGACTGACCAACAATGACAATCCGATAAAACTCAGCATATTGGACAACGAAGAATACGATATACGCAACGCCGCCGCCGAGAGCGACAAAGACTATGAGCGTGCCCTGCGCCCCAACCGGTTCGAGAGTTTCGCCGGCCAGGACAAGATAGTGTCCAACCTCAAAGTCTTCGTCCAGGCCGCCCGCATGCGCGGCGAGGCCCTCGACCACATCCTGCTCTACGGCCCTCCCGGCCTGGGCAAGACCACGCTCTCCGGCATCATCGCCAACGAGCTCGGCGTGGGCTTCAAGATTACCTCAGGCCCCGTCCTTGACAAACCCGGCGACCTGGCCGGCATCCTGACCTCGCTCGAGCCCAACGACGTGCTCTTCATCGACGAGATACACCGTCTCAGCCCCGTGGTGGAGGAATACCTGTACTCGGCGATGGAGGACTACCGCATCGACATCATGATTGACAAGGGCCCCGGCGCCCGGTCGGTGCAGCTCACCCTCAACCCGTTCACCCTCATCGGCGCCACCACCCGCTCGGGCCTGCTGACGGCACCCCTGCGCGCACGTTTCGGCATCTCCAGCCACCTCGAATACTACAGCCACGAAGTCCTGGAGCGCATTCTGCGCCGCTCGGCGCGCCTGCTCAACACCGCCATCAGCGACAGCGCCGCCCACGAGATTGCCCGCCGCAGCCGCGGCACGCCACGTATCGCCAACGCCCTGCTGCGCCGCGTGCGCGACTTCGCCCAGGTCAAGGGCACCGGAGCCATTGACGAGGAGATAGCCCGCGTGGCCCTCGAAGCCCTCAATATCGACAGCTACGGCCTCGACGAAATCGACAACAAGCTGTTAGGCATCATCATACACAAGTTCAAGGGCGGCCCCGTGGGCATCAGGACCATCGCTACCGCCCTCGGCGAGGACCCCGGCACCGTCGAGGAAGTCTACGAGCCCTACCTGATTATGGAAGGCTTCATCAACCGCACGCCCCAGGGCCGCACCGCCACCGACCTGGCCTTCCGCCACCTCGGCGTCAACCGCACGGACGTCCAGGGGCTGTTCTCCTTCGAGGACGACTGACACGCCAACCGGCCGATAACCAACGAACATTTGCGGATGCACCAGGGTGCATCCCTACATCAGAACGACAGGCAAAACATCATATACTTGCTTAAACTCTTACAATGGGTGCGATAAAATCACTGATGAAGGACACGGCCATCTATGGCGTGAGCTCGATAGTGGGGCGCTTTCTCAACTGGTGCCTGGTGCCGCTGTACACCATCTGCTTCCCTGTTGCCGAATACGGCGTGGTGACGTATGTCTACGCCGTGGTGGCCCTCGCCCTCATCATCCTCACCTACGGCCTCGAGACCGGCTTTTTCCGCTTTGCCAACCACGACAAGTGGAAAGACCCGATGCTGGTCTACTCGACGGCGCTGACGTCGCTGGCCGTGACCTCGACGCTGTTCGTTGTCCTCGTCTCCATTTTCATTACTCCCGTCACGCACTGGATGGAGTGCGACGGCCATCCGTCCTATGTGATGATAATGGCCTTCTGTGTGGCCATCGACGCCTTCACCGCCCTGCCGTTCTCCTATCTGCGTTACCGCAAGCAACCTGTGCGTTTCGCCACCCTGCGCATCGTCAACATCGCCGTCAACATCGGCCTCAACCTCTTCTTCATCCTGCTGTGCCCGGCGCTGATGAAATCGCACCCCGCCACCGTCGACTGGTTCTATGACCCGTCCTTCGGCGTGGGATACATCTTCCTGGCCAACCTCATAGCCTCGATAGTGACGCTGCTGATGCTGTGGCCCGAGCTGCACGGCTTTGCCTGGCGCTTCAACTCGAAGCTGCTGCGGCAGATGCTGAACTACTCGGCGCCGCTGTTAGTGCTCGGCGTGGCCGGCGTAATGAACCAGACCATCGACAAAATACTGTATCCAAGCCTCGTCTCCGACCCCGCCGAGGCCATGGAGGGCCTGGGCATCTATGGCGCCAACTACAAGATTGCCATCGTCATGGTGATGTTCATCCAGGCCTTCCGCTTCGCCTACGAGCCCTTCATATTCGCCCAGGCCAAGGAGCGCGGCGAGCATAAGCTGCAGGCTTACCGCGACGCCATGAAGATTTTCGTCATCTTCGCACTGTTCATCTTCATGGGCGTAATCTTCTACCTCGACATCCTCAAATACTTCATCGCGCCACGCTATTTCAGCGGCCTGAAAGTAGTGCCGATAATCATGATGGCCGAACTTTTCTTCGGCATCTTCTTCAACCTGTCGCTGTGGTACAAGCTCACCGACAAAACAGTATGGGGAATGTACTTCTCGCTCCTCGGCCTCGCCGTCACCATCGGCCTCAACGCCCTGTTAGTGCCCCGCTACGGCTACATGGGCTGCGCATGGGCTGCCTTCGCCTGCTACGCCACCATGATGGTGTCGAGTTATTTCATCGGCCGCGCCAGATATCCCATAGGCTATCCCCTGAAGCGCATCTTCGCCTATTTCGCCGTCGCCGCCGTGCTGTATGTGCTGGGCATGTATGTGCTGGTCACACCGTATCATTGGGCCAACCGGGCCATCCGCGCCGTCATCCTTGCGGCATATGTGCTGACAGTGATGCGATTCGAAAAAATACGTCTGCCCCGCCGCCGTGGACACAAAACGGCCTGAAAATATGAAACGAATAACGCTAATAAATCACAGCGACACCAAAGGGGGCGCGTCGGTAGTGAGCTACCGCCTGATGAAAGCCCTCTGCAACCTCGGCGTCGACGCCCGCATGGTGGTAGTCGACAAACAGACCAACAACCCGCGCGTCGACACCGTAGGCAGTCCGATGGCCGTCCGCACGGCCTTCCTTGCCGAGCATGCCGACATCTGGCTGCACAACGGCTTCAACCGCGACACCGTCTTCAAAATCTCGACAGGACGCTTCGGCCTCCCGGTCGAGAAACATCCGTGGGTGCTCGACTCCGACGCCATCATCCTCAACTGGGTCAACCAGGGCATGATGAGCCTCGACAGCGTGGCACGGCTGTGCGCACGCGACATCCCCGTGGCCTGGACCATGCACGACATGTGGAACATGACCGGCGTCTGCCACCACGCCGGCACATGTACGCGCTACATGGCCGGACAGCACTGCGGCAACTGCCCCCTCATCGACAGCGGCAAGCACCGCAAGGACCTCAGCAGCTCCGTCGAGGACCGCAAAAAGAGGCTTTACGACGGCCCCGGCAACAAAATCAAGTTCGTCGCCGTCAGCAACTGGCTGGCCGGATGCGCGCGCCAAAGCATGCTCATGGAGGACAGCGACCTTACCGTCATCCCCAACGCCTTCCCCGTCGAGGATTTCACGCCGAAACCCAAACATTCACGCCGGGAGCTGCATCTGCCCGAAGGACGACTGATAGTAATGGGCGCGGCACGCCTCGACGACCCCATAAAGGACCTCCCGCTGGCCATAGAGACCCTCAACCGCACGGCAGAGCACATCCCCGACGCCGTGGCCGTACTCTTCGGCGAAATACGCGAGCCGTCGCTCCTGCAGGGTCTGAAAATGCCGTACAGGCACCTCGGCACGGTTGCCGACAAGGCTCGGCTGGCGTCCATCTACGGCCACGCCTCGGCAGTGCTGTCGACATCGCAGTACGAGACGCTGCCCGGAACCCTTGTCGAGGGCATCAGCGCCGGCGCAATGGCCGTCACCACCGGCCACGGCGGACAGGCCGACATCGTCACCGACGGCGCTGGCGGCTTCATCCGCGACAGCGACGCGCAGGCACTCTCAGATGCCCTCACCGAAGCCATTGAAAACCCCGCCGACCGCCAGGCACAGCACGCCTCCATGGCCCGCAAGTTCGCTGCGCCGGAAGTTGCCACGGCCTATCTGCGGCTCCTCTTCGGCGACAGGTTTTTGCGCTGACATCCAATCCGAGAATCCCGATAACCTCGAGATTCTCGAAAGACCCGATAAAACCGAATAAAACAATTTACAATGACCAAAATAGCCAAACTTCAATCCTCCCTCGCCGACTGGTTCAGCAAGCCACAGGTGTGGGGATTCTTCGTCTCCATGGCGGTGATGGCACTGGTTTCGGTGCTCTTCTTCGTCCCCAACAACTTCAACGGCGACACACTCCAGCAGCAGGATATGCAGCAGGGCGCCGCCAACGGCGAGGAGGCCCGCGCCTACGAGGAGCTGACGGGCGAGAAGGCGCTGTGGACAAACTCGCTGTTCTCAGGCATGCCCACGTTCCAGATTTCGCCCACCTATCCCTCCAACTCGCTGTTCACATGGCTCAACAGCATCTACGGCCTGGGGCTGCCCGCACCGTCCAACCTGCTGTTCATGATGATGTTCGGCATGCTGATAATGTGCTACTGCCTGCGCATGCGCTGGTGGTACGCCCTCATAGCCGCTGTAGGGTGGGGGCTCTCGTCCTACTTCATCATCATCATCGGCGCCGGCCATATCTGGAAATTCGTCACGCTGACATATGTGCCGCCCACAATAGGCGCGCTGATAATGGCCTACCGCGGCAAATACCTCAGCGGAGCGGCGCTGATGTCGCTCTTCGCCATGCTGCAGCTCAACGCCAACCACCCGCAGATAACCTACTACTCAGCCTTTGTCATGGGCCTGCTGTCGCTGGCCTTCCTGGTGCAGGACATCCGCGAGAAACGCATCCGGCGCTGGCTCGCCGCCACCGGCGTCTGCCTGCTGTCAGGAGCCCTGGCCTTAGGCGCCAATGCCCCGTCGCTGTACAACACCTACGAATACTCCAAGGAGACCAAGCGCTCACAGTCCGAGCTGACGCCCCTCAAGAGCGCCGACGCCGGGGCTGAGGCAAAGCCCGCCGAACGGCCCACCGGAGGCCTGCCCAAAGAAGAAATCGGAGGCTGGAGCAACACTCCCTCCGAGTCGTTCTCGCTGCTAATCCCCAACATCAAGGGCGGCGCGAGCATAAAGCCCGAAAAAGGCAGTTTCAGCGGCCTCTACATCTCCGACACGGACGAGTTCAAGGACAACACCGTCTACGGCGAGACGGACGAATTCGACATCTCCTCGCAGATGTCGCAGTACTTCGGCGGCAAGGGCATGACAAACGGCCCGTTCTACCTCGGCGCACTGCTTTGCGCGCTGTTCCTGCTTGGTCTGCTCATCGTCCGCGGCCCCGTCAAATGGGCGCTGCTAGTTGCCACAATCCTGTCCGTCTGCCTGGCCATGGGCAACCATTTCGAGGCCCTCACGGACTTTATGATCTACAATTTCCCGCTGTACAACAAGTTCCGCGCCGCCGAGACGGCCCTGGTCATCGCCGCCCTGTGCGTGCCGCTGACGGGTGCTCTGGCCCTGCAGAAGCTGTTCGGCAAGGACGGCGGATGGGAGCGTTACCGCATACAGGTTTACATCTCGTTCGGCATCTGCATCCTCATCGCCCTCTTAGGCTGGGTGGCTCCGCAGATTTTCGGCGACCCCATCCGCCCCGAGGAGATGGAGGCCCTCAACGGCATGCGCAGCCAGGTTGCGGCCCGCTATCCCGACCATATCGGCGCTTTTGAGGCCGCAGTCGACAACATCGCCGCCATACGCCTCAACCTGGTCAGCGCCGACGCCCTGCGCAGCCTGATTGTACTGCTGCTCGGCCTGGGCGCCGTAGTGCTTACCACCCGCCGCAAGCTGGCCGCTCCCGCCGGCGCCCTGGCCGTGGGCATGATTGTCCTCGTCGACCTCTTCACCGTCGACAAGCGCTATGTGAGCGCCGAGAGCTTCGCCGCCACCGAATTCGAGTTCTCCGACCCCCTCGCCGCAGACGCCGTCGACAAGGCCATCAGCGAGGACAAGGGCTATTACCGCGTCATGGACATCCCCGGCTTCGGCAACGCCCGCCGCAGCTTCCACCATCACATGATCGGCGGCTACCACGCCGCCAAGCTCAACCGCTACAACGACCTCATAGAGCGCCGCATGAGCTACGTCAACCGCTACGGCTACATGCCGCAGGCCCGCGTGGACTCGCTCATCGAGCGCTATGCCATGCCCGAGGACCGCGAGATGCTCAGGAACCTCGCCGCCGACTACCGCGTGCTGGACATGCTCAACGCCCGCTACATCATAACCGGCGACAGCACCGTTCTTCAGCAGAACCCCTACGCCGCCGGCCCCGCCTGGATGGCCCGTGAGCTGAGCTACGTCAAGAACGCCGACGCCGAGATGGCCGCACTGGCCACAATCGACCCCACCGCCGTGGCCGTCGCCGACGAGCGCTTCCGTGCCGTCCTGGGCGACAATGTGCCGTCAGTCGTTCCCGGCGACACCGTTGTCATGACAAGCTACTCGCCCAACACCCTAACCTACGACGTCACCACCCGAAACGGCGGCGTATGCGTCTTCAGCGAGGTGTGGTTCCCGTGGGGCTGGAAGGCCACCATCGACGGCAAGCCCGCCGACCTGGGCCGCGTAAACTACGTTCTGCGCGCCCTCCGCGTCCCCGCCGGCAGCCACAAGGTGTCGATGACCTTCGACCCGGACAGCATCCACAACACCACCACGGCGGCCTACATCTGCGTGACGCTGATATATCTCCTGCTCCTGGCCGCCCTCTTCCGTTACTACATCGGCGAGACCACTCCCCGCGAGTGGCTCCGCGCCCGTTTCAAGCGCAAATGACCGGTCCGACATGAGCAGGGTAGGGTATCTGCTGAACCTTTACCGCCACAGCCGCGGCTTCGGGGTGCACTCGCCATGGGCCTATACCATAATACGCGAGGTGCTCCCCGAGCACGGGGCTTACTACATATACCCTGAAATAAACCGCATCTTCGGCCGCGACGCCCGCCTTGCCCGCAAAGTCTTCCGCCTGCTCGTACACCTCAACCCCTCCGGCATCCTCGTCACACGCGATGAGCGCTGGGCGTGGCTGGCCCGCCAGGCCGGCACCAACGGCAAAAGCGGCAAAACCGCCCTAATCACCGACCCGGCGGCATTCACCGGCTGGCAGGACTGCGAAACGCTCATCTTCACCTGCCTCGACACCCCCGAAGGCCGCAAAGCCTGGCAGGCAGCCCTGGCCGAGTCCCCCGCCATGTCCGTCGACACCCGGCGCCGCCTCGGCATCACCTCCCGCCGCCACGGCCTGCCCGCCCAGACCATCCACCTCCGCACCCTCCGCAACGACCAATAGAAATATTAACGAGGCTGTGTAATATTGTATTGGCGCCAAACTGTTTATATTCCCAAGAGCCGGTTTATGCCGAAACCTATCAATATGGCTATTGTAAAACTGGCAAATGTACCAATGAGAACGTACTCGGTAATTTTTATATCTTTGGCTTTGTTCAGTTCTCCGAAACGGAAAACTGATTTTGCCGCCAGTAAGAAACCAATTCCTTCTATGTTGTTTGTGAATATGAATGTCAGAATTAATATTCTTTCAAGATAGCCTATCCATTTTCCGGCATTTGGCAAACCTTGTGACGCATCATCAGAGGGAAGCCACCTTTCATATTCGACAAAATACTTTATTAAAATTGAAGTCGGGGCAAGCACTGCAACGTATGCCGTCGAAATGAGCCAGAAGTTCATGCAAACGATTCCATTGGCCAAATCCGTTTGAGGTGCTTTTGCAAACATGAACCACGATAAACCTATTATTACACAATAATGTGCGGCCTGATCCCATAGAAAACCGACAAAATCGTTTCTCCCGGACAGTGTTTTTACAAAATCTATTATGAAATGACTTATTCCAATAACAACAGGGACAAACCAACAATTCCAGTCCGCAACAAAAACATAAGCCAATGCCGCATGAACCAAAGCATGAAGAACAAGGGCTTTGTATCTTGCCGATGTATCACTTGAAAATTTATCGGCACACATTTTATCGCTTTGGAGAACAAAATCGCCGATTAAATGCGCTGCTATCAGTTTAATGAGAATGATTGCGTTCATTTGATCCGTTCATTTATAAGTTCCACAAACCTATTGATAAATAGGCTGATTAATTCTTCTTTGCCTGCTTTCAGCGTCTTGTCGACCATTTGCCGGGAAATGCCGAATTTATTTCCGATTTCAGCATGACTTATGTCAGTTGTAAGACATTGAAACATAACCTCGCTTTGTCTTTGGGTCCAACCGGATACAATATCATCCGCAAAAGCGGCAGATACATGTAGCTCCTCATTTACAGTCATCCAAGGCGTCATTATCGACAGCCGTCCCTTGCCAATCGAATCCAAGCCTCTGCCGGAAACTCTATAAGCCTCGCCATCGCTTGTTGCAAGAGTGGCGTTTTCATATTCCATGGTACCTATTCCTATAGATAATCTTGCATCCCATTGTTTGTTATAACAGACAAACTTAAAGGAACGAATACAGGCTCGTACAGCAAGAGCGACCCTTAATGATTCTTCGGGGTTTTCAACCTTTATCTGGAAGCTGTCACCACGAAAAATCTCAAGACTGATTTTTGTCAATGGAAAAATTAAATCAGGGAGAGATTGCAGTATACACAACATGGTATTGCGCTCATCTACATCCATTTTTGTAGAATCCACAATATCGCCGGTTATTATAGCTCCTATTTTCATTGTTAAATATTTTGCATGCAAATATAAGCATTATTCATAAAAATAGCAACCAAAATCCGTTGCATTTGCCTTTTGCAACCAATTTAGAATTGAAATAAGGGTTAATATTTTTAATAATTCTATCATTTTTTCCTGACTTCGTCAATGCGTACCCCAAAATTTTTCGGAGAATAGAGGGGCGATGCGCCGATGTCGCTTCATGAACATCGTTTTTGAGATAGTCGTCTTGGTTTGAGGCAGCGTAATCTGGATTGTCACTATCGTACGGACAAGTGCAAGGACTTTGTCGACGCTCATTTTGATCAGGCACAAAACGCACATTCAACAAGCCGATAAAAAAAGACAAAGCAGGGGTCGTGCGCTCCTGCTTTGTCTTTTTTATGTCTATGCTAAGTAAGTTGAAGAAATTAGCTTATAGATATTTTGAAGAGATTTTGAGATGATTTTTCGGGTTTGAATGAAGGAGTTTAGCGAGCTAAACGGCTGAGTGAAAACACGAAAAGCGCTCAAAAGTAATCGCTTCAGCGCTTGCGAAGCAAGAATTCAAAATATCATAAGCACCAAACTTACTTAATGTTATAACTAATTTTTGAAACTTACTTATTTGGCCGGATTTAACGGTCTTCGTTGGCTGAATGAGGGAATGACTTGCCTTTGGCTTCCCACTTCTTACGCAGGCTTTTCATCTTGGACTGCCAGTCTTTTATTTCGGAAACCGAGGCCTGGCGGTTGCCGGCAAAAACCTGCGACAGCATGCTGTCATAATTACTGTAGGTCGATTTGTCAGTGTTATAACTCTGATGTTCCGACATATCATTCTTTGCACCGGAGCTTTTGCCGCCCTTGGCACTGCCGTCACCGGCGTCGGACGAGTCGCCCTGTGCGGTGTTCTGAATGGTCTGGACAGTCTGAGCCGCATCCATCATGCCCTCGCCAAAGGAATTGAGAGCCCGTCCCAGTTCCTGTCTGCGGCGCTGAATATCGGCCTTAAGGTCATTGCTGTACTGCAGGGCTTCGGACATGTCCATTTCGGTTGTTCCTACCCATTTGCCCCACAGGCCGCTGTCGTTTTTATCGAGCAAGTGGCTTTTTCTTGTAAAGCCGGTATATTTATTGGGCAGGATTTCTTTTCCCTTGACGTCCACAATGCCCCATAATGCATCGTCGCCGACTGCCTTAAGGGTAAAGATATCGAACTTGCCGTTGCCACGGCTTCCGAGCGAGAGGTAAATGTAATCACCTACAGGCAGCAGATTGCTGATTTTAGGACTGTCGGCATTGACCACAATGGCGCTGAATAAGCCGAGCATATCGTTTTCCTTCGAAAGCACCAGTCTGCCCCAGTCCTGCAAAAGCTGTGCGCAGGACGGTCTTGACATTTCACCTACGAGCAGAATGCCAAAATCCTTGCCGACGGGGATATTGCAGATGTTGCCTGAAAGAGGAGGCACGATAACCTCGCCGTTGAGTCCGACAAGGCCTCGCTTGCCCTCGCTGTCCTTCACAAAATAACACTGGAAAGGCACTCCCTTCATGTTGCACATCACTGCAACCTGGGCGTATTCCGAGACAAGACGGCGCTCAATCTCATTGAGGTCTTTCGTATCGTTGGTGAGGAATACCGTTTTGGACACATTGCCGTCCTGAAACGAGGCTCCGTTCATTATGGCCGTAATGTCATCCAGGCCTTTGAACATTTTCTCAATATCCTTGGCGTTGCGCTGCTGGCCGAAAGCGCCCAATGCCAGAATCAGAAAAAAAGAGATAATTTGAATTATTTTCATTTCGATGTTAATTTTAAGGTTTCTATGCACAAAAGTAGTCAATATTTCTTAGTCGGCAAAAAGGCTTCGGGGGGTGTAGCTTTTTCTGAAAAAGATAATCTTATCGTAATCCCGAAATTTTTTTTCGCATTTTTTTTGCAAAAAGCTTGGATGGTATTTGGAAATTGTATTACCTTTGCGGTGTATTAGCACACTAATACACTAAAAACGTAAACGGACACCCTATAAAACCGAAAGAAAAAACAATCAAAATTTACTTACCTATGATTACTATTGAGAATTTAAGTTTCGCCTACAGGCGCCGCAGCCCGCTGGTGCTCGACGGCTTCTCGCTGAAGCTCGAGCATGGCGGCATATACGGCCTGTTGGGCCCCAACGGCGTGGGCAAGTCCACGCTGCTGTACCTGATGACAGGAATGTTGTTCCCCACCGGCGGAACGGTGAAGTTCGACGGCTATGATGCCGGACGCCGTCTGCCGGGAGTGCTGGAGCGCATGTTCCTGGTACCCGAGGAGCTGGTGCTGCCCCGCATGTCGGCCGAGAGCTATGTCAACACCTACAGCTGCATGTACCCCAACTTCAGCCGCGAAATCTTTGACGCCTGCCTGGCCGAGTTCATGATGCCGAAAGTTGGACGCCTCGACAGCCTGTCGATGGGCCAGCGCAAAAAGGTGATGATATCCTTCGCCATAGCCGCACGCACGCCGGTACTGCTGATGGACGAGCCCACCAACGGCCTCGACATCCAGGGCAAGGCGGCATTCCGCTCGCTGGTGTCGCGCTACATCTCCGACGACCGGATTGTCGTCATCTCCACCCACCAGGTGCGCGACCTCGACCAGCTGCTCGACCACATCCTCATCATCAACAACCGCACCGTCCTCCTCGACGCTCCGGTCAGCGAAATCCAGGACAAGTTCTCGTTCTACGACAACGTCACCGGCGACCTCGTCACCCGCGCGATGATTACCATACCCTCGCCCGGCGGCTTTGCCGTGATGGTGCCCAACACCGGCGGCGACATGACCACGGTCAACCTCGAGCTGCTGTTCACCTATGTTCTCCAACACCCCGAAATCAAACTCTTATAAGCTATGGAACAGACTATCAATCAAGATAAATCAGCCCTCACGGGCCAGCGCTTCGACGGCGGACGCTTCGGCCGCTACCTGCGCCTTTACTGCGCCACATACCGCAGCAACCTAATCAGCTACTATCTGATAATGGTGCTGGGTATGCTCTTCTGCCAGGTCTCATTCCCCCTTGTCACACGTTTCAAGATGTATAGCATCGGAGGCTCGGACCAATACTTTTACATCGGCCTGGTTCTCAGCTGCATCTTCGGCTGCATAATGATGATGGAGGCCGGACGCCGCATGTACAACCGCATGGGCAGCAGCGACGTCAAGAATACCCTGATGGTGCCCGCCTCGGAGTTCGAAAAAGCCTGCGTATGGTTCCTTGTATGGATTCTTGGCAGCATCGTCATGGCCGGCCTGTCGTTCCTCCTCGCCGACGGCGTACGCGCCGGCCTTGAGGCGGTTTTCACCCCCAAAGGCTCAACCGTGATGACAATCTGGGAAGCCGGCTTTACTTTCCGGGACATTTTCCTTTACATCACCGCTTTTGTCGGCGGTCAGGCCTCGTTTGTACTCGGCGGCTCGGTATGGTACCGCAACGTATGGGTGAAGATGATAGGTTTCTGCTTCGCCATGCAGACTGTCATGTCCACCATCCTCTTCGCAATCGGCATCGCTGCCATCAACATGCGCAACGGCATCCTTTACGTGGGCGACGAGATGTACGTCAACAGCAAGGAGAGCCTTACCACCGACGATATTATCTGGGTATACATCGCCATGGGCTGGCTGTTCGCCATTCTCTCATACCTGGTAGCCTACTACCGCAACCGCCAGAACGGGCTGAACTTCAGATGGTAAAACTATGATTATAGACAACAACAAAGCAATATACCTGCAGATTGCCGACCGTATCTGCGACGACATAATGTCGGGGAACAGCGGCGCCGGCGAGCGCCTGCCGTCGGTGCGCGAGTACGCCGCCATGGTACAGGTCAACCCCAACACGGTGATGCGGTCGTACGAGCTGCTGAGCCAGCAGGGCATAATCTACAACAAGCGCGGCATAGGATATTTCGTCGCCGACAATGCCCGCGACGACATCTATGCCCGCCGCGAGGCCACCTTCCGCAATGAGACCCTCGAAAAGCTCTTCGCACAGCTGCGTCTGCTCGACATCACCCCCGAGAAACTCGCCGCCGACTATACCGCCTGGCTGAGCAAAAACCAGTAACACACTTTATAACTCAGAAACAATGAAAAAATCAACATACGCACTCATCGGCTTTCTGACATTCACCATGATTGCATCCATAGCCACAGCCTGCATACTAATCCGCATGTCGCTCTCCGGCGACAAAGTCGACCGCGTGGAGAAATCCACCGAGACCATCGGCCTCACGGGCAAAATCGCAGAATTCGGCACCGACAACTGCTCGGAAATAGAATTCGATGACAACTATTTCGGCTACGACGGAAACGGCAAACTCACCATCGACGTTGTCTTCGATGCCGGCATTCAGACTCCCCGCATATATATGGACAACCTATGGGCTAAAGACGTACGTCAGGAAGTCAGCGACGGCAAACTCAAAATCAGCAACGGCTCTGATTTCTATGAGAACGTTTCCGACATGGACGTTAAAATCGTCAAAGGCAAAAACGGCAAGGAAGAACGAGTGGCCAGCATCACCGTTTATCAGCTCGACCCTGACGTCTACGTCTTCGCCACCGTAGTCCTCCCCGCCGAACTTGGCACCCTGCGCCAGATAGACGCCGAAAATTTCGACATACGCGTCTACGGCAGCCTCCCCTCCGGTTTCAAAATCAACGGCTCCAACTTTGAGTTCTGCGGCAACTACGACCTCAGCACACTCATAAAACAGTAAGCCATGATTACCGCCCCCATCGTCATCGCCCTCATGGCTCTGACCTCACTGATAGCACGGATGCTGTAACCCACAGCCCCGCCGAATTTGGTTTCCAATATTAGTTAAACGCCCCTCCCCCTCCGGCAGGCCGACGTAAAAAAACGCCGGCCTGCATTTTTCTTTGGCAGACACGACAATTTTTTATATCTTTGGCAAGTCATCAGCATTGCAACCATTTACCGCATAGCCAGAATACATAACACACCTGACCCTCCCTCCTTATCTAATCCCACTGAATTTTCATTTTTACACTTTTCTATTTTCAATTTCATTATGAACAAGGCTTTACGTTTTGTCATTCTCGCCGCCGTCACAGCGGCAGTGGCGCAGCCGTCCCGGGCACGTCAGCTCACTCCCGACGAGGCGCTTCAGCGTGCCACCTCACAGCAGGCTCCCGGCATGCTGAAGGCAAAGGGCGCCGCCGTGCGCTCCTACAATCTCGTCTACAAGGCCTCGGCCGCCAAGGCCGCCACACCCATGGTCTATGTCTTTGCCGGTGCCGACGGCTTTGTCGTCACTCCCGCCGACGATGAATTTGCTCCCGTGCTCGGCTACGGCGACAAGGGCGCAGTCAGCGGCGACGCCATACCGCCCCAGATGAAATGGTGGCTCGGCGAATACGCCCGCGAGATGGAATACTGCCTGTCGAACCGTCCCGAGGAAGCTCCCTCCGCTCCCCGCGCAATCATCGTCGACAACAAGAGCGTAATCAGCCCGCTGGTAAAGACAAAATGGAACCAGGACACACCTTTCAATAACCTCTGCCCGACCCTCGACATAACCTACAACGGCCAGTCGTCGTCCGAGCCCACGGTGACGGGCTGTGTGGCCACTGCGATGGCGCA
>JBJEDC010000007.1:0-5242 GCA_051871645.1 Muribaculaceae bacterium | reverse complement strand
GACGAATTTTTCAAACAAATCGCTAATTTTGCAGTTGCCAGTTGAACCTGCCTAAAACGGAACCGGCATATTCCCTGCCTATTTGTCCCGGCTTTTGAGCGTCAGATTAAAATATGTACTCTCATCTGACGAGCCGAGGCACACAGCTACCCTTACCAATAAACAAAGCGACCCGGCTTTTTGGCCGGGTCGTTTTGTTGGGGTTGTCTATCGCTTACTTGCGGATGCCGAGCTCCTTCTGGGCGATGATGGCGCGGTAGCGGTTGATGTCTTTGCGCTTCAGGTAATCGAGAAGGCGACGACGCTTACCGACGAGCATCTTCAGGGCGCGCTCGGTGGTGTGGTCTTTGTGATTCTCTTTCAGGTGCTGGGTCAGGTGACCGATGCGATACGAGAACAGGGCAATCTGTGCCTCGGGCGAACCGGTATCGGTCTTGCCTTTTCCGTACTTCTCGAAGATCTCTACTTTTTTCTCAGAATTCAGATACATTCTTAAGCAATTTGGTGGTTTGTAAATAGATAAGTTAAAACTGTCCGGCCTTTTTGGGCCATAAGCGGTGCAAAGGTACAAAAAATCCCGCAATAGGCAATGCTTTTTACTATAAAAATTTCAGACGTATTGCGGCGTTAAGGATGTTCGGGCTGTTTGCGATGTCCGGGATGTGGGGCCGTTACGCAGGCAGCTCCGGCGCGGAGCGTCGGAGCTGCTGACCTTTATCCCGGCACGTTGCGGGAGGATTTTCGGGGCTTATGGGTACTGTGAAGTGTTGTGCTCGGTGTCTTTGCGACGGTTTAGTCGAGCCCCTTGTCGGTGGCGGGGTTGCGGAAGTAGAGCTTGTGGTCTACATATTCCTGCGTGGCGATAAGGGTGGGCTTGGGCAGCTTCTCGTAGTAACGCGAAATCTCGATCTGCTCGCGGTTTTCGTTGACCTCCTCGAGGTTGTCGGTGAGGGTGGCGAACTCCTGGAGCTTCTTCTCGAGGTCCTTCTTCATCTCGGCGCTGATCTGGTTGGCGCGCTTGGCGATGATGCATACGGTCTCGTAGATGTTGCCGGTGTCCTCGGACAGTTTTACCATGTCGCGGGTGACGGTGTTGAGCGGTGCGTTGGTCTTCTTGTAGTCCATAATATAAAGATGTGTAAAGTTCGATGTGGTAGGGTATGTCAGTAGTGCGTGCGCCGAAAATCAGGGCTGCACATGGCGGCTGCTGATTTTGAAGATGTTGTCGGCCTCGCTCTTGTTGGGCGAGTCGGGATAGTTGTTGATGAACGAGTAGTATTCGTCAATTACCTCGCGGTAGCGGTCGGCCTTGCGCTCGTCAACAGAGTTTTCGGCCTCCTGGAAACGGGCCTTGAGCACCAGCAGCTCGAGGTCCTCCTTGTACTTGGAGTATGGATAGTCCTTGATGGCATTCTTGGCTACAATGACTGCCGACTCGTAGTTGTTGCCCATGTAGTTGCCGAGGTTGTAGTACAGCTGGGCGTTCTGCAGCTGCTTGAGCGTCAGCTTGTCCTGAAGCTCGAAGATAGCGTTCTGTGCGATGGGCACTTTTTCGGAGCGGGGGAAATAATCGAGGAAGGCCTGCAGCTCCTCGATGGCCTTGATGGTGGTTGTCTGGTCAAGCTGTGCCTCGGGAGAGTCGAGATAGTAACCGTATCCGGCGAAAAATCGTGCCGGCTCGGCGAACTTGCCCTTGGGGTAACGCTGGTAGTAGGTCTGGAAATAGGCTCCCGAGCTTACATAATCCTTGTTCTCGTAGTTGCTCATTGCCAGCAGGTAAAGGCATTCCTCTGCCTTGTCCGTGGCTTTGAAGACTGTCGAGCAATCCTTGAACAGCGTGGCGGCCTGAACGTACTTTTTCTGTTCGAAAGCACGCTTGGCGTAGTCGTATTTGTAGTTGAAGTCGGTGCTCTTCTGCACTTTCACATACTCGCCGCAGGAGGTGAGCAGAAGGCCGGCGGCCACCGAGATAACAATGTTGAGAATGCGCATATCTGTAGATGAGATTTCAAATTACAAAGGTAGTGAATTTTGGCATATCCGCGGCCTTCCGAAATGCAAATTTATGTTTTTTTGGCAAAGGAAAGCGTCTTCCAATCTTTGTAAGGCCATTTTATTGCCGCAAAAGTTCATTTTGCGCCCTCGACGAGTCGTAAAATCAAAGTATTGTCCTTAACTTTGCAGATAAACACTCACATACAATACAAGCTATGCTGAACTTTAAAATTCGTATATTGGCCGCAGTGGCTCTTATGATAGCCGGATTCGCTCAGGCTCTGGCCCTTGACCTCCCTGTCCGCAAAATCGGCGGACGCCAGTACTATGTGTACAAGGTACACCGTCACGACAATGTCTACGGCGTGGCCGACCTGCTGGGCCTTACCCGTGATGACATCGTCAGCAACAACCCTGCCGCCGCTCAGGGTCTGAAAGAAGGGCAGGAACTTTTCTTTCCCGTAGATAAATACGGTGACAAGGACGCGAGAACACCGGATACCGATTCCATGTCTGTCATGGACTATAAGGTAAAAAAAGGTGAGACAGTCTTCGGCATCAGCCGTAAGTTCCATACAACCCCCGAGGTCATCTATGAGCTTAATCCCGGCGCCGAGAACGGCATCAAGGCAGGCAGCATGCTTAAGGTTCCGATGGAAGGAGGCAATTCCGTCGCCGTATCCAAACCGGATGTAAAGGGTGAAACACCTGTTGTAAAGGAAGATAAGACGGCAGAAAAAGTGTCGGAGGAAAAGCAGATACGAATCAGCGACGTGACGCCGGAAGATGCCGCCAAGGCTCAGGAGGAGCTACAGAAAGTTCAGATGGAGCCGGCTATCGGAGTTGTTGACGCTGACGACATAGACAAACCTGCTCCCGCTGTCGCGGAGGATAAGGAATACACGGTGGTGGTAATGCTGCCGTTCATGCTGCAGGAGGAAGCCTCGCGCACGGCCTCGCAGGCTACGGAGTTTTACAAGGGTATGCTTGTCGCTGCCGAAAAACTCAAGAACCGTGCGCCCAAACTGAAGATAATCGCCGTTGATACCGGCAACAGTCCGTCAGTAGTACGCGAACTGCTTGACACTGACCACCGTCTGAAGGACGCCGACGTCATTATCGCACCCGAGAACCGTGAGCTGCTCGATATGGTGGCCGATTTCGGACGCGCAAATAAGATTTATGTGATGAACGTCGCCAACTCGCGCTCGGACGTTTACCTTACCAATCCGTATGTAATGCAGGGACTTATCCCGTCGCAGGACATGCTGGAGAAGGCCGCCGGCATTTTTGTCGAGTCCCTTGACGGCGCCACCCCCGTCATCCTGCGCAACCTCAACGGCAAGGATGACAAAAAAGCTTTTGTCGACATGGTGATGACGCGTCTCGGCGCCGAGGGCATACCGTTCACCGTCATCGAATACGAGGGCGGACTGTCGCAGTCGGAGCTGGAGTCGCAGCTCGTCGAGCTTCCCGAGGGTGCAAAACTCGTTTTCCTGCCCACGTCGGGTACGTTGGGCGAGTTCAACCGCATTTCGGCCACGCTCGAGAAACTCCGTGCAAAGCTGTTCGAGACCGGCGGTTACCTCCGCCTGTTCGGCTATCCCGAGTGGACTACCTTCGCCAACGACGCCAAGAGCGCTTTGCACGAGCTTAAGTCTACCATCTACGCCCGCTCGTATGCCAATTTTGAAAGCCCGGCTGTCACCGAGGTCAACGAGATGTTCAGGCACTGGTACGGCGAGCCGATGACAGAAGGAGTACCCGTGCAGGGTCTGATGGGTTATGACCTTATTTCTTACCTCATTGACGACATGGCCGACGGTGACGTGGCAACGCAGAGCAACTTCACCGGTGTCCAGTCATCCTACGATTTCGGTCGCGAGGAGGGTGCGCAGGGCGTTGTCAATAAGGCTCTGTACATTGTAGAATTCATGCCCGGCGATTATGAGAATGTGACGGTAAAATGATTTTGACACATAATATTGTATGAAAAACAGGATATTATCCGGTCTGGCGGCCTGCGCCTTTGTGGCCGGTGCGTTTATGAGCGCTCCGTGTGCCTCGGCCGAGACGCACTATAAACCGCATGTTGCAATCGGCGGTCACGCGGGCATGACCCTGAGCCGCATGTCGTTCTCGCCTTCCGTGCCACAGGGCTGGGCTTCTGGCGTGACGATGGGCGTGCAGGCAAGCTACAGCGAGGAGCGCCTTGTCGGCGTCATCGGCGAGCTGAACTTCAGCCAGCATGGCTGGAAGGAGCAGTTCGACGATAACCCCGGTCTGTCGTATAAGCGCACGCTTAACTACATCGAGCTGCCTGTAATGACGCACATATATTTCGGTCCCAGCCGCTGTAAGTTTTTCTTCAACCTGGGCCCGCAGTTCGGGTATATGGTCTCGAACAGCATCAGCGCCAACTTTGACTACACCGACCCGGCTGCTGCGGGTATTGCCTCGACGCGACGCGTCAATCAGATGAAGATGGAGGTGGAGCACAAGTTCGACTACGGCATCACCGCCGGTTTCGGCGTCGAGTGGTGGGCTGCACCTCGTCATTCGGTGTACGTCGAGGGCCGGTTTTACTATGGCCTGGGCAATATCTACAACTCGTCCAAGGCGGATGAGTTCAGTGCCTCGCGCTCGATGTCGATATATGTGACGGCCGGGTATAACTTCAGACTGAAATGAACACCGGGCGCAAGCGCCTGGCGCAGTGCAAAGGCTGACGCGAGAAGGCTGAAGCACGAAAGCTGACGCGGGAAGGCTGACGCACGAAAACAAAAGCATACAAAAACGGGACGCCCGCGGTGGGCGCCCCGTTTTTATTGGGAGGATGGATGGTTTACTTTTCTTCGGCGTTGAGGATTTCGAGCATCTTGATGGCCGAGGCGGGGATACGGGTGCCGGGGCCGAAGATGGCGGCGACACCGGCCTTGTACAGGAAATCGTAGTCCTGGGCGGGGATGACACCGCCGGCGGTGACGAGGATGTCGGGACGGCCCAGCTTCTCAAGCTCGGCGATAACCTGCGGGATGAGGGTCTTGTGACCTGCGGCCAGCGAGCTTACGCCAAGGATGTGCACGTCGTTCTCGACAGCCATGCGGGCAGCCTCGGCGGGAGTCTGGAAGAGGGGACCCATGTCGACGTCGAAGCCGCAGTCGGCATAACCGGTGGCGACAACCTTTGCGCCGCGGTCGTGACCGTCCTGACCCATCTTGGCAATCATGATACGGGGCTGACGGCC
>JBJEDC010000006.1:0-27250 GCA_051871645.1 Muribaculaceae bacterium | reverse complement strand
CGTTTTCGGCTATATCCTCGTTCGGATTCACTGTCAGAAACAACCTGTTGTTATTGTAAGATTTTGTATGTAACTTTCCTCTAAAACATATTTCGTCGCGAGAGGTAATATCACCAAAAACAGAAAAGGACTGAGACCAAGGCACATGAAATCCTGTTCCGGCAGTCATCGCAACAGCGGAATTCAGATATAAGATTGTTATTTTCCTCTACAGGCTTGGTTAGCTTATGCCGGTGTGCAACTCCTTCCGATGTATTTGCAAATTTGTAAGCCGGGCTACGATGCACCACAAAGTTAATTACATTGCACCGGAAGGTATGCCGAAAGGTCGTCAGGCCAATTTCGATTCGAGTGATTTGAGTTTCTCCTCCATCAGCCTCTGTTCTTCAAGACGCTTGCGATAGATGTCGATGAAGTCCTCTTCTTTGGAAAGCATATGCCACAGGGCGACAATAATTTTTCGGGCTATGGCTACCTGTATCTTCATTTTACTCTTTTTCTTGACAGTGGTCTGGAGGTAGCTGAAGCTGGAGAAGAAACAGTTCCGGGTTCTTGATGCGACCCATGCGATTTCTATCAGTATTTGTCTGAGGTATCTGTTCCCGTGTGTCACCTTCCTGCTTTTGTATCGTCCGTTGCTGACGTCGTTTCGCGGTTTGAGTCCGCACCATCCCACAAGGCAAGCCGCTGTCGCAAACATCTTCATTTCAACCCCTGTCTCCGCAATTATTGCCGTGGCTGCGCGTTCCTTGACTCCGGGTATTGTCTGAGTACGTCTGTACTGCTCGGGGAAATGCTCCTGACATAATGCTGTCAGTTCCTTCTGGCATTCCTCAATCTGCCGCTCAATGGTGTCGATGACTTCCTTTGTCTGACGGAATATCGTGATGTCGGTTTCCGAGAATAATCCGGATACTGCCGCTTTAATCTTATCGCGGCCATGCTTGTTGACGGTTCGTCCGTGTACCATCTTTGCCAGATTTTCCGGATTGGTCATGCCATTTATGATTGCCTGCAACACATATTGATAACTTTTGGATTTGATGGTGGAGACATAGTTGCTCAGGCGGAATCCACATCGTTGAAGTGCGGCGTCGAGCTTGTTGCAGTTGTAGGTCATGTCTTCGTTAAGATCCATGATGCGTCGGTTCAGCTTGCGCATGTCCTGAACTATTGGTTCGGGCACGAAACTACCTTTGATGAGATTCTTCAGGAGGCATTCGGCTATCCACTGCGCATCCTTAATATCGCTCTTGCGACCGGGTAACTGCTTGATGAAGTATGGGTTCACAAGCTTGAGCTCCATTGAATTGCAAAGCTCGTTCCATACCGGCACCCAGTAGACTGCCGTACTTTCCATGGCTGCCTCCGTGACTCCATGCTCGACCATGTCCTGACACATCTGACGGAGTTCGGGAGTCAGCACTCCGTAGGTCTTCTCAAAAATAATGGCCTCGTCATGCCCCATAATACAAAGATAAATGCTATCTTTGTGAACATCAAGGCCGGCGACTGTTCGGTTTCTGTCCATATTATTGAATTTGAATTATTCCTCCAAATTACTAAAATTGTGACTAAGAGCACGCAGGAGGAGACATAAATCGCTACGTCGGCCTTGTTCTTTTATTCTGCCGGTGTAGAAATCTCACGTTTTTTATCTACATTTGCAGTGGCAAACCAGGGTGCGGTAAGTGCGGCGGGTAGATATGCCCGGATGGGGCTTTATCTGCGCAGATTTTTGGCCGTGAATGTGTTTGCTGTGAGATATTTACTATGCTTAAGTAATTTTAGCCATGAAAAAATTAGCGATGAAGAAAGTTGCTGTGAATAGATTTGTGATTTTTTGGATGTGCGTGCTGGGCGCGGTGTGCGTTTCGGCGGCCAAGCGTGTGATAACGGTCGAGGGCGACCTCAAGGCGACGGAGTTGCCGCTGTTGGGCAACGGGCTGATGGGCTTTATCCCGTCGGAGGACGGCCTTGGTACTAAGCGCACCTACTCGGCCGCTGTGCACGAGCCGGGCAATGCGTTGGGCGTGAGCAAAATCAGGCCGGTGATGTCGCCGTTCGCTCTTTCGACGAGCTTTGCGGGGCTGAAGGCCGAGCGCCGGACGCTGGACATGGACCGGGCCGCCTTTACGACCGTCCTTGCCAACAACGAGGTGCGTATCGCCGCCACGCAGCGCAGTCTGCGCGGGCTGCCGTGCGTGTCGATGCTGGAGGTAGAGGTAGAAGCTCTTGCCGATGTCGACGGCGAGTTTGTCGACCGCGCCGCGATAGCGTCCAAGGACAGCATCATTTCATCGTCCAAAAAGGTCAAGAACGAGGGCGAGTACCGCAAGATGATGCGCCGTGAGCTGCGTTACGGCGGCGGTGCGGAGGTTGTGGCATCGACAAGCGCCATCCTTTGCGGCGAAGGCAGTGAGGCCGTCAGCGCCGACACGGTGAAGGTTGCTCTCAGGAAGGGACAGCGGACATCGTTCTGCATCATCACCTCAATCTGCTCGGGCGCCGACTACAGCGACCCGTGGCAGGAGAGCGAGCGCCAGTTGCTCTTTGCCGTGCGCGAGGGGCGCGACCGCCTGGTGGCCCGTCACGAGAAGCTGTGGGATGAACTGTGGCAGAGCGATGTCACCATCGACGGCAACGAGGAGTTGCAGACGGCGGTGACGACGGCGCTCTACCACCTCTACAGCTCGGTACGCGCCGGCAGCCGCCGCAGCATAGCGCCGGTGGGCCAGAGCGGCCAGGGCTACAACGGCCATATCTTCTGGGACGCCGACACGTGGATGCTGCCGGTGATAGCCGTTCTGCATCCCGAGCTGGCGCGGTCGATGGTGGATTTCCGTGTGGACGGTCTGCCCGCGGCGCGCAAACGTGCCCAGGGTATGGGCTACGAGGGGGCGATGTTCCCCTGGGAGGCCGACCCCAACGGCGAGGAGTCGACGCCGACCTACGCCCTCACGGGTTCGATGGAGCAGCACATCACGGCCTGCGTGGCCAATGGCGCCTGGCTGTACTTCTGCACCACCGGCGACATAGACTGGCTGCGCGACGAGGGCTTCCTGCTGATGAAGGAATGTGCCGACTTTTGGCTTAGCCGCGCCGAGCGCAACGACGACGGCAGCTACTCGATAAAGAATGTCGTCGGCGCCGACGAATACGCCATTGGTGTCGACGACAACGCCTTTACCAACGGCGCCGCCAAGGCCGCGCTGACGCACACGCGCGAGGCCGCCGAGCGTCTGGGTATCACCCCCGACAGTCGCTGGAGCGAGGTGGCCGATAATCTCAAGTTCCACTACTTCTACGACGGCACGATGCGCGAGCACGCCACCTACGACGGCGCGCAGATCAAGCAGAGCGACGTCACTCTCTTGGGTTATCCCCTCGGCGTCATCACGGATGCGAAGGAGCTGCTGAAGAATATCAACTACTACGACAGCAAGCTCGACCTCAAACACGGCCCCGCCATGAGTCACGGTGTGATGGCCGTTACCCTGGCCCGCAACGGGCGTCCCGAGGAGGCGGCGAAGGCCCTCGACAGGGCGTACAAACCCAACGTCCGCGGCCCGTTCATGGTGCTCGCCGAGACGGCCACCAACAACCGCACCTACTTCCTCACCGGAGCCGGCGCGATGCTGCAGGGCATAATCTTCGGCTACGCCGGCCTCGACATCACCCCGTCCGGCCTCTCCCAGGTAAAGACGTCCCTCCCCGCCTCCGTCAAGAAAATCACCGTCCACACTCCCCGTGGCACCTACACCCGCTAACCGGCGCCACACTCTCGGCCGTCCCCGTCAATGGTGAAAAGTATGCCGGAAGTTAGATGACCGCGAGGATGCGGTCCCACCACGGGCTGCGCGTGAGGTGGGGCTTGCGCGTGAGATGGGTGCGGTTGGGGTTGGGGGGTAAAAAAACAGTGGCCGCGTCTTCGCGACGCAACCACTGACGGATTTGGGAAAATGTATTGAGAATGTGGAGGGAATGTTGCCTCTTTGAGTGCCGTGCTTATTCGGCGACGGCAGCCACTACCTCGAAGGGGAGCTCGACAACAACATCGCGGTGCAGCTTGACGCTTGCGGTGTGCTTGCCAAGTTCCTTGACGGGAGTGACGTCGATGAGCTTGCGCTCGATTTCGATGCCTTTGGCGGCGAGGGCTTCGGCGAGCTGGATGGCGTTGACCGAGCCGTAGATTACGCCGGCCTCGCTGGCATTGGCGGTGATGACAAGGTTCTCGAGAGCCTGAATCTGGGCGGCGACAGCCTCGGCTGCGGCTTTGATCTGGGCAAGCTTGTGGGCCTGCTGACGCTGGTTCTCGGCAAGAACCTTGAGGGCAGAAGGAGTTGCGATAACAGCCTTTCCGGTGGGGATAAGGTAGTTGCGGCCGTAGCCGGACTTTACTTCAACGACGTCGTCCTTGTATCCAAGGCCCTGTACGTCTTCTTTCAGTATAACTTTCATATCGTTGGTCTCCTTGTGCTTATTTCATGAGGTCGGTTACATAGGGGAGGAGGGCGAGGTGGCGGGCACGCTTAACGGCCTGGGCCACGCGGCGCTGGAACTTCAGCGAGGTGCCGGTGATGCGGCGGGGAAGGATTTTGCCCTGCTCGTTGAGGAATTTCTTGAGGAATTCGGGGTCCTTGTAATCAACGTATTTGATGCCGCTGCGTTTGAAACGGCAATATTTTTTCTTCTTCACGTCAACAGACATGGGGGTGAGATAGCGAATCTCGGAATTTGCATTTGCCATTGTTTAGTCCTCCTTTGCTTCTTCTACGTGTTCTGCGGTTTCGATAGCTTTAGTGCCCTTGAGGCTGCGGCGCTTGGCGGCGTACTGTGCGGCGTACTTGTCGAGACGGAATGTCAGGAAGCGGATGACGCGCTCGTCGCGGCGGTAGGCAGTTTCAAGTTTCTTGATGGCAGCGGGCTCGGCATCGAACTCGATGAGGATATAATAGCCTGTCGACTTCTTTGCGATGGGGTAAGCGAGTTTTCGCAGGCCCCACTGCTCGGTGCTGACAATGTTTGCGCCATTGTCGGTGAGCACCTTGCTGAACTTTTCTACCGCTTCCTTCATCTGATCATCAGACAAAACGGGAGTTAAAATGAAAACGGTTTCGTATTGCATGGTTAGCGTTAAAAATAAATGATAATTAAAAAGTTCGGTACGGCTTTCGCCTAAAACCGACGGCAAAGGTACAAAAAAAAATCCAAACCCCCAAACCTTCGCCAAAATTGTATGAAAGTCAAGGCAAAACGCGGGGTTTACATTACGTGGCGGTGGAAGGGTTTGGGGCGGTGGAGGGTTTCGGTGAAGACGATGTTGCCGTTGGCGTCGCGGACGCGGATTTCGACGGGGGCGTTGGCGGTGCGGCCCTGGGCGATGTACATGTGCGGGTTGTGCACGGGGGCGCCGGCGCCGGTGGGACGGCCGTCCCTTACGTTGACTGGCGCGGTGCTGGAGATGTTGTAGAGCGGGTCTTCGAGGCCGGGGGTGAACTTGACCTCGAGGGGCTGTCCGTCCTCAAGGATTTCGAGGGTCTTGCCGTCGGTGTAGTCCCAGAAGTTGACCATAATCTGGTTGGCGAATTTCGGGTCGGCGTAGTTGATGCGGTCGGGGTAGAGGGTCCGCTGGTACTGGAGGATGTAGTCGTGCTTGTAGTAGCGGCCCACCTCGTTGAGGTCGTATGCGCGGAAATACTCGTTGCCGGGGATGTAGCCGCGGAAGTGGATATCGGGGTTCTTGCCGTCGGCGAACTCACCCACCCATACGCCGCCTGCCGAGCCGTCGTTGCCGAGGAGCTGGCTGCCGGGCTGCGTGTTCCAGATGTTGCCGGATGTCGCCAGGAAGATGTACTGCTCGAAGCGCGGGTATTTCTCGCTGCGGCGGTAGTGGTTCTTGTGGGTGTGGCCCGAGACGATGGTGACGTTGTCGAAGCGGCTGTAGATGTCGTTGAGCTGGTCGAACTGCGTGGTGTCGGTGAGGCGAGTCTCGCGGCCTGGGAAATGCGAGAGGATGGGCACATGGCAGCCGATGAAGACCTTCATCGAGTCGGGGACGAGGGCGATGTCGCGCTTCATCCATTCAATCTGTTCGGGCGTGAAGCCGTGGTCGTACGAACGGTCGCCGACGACACCTTTGGGTTTCTTCTTCTCGGTGGGCAGGTTCTTGTAGAGGACATTGTCGAGCATCACCCAGTGCGTGTCGCCGATGTTCATCGAGTAGGCGGCGGGACCGAGGGTGGCGCGGTACTGCCAGGCGGCACGCTCGTCGACGTTCTCGCCTCCGATGGCGCCGTCGTTGTCGTGGTTGCCGCTGACGCTGTAGACAGGGCCGGGGAAGTTGTTGGCGGCGAGGAAGGCCACGGCCTTGCGCAGATCCATGTCGTTCTTGTACCAGTAATAGTCCTGCGACGTGTCGCCGAGGTTGACGGTGAACAGCGGACCACGGGAGCGGTATTCGGCGGCTATCTGCTGTATGGCTGGCAGAGCCTGACGCTGAAACTTTACCAGGTCATCGCGGCTGTCCTCGTTGATGATGTGGATGTCGGTGGCGAAGAGGATGGAGAAATTGTCCTGGTTCTGCGGCACGAGGGTGAAGTCGTGCTCCTCTTTCTTACGCACGTCCTTGTCGAGGAGGGCCCAGAAGGCGGGCTGGAAATTGTCCTTGGACGGGGCGTAATACCCCGAGGGGGTGATGACGAAGACCGTGCCGTCTTTTTTGCGCGAGTCGATGGCATAGCGGCCTTTTTTGTCGGTGAGGACGATTTTACAGCCGTCGCTGACGGCCACACCTGCTAACGGTTTGCCGTCGGCGGTGACGGTGCCCGTGATGTTGGGTGAGCCTGCAAGGGCAGGCAGGGCGAGTATGGAGAGCAGCAGGGCTGCGGATATTTTTCTGAAATTAAACACGCTTATGTTAATGTAAAATTGAAAATTAAAAATTGGCTGACGCACGAAATAGGGACGTGAGGTGGCAGTGTAGGGACATCGCTTTGCGATGTTTCTCGGCAGAGCCAAGCGACTTCGTCGATTAAGCCTGCACAAACGATCCGCAGGCTAAACGTGCCAAAGGCACGTCCCTACATAGGCCATCGTGAGCATTTAGTTACATCGGGGAGAGGTGGATGGCGTATCCTCCGCCGGGGGCGAGGTGGACGCGGAGGGGCTTGCCGTCGGCTTTGAGCTCGCCGGTGGTGTGCCTGTAGTCGCGGGCGGTGCGGTGGGCGTTGAGGCCGTCGGCAAAGGCGTCCGTGCGGTATACGGCTCCGGGCTTGAGGAATGACAGGTCGATGTCGAGGTCGCGGGCGTCCCAATTGGTGATGGCGCCGATGTACCAGTCATTGTCCTTGCGGCGGGCGGTGACGACGTATTCGCCCATCTTGCCGTCAACGACAACGGTCTCGTCCCATACCGTGGGCACGGCGGCGATGAAGTCGGTGCACTCCTGCTCACGTGTGTAGGCAGACGGGGTGTCGCATAGCATCAGGAAAGGCGAGTCGAAAATCATGTACAGCGCCAGTTGGCGTGTGCGTGTGCCCTGGCTCATGGGCTCGCTGCGGCTGGGGTAATAGTTCTTGTAGATGGCGTTGCGCATGGCGCCCTGAGTGTAGTCCATGGGGCCCGAGGCCTGGCGCAGGAACGGTATCTGCGTGTCGTAGGTCACCTGGTCGTGCGGCTTCTTGCTCCATTTCACCTGCTCGAGGCCGTTCACGCCCTCAAAGTTGAGAACGTTGGGGTAGGTACGGTTGAGGCCGGCGGGCTTGTGCGTGCCGTGGAGGTCGAGAATCATCTTGTACCTGGCGGCCATCTCGGCGGCGCGGGCGTTGAAGTTCGTCATCTTCTGGTCGTCGCGGTCCATAAAGTCGACCTTGAAGCCCTTGACGCCCATGTCGGCGTAGTGCCTGACCACCTTCTCCATGTCGCGGTCGAAGGCATGGTAGCCGGCCCAGAGGATTATGCCCACGCCCTTGTCCTTGCCGTACTCGACCAGCATGGGCAGGTCAATCTCAGGCACGACGTCGAACAGGTCGGCCTTGTTCTCCGTAGCCCAGCCCTCGTCGAGAATGACGTACTCGATGCCGTTTTTGGCGGCGAAATCGATATAGGCTTTATATGTGTCGTTGTTGACGCCGGTGACAAAGTCCACGCCGTCGAGGTTCCAGTCGTTCCACCAGTCCCAGGCCACCTTGCCGGGCTTTATCCAGCTCGTGTCGGCCACGCGGGAGGGCTCGCCGAGCAGGAACGAGAGGTTGGTCTGTGCCAGCGCCTTGTCGTTGTCGGCGACGATGGCGATGCGCCAGGGAAGGCCGCGCGGGCCGTCGATTTTTGCGATGAAATCCTCGTACTCGGTCACCAGCATCTCCAGCTGATGGTGTCCGCCCTGCACCTCCGTCTTGGGATAGGGGGCGAAGACACCCTTGAGCGTGTTGGCGCCGTCAGCCATGTTGAGGTAAAGGCCGGGATAGTCGATGAGGGCCGACTCGGTGAACAGCACGTTGTTGCCGTCGGCGGTCTTTACGGACATCGGCAGGAAAATCAGACGCTTGCTGTCGAGGCCGCTGACTGGGGTGACTGTATAGGTGTTCTCGAACGAGTTGTGGAACTGGTTTTCGAAGCTAAGGTTCTTCCTGTCCGATTTGGCGTTGACGTAGGGAGCCGTGGCTGTGGGGTCGCCGCCGAGGACATATTCAACGGTTTCGGCTTTTACCGTCACTGGCTTCTTCGACTTGTAGTACCAGCGGTAGGCCACGCCGTCGTTGTAGGCGCGGAAGACCAGGTTCCAGTCGCCGCTGATGTTTGCCGTCAGCTCGTTGTAGTTGTCGGGGACGGACGTCGCGCGGTAGAAGGGCGACTCTACGGTGGTGCTGACGCTGGTGCGTTTGATTTTCGGGTTCTTCAGATTGGTGCCGATGACCTTGCCGTTGCCGGTCTCGATGGCAATCGCCGACGGCTCAACCACCGTCTTGCCGTCGAGGCTCACGCTGTACGATGCCTGGCCCGTGAGATTGATTTCGGCTTTGATGCGGCCGTCGGGCGACGACAGCGTCACCGGGCCTGCCATTGTTGCGGCCGGCAGAGCTGCGGCCAGCATCAGCGAGTAAAGTTTGTTCATGGATTAACAGTGTTATGTGGTTTATTGATTGGCTTGTGTTATGTGCCGCCTCACACTGACGGTGTGTCGTGCATGGCTGACCGTTTGGGGCGGAAAGAGCAAGAAAAATGACGGTAGGGCGTTCCGTTACTGCAAAAGTACGAAATTTTTCAACGACAAGGCCGCCGAATTGAGCGAAAATTGATACATTTGCAAAAACAGAACACATTAATTCTATAAGATATGGAACCCTGGTATACCGAACCCTGGATAATATGGCTGATAGCCTGCGGAATTCTGCTGATAACGGAGGTGCTGACGCAGATGCTCTGGGCGTTGTGCCTGGCCGTCGGCTGCCTGTTAGGCTTTGCAGGAGACCTCTGCGGAGCCTCGCCGGTGTGGCAGTTCGTACTGTTTATTGTGGGCGCGTTGCTGTCCTATGTGCTTCTTGTGCCGCTGTTCCAGCGCTGGCACGCCCTGCAGGTCGACCGCAAGGGAAAGGCCGCGCGCACCGGCATGGACGCCCTGCTGGGACGTCACGCCGTCCTCGCTGACGAAATCACCGCCGAACGTCCCGGACGCGGCCGCATCGACGGCGACAGCTGGCAGATGGTCTCCGATGACAAGGCCGTCCCCGCCATCCCCCGCGGCACCGAGGTCGTCATCACCGGCTACGACTCCATCATCCTCCACGTCAGGCCCGTCACCACCGAAAACTAACATCCTTTACTCATACCCTAAAACTTAACTTATGGAAATCTGGATTCTCATTGCAGTAGTCGTCGTGCTGGCGATAGTCGTCATCTCGGCCGGCGTAAAAGTGGTGCCGCAGAGCGAGACCCGCGTCATCGAGCGCCTGGGCCGCTTCCACAGCGTGCTCCCTCCCGGCATCAATTTCATCATACCCTTCATCGACCGTCCCAAGGTCATCTACCAGCGCTACACCGAGCGCCTCTCCAACGGCCGTCAGATTGTGCGCATGGTGTCGACCTACAAGATTGACCTCCGCGAGCAGGTCTACGACTTCCCCTCGCAGCAGGTCATCACCCGCGACAACGTCACCACCGAAATCAACGCCCTCCTTTACTTCCAGATTGTCGACCCCAAGAAGGCCGTCTACGAAATCGACAACCTCCCCAACGCCATCGAGAAGCTGACGCAGACATCGCTCCGCAACGTCATCGGCGAGCTCGAGCTGGACGAGACGCTGACCTCGCGCGACACCATCAACTCCAAGCTGCAGGTCATCCTCGACGAGGCCTCCAACAAATGGGGCGTCAAGGTCAACCGCGTCGAGCTCCAGGACATCACCCCTCCCGAGAGCGTGCGCATGGCCATGGAGAAGCAGATGCAGGCCGAGCGTAACCGCCGTGCCGAAATCCTCAACGCCGAGGGCGAGAAGCAGTCGCTCATCCTGCGCTCCGAGGGTGAGAAGGCCTCGAAAATCAACCAGGCCGAAGCCGTCAAGCAGAGCGAAATCCTCCGTGCCGAGGGCGAGGCCAAGGCCATCATCCTCAACGCCCAGGCCGAAGCCGACGCCATCCGTCAGGTAGCCCAGGCCGTCGAGTCCACCAAGACCGATCCCGCCACCTATATCCTGGCCATGAAGTACATCGACACCCTCCGCGAGATGACCTCCGGCAAGGACTGCAAGACCGTCTACATGCCCTACGAGGCCTCCAGCGTCCTGTCCTCCATCGGCTCAATCAAATCCCTTTTCCCCGATACGAAAGCATGATGCGATAACGTAAACGCAACACGGGCCGGCGCAAAATCCAGCGTCGGCCCGTTGCGTATTTGAGGCTTTGCAGCATCCTATTGGTTTTATGTGCCGTAGGCCTTGTGTGTCTCGTAGTGGAAGTTGTCGGCGTCGAAGGAGACCGGGAGGGTCTTCAGGTCGTAGTAGACGGCTTTGGGCTGGCCGTCCTCGCCCGGTTCGGTGGTGTAGACGCGCACGCCCAGGGCCGGGATGACGTACTTGCCCTCGTGCTGGGGCGTGATGACGCATTTGGCCACGCGGTATTCGTACCAGTCCTTCTTTTTCTTGGATGGCTTGAACTTGATCCTTTTGTTGTCGAGGAGGCAGCCGTCGAGAGTGAACGTGTTTATCATCTTTACCGAGTCGACGGCAAAAGGAGTCCGGACATCGATGGTGTAGGTGACGGTTTTACCCATGTGGACGTTGTGTAAGCTTAACTTTGCCTTGGCATACGGCCCCTGGGCGAGGACTGAGGAAAACGCCCCGAGCACCAGCGCCAGCCCCATCATCAGAAACTTTTTCATAAGCGGGATTTTTGATTTTGCCGTAAAATTAGCAACTCTGACACACACCACCAAATATTTCAGCCAAAAACATCTGCACCCATACCATTCACTGCACCATGAACACGCTTCGCGACTTCTGTGTTCTATAGTTGTTTTTACAACCCCTTATATTATGAAAAACATCTATCTCGTCATTATGGCGGCGCTGATGGGCGCTATGGCCGCGCAGGCACAGGTGGTGACCACCACGCCCGCCGTCCTCACCGCCGACACACGCGACATCACCGTCACACTCCACGCCGACTGGGGGTCGCAGGGTCTCGCCGACCTGCCGCAGTCGCAGACGGTATACGCCCACACCGGCGTCATCACCAGCAAATCGACGTCCTCTTCCGACTGGCGCTACGCTTCCGCCTGGGGCGACAACAGCGCCAAGTACCGCATGACGCGCACCGGCCCCAACACCTACACGCTGTCCATCCCCGACATCCGCACCTACTACGGCATCACCGACCCCGCGGAGAAGGTCGAGCGCCTGGCCTTCGTCTTCCGCAGCACGGACGGCCGTGAGGGCAAGACCGTCAGCGGCGGCGACATCTTCGTCTTCCTGATGCCCTCGGCCGATTTCCCCGAAAGCACGGCCAAGGTCTACGGCGGCTCCCTCGTCCCCGGCGCCACGGCCAATGCGGGGGGCGGCAGCGTCACCTTCGCCATCGCCGCTCCGGGCAAGGACAACGCCCTGCTTGTGGGCTCGTGGAACGGCTATGCCCTCGACCCCGCCCAGCAGATGAGCTATACCGACGTCCAGGACGGCACACGCTATTTCTGGACCACCGTCAGCGGCCTCGACAAGGGCAGGGACTACGTCTACTATTACCTTTTTGACCGGCAGACGGCCGTCGGCGACCCCTACGCCCGCCTTGTGGTGACTCCCGACGACCAATACATCCCCTCGTCGGTCTATCCTGACCGTCCCGCCTACGATGCCGCGCATCTGCCCGGAGTCTATGCCGCCGTCTACAACAGCGACCGTGACAAGTACACCTGGCAGGTCACCGATTTCAGGCGCGGCCCGCAGAGCGAGCTGCAGATTTACGAGCTCCTCCTGCGCGATTTCACCGGCACCGAAGGGCAGGCCCTCGGCAACGGCACCCTCGCCTCGGCCATGGATAAGCTCGAATACCTCCGCGACCTCGGTGTCAACGCCATCGAGCTGATGCCGATAATGGAGTTCACCGGCAACCAGTCGTGGGGATACAACCCCAATTTCCTGCTCGCTCCCGACAAGGCCTACGGCTCGCCGGACGAGTACCGCGCCTTCATCGACCGCGCCCATCAGCTGGGCATGGCTGTCATCCTTGACATCGTCCTCAACCAGGCCGACGTGCATGCCCCGTGGTGGCAGCTCTATCCTGTCCAGGACAATCCCTGCTTCAACGGCTCGGCTCCCCACGCCTATTCGGTGATGAAGGACTGGCACCAGGACGTGCCCCTCGTGCAGAAATATTTCAAGGACGCCCTGCAGTACTGGCTGACGGAGTATAAGGTCGACGGCTTCCGCTTCGACCTCGTCAAGGGCCTCGGCGACAACGGCTCGTACTCCAACATCTACGACCCCGCCACCAATATGTTCGGCACGCCCAGCGACGCCAATACCAACCGCTACAACGCCACCCGTGTGGCCCGTATGCGCAGCCTGCACGACGCCGTGCGCGAGGTCAGCGCCGACGCCTATTTCATCAACGAGAACCTTGCCACGGCCCAGGAGGAGAACGAGATGGCCGCCGACGGCGAGATCAACTGGGCCAATCTCAACAGCCAGGCGCGTCAGTACGCCATGGGCTATGCCGATAACTCGGCCCTCAACCGCTTCTACGCTCCCGACGACTCGCGCACGTGGGGCTCGACGGTGAGCTATGCCGTCAGCCACGACGAGGAGCGTCCCGCCTACAGCCAGGCCCGCTACGGCGCCTCGGGCGTCAAGGGCAATGCCGCCATGTCGTGCCGCCGCCTCGGCTCGCTGGCCGCTCAGATGCTGATGACGCCGGGAGCCCACATGATATGGCAGTTCGAGGAGTTCGGCGCCTCACAGTCCACCAAGAGCAGCGACGGCGGCAACGATACGGGCAACAAGAAAGTGGTATGGAGTCTGCTCGACAATGCCGACAACGCCGGCATCCACGCCACCTACCGCGACCTACTCAACTTCCGCCGCCTCAACCCTGAGCTGTTCACAAAGGACGCCTCGGCCTACGTCAGCCTCAGTCAGACCGGCTCGGGCCGCTTGCTGCGCCTCACTGCCGGCGACAAGGGTGCCTACCTCTTCGTCAACCCCAAGGTCAGCGGCAACCAGGCCATCGTCTCCGCCGTCAACCTCACCGATAAAAAGTCCTACAAGCTCGTCAGCGCCTCGCCGGGTGTCACGCCCACGGTCAATGTCTCGTCAGTGACCCTACCTGCAGGAGCATACGCCCTCTACGCCACCGTCAGCACCGCCGGAACCGATGACATCACTGCCGACCGCGCCTCCTACAGCGTCGAGGTGGACGGAGGCACCGTCACCGTCAGCGGCGAATACGGCACGGCCACGCTGCACACTCTCTCGGGCATGTCCGTCCCCATGACCGGCCTCGCCCCAGGTCTGTATATCCTCACCGTCGACGGCCAATCCCGCAAAATCGACATCCGGTGATTGCCGTTCGGATTTTTGTCCGTAAATTTGGAGGATTAAAAATGCGCGTTCCTGATGTAGGGACATCGCTTTGCGATGTTGAGCCTGCACAAACGGCCCGCAGGCTAAACGTGCCAAAGGCACGTCCCTACATGGGTATATGCAAACCGGTCTGTGAGCCAAAACATTGAACTTATGAAAAAAATCGTGATAATGGGGGCGTCGTCGGGCATCGGGCTGGCCGCGGCGCGGACGTTGCTCGAAAACGGCATGGAATTAGGCCTTGCCGCACGTCGGACGGACGTACTCGCCGCCCTCGCCGCCGAATTTCCCGGCCGGGTGCGGTATGCCGCCATCGACATCTGCTCGCCCGACGCTCCGAAGGCTCTCTACGCCCTCATCGGTGAGCTCGGAGGCATGGACCTCTATTTCCATGTCGCCGGCATCGGCTACGACAACCCCGCTCTTGACCCCGAGCGCGAGGCCGACATCACCGACACCGACGCCACCGGCTTTGCCCGCATGGTCAGCGCCGCCTACCGGTGGATGCGCGAGGCCGGAGTGCGCGGGCAGATTGCCGCCGTGACCTCCGTGGCCGGGACAAAGGGTATCGGCAGCATGTCGGCCTATTCGGCGGCGAAGAAATTCGGCCAGACCTACCTCGTTGCCATGCGCCAGCTTGCCGACAGCGACCGCTCCGGCGTCACTTTCACCGACATCCGCCCCGGCTGGACGTCGACGGCACTGCTCAAACGCGGCAGACGCTATCCGCTGCAGATGACCCTCGACCATGTCGTGCCGCTCATCCTCCGGGCCATCCGTCACCGCCGCCGTGTCGCTGTCATCGACCGGCGCTGGGCGGTCCTCGTCTGTCTGTGGCGACTCGTCCCCGACCGGCTGTGGGTCCGCATGGGCCGAACAAAATTCATCCCATAGTTGTAATAGTTCTGATTACTAACTGCTAAAATTTACGACTATGAAAAAGTATGTATGCGAAGTATGCGGGTACATCTACGACCCCGCCGTCGGAGACCCGGATGCCGGTATCGCCCCCGGCACAGCCTTTGAAGACCTCCCCGACGACTGGGTATGCCCCATCTGCGGCGTCGGCAAAGACCAGTTCACCGAAGCCACGGATTGAAACGAAAATTTAACCACGCCTAGGGCCATTGCGGAGTAATAGCCGTGATGGCCTTTGGTGTGTTTTGTACGATAACGGACAAGATGGAGGGATGCAATCCGCTGACAGTCAGCCAAACTTGAAATCCGCTGTTTTTTGTAATAGTTTTGTGGCGCAATCTGAAAAACGATAAGCCCATGTAGGGACGTGCCTTTGGCACGTTAATCCTGCGGGCCGTTTGTGCAGGCTTAATCGACGAAGTCGCTTGGCTCTGCCAAGAAACATCGCAAAGCGATGTCCCTGCATTAGGCTTATTCGACGGATATTTTGTACAGGACCGACATCGCAAAGCGATGTCCCTACATTAAAAAAACGAAAACTCACAAACCTATGGACAAGGAAATAGACAGGAAACAGCTCAGGCGGGAGCGGCGGCGCAAGGTCGCGGTCGGTGCCGGCATCGCCGTGGTGGCCGTGGGCGCCGTGGCGTGGCTGCTCTCGGGCATGGCTGGGTCGGTCAACCCGAACGACCTTACCGTCAGCACTGTCGACGAGGGGCCGCTGGAGGTCACCGTGTCGGCGACAGGACGCATAGCGCCCGCATACGAAGAAATTATCACCTCGCCGGTGGAGACGCGCATTCTCAAAGTCTACGCCCAGCCCGGCGACAGCGTCCGCGCAGGCATGCCCCTGCTGCAGCTCGACCTCGAGAACGAGGAGCTGGCCCTCGGCAAGCTCCGCGACGCCGGAACGGCACAACAGCAGGAGCTGCGTCAGCTCGAGCTCACCAACCGCACCGCCCTCAGCGACCTGGAGATGCAGATAAAGGTCAGCGAGATGGAGGTAAGCCGCCTTCGCATCGACGTCGACAACGAGCGGCGCCTCGACAGCATCGGCAGCGGCACCGGCGACCGCGTACGCCAGGCCGAGACGGCCTACCGCGCCGCCGTGCTGGCTCTGGAGCAGCTGCGCACACGCCTCCGCAACGAGCGTCTCAGCACCGCCGCCGCAGAGCAGAGCAAGCAGCTCAGCGTCAGCTCGGCTCACCGCGACATCGCCCAGATGGAGAAGACCATCCACCGCGGCGGCATCCCCGCGCCCATGGACGGCGTGCTCACCTTCGTCGCCAGCGACCTCGGCAGCCGTGTCGGCGCAGGCGAACGCGTGGCAGTTGTATCGGACCTCACCAGCTTCAAAATCCTCGGCGAGATACCCGAGGGCAACAGCGGCCGCATCGCCGTCGGCTCGCGTGCCACCGTACGCATCAACGGCGCCCAGCTCGAAGGCACCGTCACCAACATCACCCCGCAGGCACGCCAGGGCGTCGTGGCCTTTGTGGTCAGCCTCGACAATCCCCGCGACAGCCGTCTGCGCTCCGGCGCCCGCGCCGAGTTAGGCGTCAGCTGCGGCTACAAGGACCGCGTGGTGCGCATGGCCAACGGCAGCTTCTACAAAGGACCGGGCGAATACCGCGTCTTTGTCTTCGACAGCGACGACCACGCCGTGCGCCGCACCATCCACGTCGGCGACTGCAACCGCGACTACGTCGAGGTCCTCGACGGCCTCCGTCCCGGCGACCGCGTCGTCGTCAACGACCCTGAAACCCTTAAGAACAAATCAAAACTAAAGATAAAGAAATGAGCATCATTACACTTAGCGGTATCGAGAAAGTGTACCGCACGAAAGAAATCGAGACAACGGCCCTCGAAAACGTCAACCTCGAGGTCAACAAGGGCGAGTTCATGAGCGTCATGGGTCCCAGCGGCTGCGGCAAGTCCACGCTGCTCAACATCATCGGTCTGCTCGACAAGCCCACCAAAGGCACCGTGACCATCCTCGGCCAGGACTGCAGCGGCATGAGCGACGGCGAGCTGTCGCACTTCCGCAACGCCAACCTCGGCTTTGTCTTCCAGAGCTTCCACCTCATCCCCTCGCTGGACGTCGCAGCCAACGTGGAGCTGCCGCTGATTTACCGCAAGGGCGTCAGCGCCCGCGAGCGCAAGGAGCGTGTGGCGCAGGTGCTTGAGCGCCTCGAGATGACCCACCGCATCCACCATCTGCCCTCGCAGCTCAGCGGCGGTCAGTGCCAGCGCGTGGCCATAGCCCGTGCCATCGTAGGTCAGCCCCAGGTCGTCCTCGCCGACGAGCCCACCGGCAACCTCGACAGCAAGATGGGCGCCGAAGTGATGAGCCTCCTCCACCGCCTCAACACCGAGGACGGCACCACAATCATCATGGTAACCCACAACGAGGCCCAGGCCATGGAAACCGACCGCATAGTCCGGTTTTTCGACGGCCGCATAATCGGCTGATGCAAAAAATGTCCGCCCCATGTAGGGACGTGCCTTTGGCACGTTAAACCTGCGGGCCGACCATCCGCGGCAGGCCCAACATCGCAAAGCGATGTCCCTACAGGGGCATATCGGTCGGCTTATTTGCCGGGCCGTATACATTCGGATAAATTCATAAATCCAACGACAATGAAACAGAAAATACGTCAGATAATATTTGAGATGCGGCGGCAGCCGCTGGTGGGGTGGGTGACGCTGATTGCCACGGCGCTGTCGGTGTTCCTCTTTATGGTGGTGTTCATCACCCAGCGCGTCAAAACCGTCCCCTTCGCCCCCGAGAGCTGCCGCGACCGGCTGATGATAGGTCAGTTCATCCATGTTCAGGACATAAATACAGGCAACGACGCCTCGGGCGGCCTCGGCTACTACTGCGCCAAGCAGATTTACGAAGGTCTTGACGGTGTAGAGCGCTCTGCACTGATGCTGCGCGACCTCGACGAGGTTCCTGTCCGCGGCACCTCAGCCTCCGGCTTCCAGGCCCAGATGCGCACCGTCGACGCCGATTTCTTCAAGATTTTCGACCACACACTGCTTGCCGGCCGCTATTTCACGCCCGCCGAGGTCAACTCGAACCTGCATGTGGCGGTTATCAGCGAGAGCACAGCCCGCAAGGCCTTCGGCAAGACCGACTGTGTGGGCGAGACCATAAAAATCAACCACCGCAAGTACAACGTCACCGGCGTCATCAAGGACAATTCCTTCCTTGCCACCAGTGCCTCCGGCGACGTCTTCACGCCAGCCGCGCCGCCGACAAGGCCGACTGCCGAGGACGGCTTCTTCGCCAAATATTTTGGAAATATCGCCATCGCCATTCTTGTTAAGGACGGAGTGGACTTTCAGTACATCCGTGATCAGGTCAAGGCCCGCTACGCCGAGCTTGCCACCGAGATGAAGCCTGAGGGCTGGGCCCCCGTCTACCACGAACAGCCCTACGACCAGGAGACTATAGCACTGGGACAGCAGGGCAGCAACGTCACCCCCGAACCGTCGGGCGACAGCCAGCTGCGCATCTTCTTCTACGCCATCCTGCTCATCGTCCCGGCCATCAACCTCAGCAGCCTTCTGCACAGCCGCATGCAGCGCCGTGTCAGCGAGATAGGCGTGCGCAGGGCTTACGGATGCACCCGCGGGCGCATCATCGCCGACATCATCTGGGAGAACTTCCTCATCACCCTGGCGGGCGGTATTGTAGGTGTGGCCTTAGGCGTAATCTTCGCCATGACCTACAGCGACCTGTACGCCAACATGGACAACTACGGACAGACCCTCGCCCCGGCCCTCAGTGCCGTGATAAACTGGAGCACGGTGGCCATGGCCATTGGCGTCTGCTTTATTCTCAACATCATCAGCGCCTCGATTCCGGCATGGCAGGCCTCGCGCCTCAACCCCGTCGAAGCCATTAACAAAAAATAACCGGTACTATAATGAAACGTAAACTTATCAGACAAATGCTCAACGAATGGAAGACCAACGTATGGCTGGTTGTCGAACTGGTCATTGTGGTGCTGGTACTTCAGTTCATCTTCGCGTTGTTCTATCATACCTATCAACAGCACGAGTATGTCACGGGGCAGAAACTCGAGAACATCTACTGCGCCAGGGTACATCTGCTCGCCCCTGACAGCGAGGACTACACGCCCTACGACAGCGTGCACACCGCCGTCAACGACATGGACATGCTGCTGGTGAAACTGCGGGCAAATCCGTACGTCGAAATCGCTGCCGTGGGCGGATACAACGCGTTGCCGTACAACTACAACTTTCAGGGCGCGTCGTTTTATTACAAGACGGCAAAAGGCAAAAGCAACGGTCTCATGTCCAACCGCAGGCAGATGTCGCCGGAGATGCTCGAGCTGTTCGGGATAAGGGGCATAAACGGCGAGACACCGAAACAGCTGGCCGACATGCTGCGCAAGGGGCAGATTATACTGTCGCCCCTGGACCGCAACTTCAACCCCGATGCTCCCGATGCCTCGGAATTTATCGGCAAGGATGTCTATGCCGGCGAGGACTCGCTGACTACGTACCGTGTGGGCGCCGTGGCCTACAGCATGAACCGTACGGACTATGAGCCCGCGTTTGCCGCCACGGCGTATATGTCGGACCGCTACGACCTGTCGTCGGTGGCAGTGCGCGTCAAGCCCGGCATGGGCAACAAGTTCGTGGAGTCGCTTACGGACAAGGACATGCAGGGTGGTAACCTCTATCTCACGCGGTTCAAGTCCATCGAGAACATGCGCGACAACGCCCATCTGGATATCAACCTGCAGATACGCAACTTCATGATATGCGGGATGTTCATCATGCTGGTCATATTCCTGGGCTTCCTGGGCACCTTCTGGTTCCGCACTCAGCAGCGTGTGTCGGAGATAGCGATACGCAAGGTCAACGGCGCCACCAACGGCAATATCTACTCCCGTTTCTTCGCCGAGGGACTGTTGCTGCTGCTTTTGGGCGTGCTGTTCTCGCTGCCGGTGTCGCTGTGGTTCTACCTGACGGACAAGCTTGTCGAGGCCGAGATAATGCCCTCGGTAGGCGTTGACGTCTTCCTCGTGGCCACGGCCCTCACCGTGCTGTCGCTGACCCTGCTCATTGTCGCCGGCATCTACGCCCCGGCCCGCCGCGCCACCCGCATCGACCCCGCCGCCGCCCTCAAAGACATGTGATTATGTACAGGCTTTTCATACTTCCGATGGTTATGCTCGCGTTGCTGTGCCCGGCACAGGGGACGGCGCGCGAGCTTACCCTGACACTCGATGACGCCATAGCCCTTGCCCGTGCGCAGAGCGTCGACGCCGCCGTGGCCCTCGACGAGCTCAAGACGGCCTACTGGCAGTGGCGCAGCTACCGTGCCGACCGTCTGCCCGAAATTACCCTCTCGGGGACTCTCCCCGCCTACAACAACCGCTACACGAGCTATATGAACGAGGCGGGCGAGTACAGTTTTGTCCGCACCAACAACCTCGACGCGCAGGCTCAGCTGTCGGTGAACCAGAATATCCCGCTCACGGGCGGCAAGGTCAGCCTGAGCACGTCGCTGGACTTCATGCGGCAGTTCGAGGACGGCGGCTCAAACCGTTTCCTCACCATCCCCGTGGCGCTGACGCTGCAGCAGCCGATTTTCGGCGTCAACACCTTCAAGTGGGACTCGCGCATCGAGCCGGTACGCTACCAGGAGGCCCGCGCGGCCTTTCTCAGCGCCTCCGAGGAAGTGTCGCTGGCTGCTGTCAACCATTTCTTCACGCTCGTAATGAGCCGTGAGAACGTCGCCATCGCCGAGCAGAACCTCGCCAACGCCGAAAAGCTCTATGCCGTGGCGGTGGAGAAGCGCAAGATGGGGCAGATTAGCGAGAACGACCTGCGTCAGATGGAGCTGAACGTCCTCGACGCCCGTTCGGACCTGATGAGCTGCCGCAGCCAGCTCAAGAGCGATATGTTCACCCTGCGCTCGTTCCTCGACCTCGGCGAGGACGTGGAGATATTGCCGGTGGTGCCTGACCGCGTCCCGGAAGCCACGGTTACCTACAGCGACGCCCTCGACAGGGCTTTGGCCAACAATAAATTCGCCAAGAACATCCGCCGCCGTCAGCTGGAGGCGGAGTACGAGGTGGCAAAGGCCAAGGGCGACCTCCGCAAGATAAACCTCTACGCCCAGGTGGGCTTTACGGGTACCGACCGCACCATGCGCGATGCCTATACGCGCCTCCGCAGCAATCAGCTCGTAGAGGTGGGTATAGAAATTCCGCTCGTCGACTGGGGCAAGCGCCGCGGCAAGGTCAAGGTGGCCGAGAGTAATCGTCGCGTCACGGAGAGCCGCCTGCGCCAGGAGTCGCTGGATTTCAGCCAGCAGCTGTTTGTGCTTGTCGAGCGTTTCGGAAACCAGCAGGAGCAGCTCGCCATCGCCCGACGCGCCAACGACATCGCCGACCAGCGTTACCGCACGAATTTCGAGACTTTCCTCATCGGCAAAATCTCCACCCTCGAGCTCAATGACTCGCAGGCCAAGAAGGACGAGAGCAAACGTCAGTACATAAACGAGTTGTACGTCTTCTGGAACTACTGGTACCAGATACGCTCGCTCACCCTCTACGACTACGAGCATCACGGCGACATCAACGCCGACATCGAGCGCATTGTCAAATTAAACTGAAATTTCTTACTTTTGTAGTATGATTCTGATTGTAGACGATGACAACGCTGTGCGGACGTCGGTGTCGCTGGCTCTGAATAGGGCCGGATACGAGCCGATGACCGTAGGCACCGAGGACCTTGCCCTGGAGGCTGTGCGTGACGAGCGCGTGCAGCTGGCCATCCTTGACATGAATCTGACGCTCACCACCACCGGGAGCCAGGGCATCGAGCTTCTGCAGAAATTCCATATCCTGCGTCCCGATATGCCGGTCATCATGTTCACTGCCTGGGGTACGATCCCCCTGACGGTAGAGGCGCTGAAATACGGAGCCGTGGACTTCGTCACCAAGCCGTGGAGCAATGCCGACCTTATCGCCAAGGTGCGCAAGGCGCTGCAGAAAAGCGCGTCGGAGCAGGAAGCGGCACAGCACACCGTCACCCTCGACGAGATGGAGCGCAACGCTATCCGCGAGGCTCTGCGCCGCTGCGACGGCAATCTCTCGGACGCCGCACGTCAGTTAGGCATAACGCGCCAGGCCCTGTACCGGCGCATCGAAAAATACAAGCTATGAGATACAAGGTCTATTCCGTTCTGCTGGTGTTGCTGATTATAGCCGTGGCCGTCATGGCCGTGGCAGGGCTTTCGTGGCCGTGGACAGCGGGCGGCTGTGCTGTCGTGCTGGTTCTCCTGGGCCTGCAGATACGCTCGGTGTGCAAGCCGCTGAATGCCGTGGAGAACGGGATGTACCTGCTGCGCGAGCAGGATTTCGGCAGTCGTCTGCGCCGCACCGGTCAGGCCGATGCCGACAGAATTGTGGAGCTGTACAATACCCTCATGGCGTCCATGAAGGCCGAGCGCCTGAGGAGTCAGGAGCAGGAGAACTTTCTGAGCCAGGTTGTCGACGCCTCGCCTATGGGCATCGCCATCTGTGACTTTGACGGAAACATCGTAAAGACAAACCGTGCCTGGAGCGCCATGCAGTCGCCCGCCCTCACCGCCGCCATCGACGGGGTGGGGAAGGGGAAGTCGGAGACGGTGCGCCTTGCCGACGCGCTGATAGTGCGCATCTCCCGGCTGTGGTTCATGGACTCGGGCTTCCGACGCGAGTTCATCCTCGTCGAGCGCCTCACCGAGGAGATTGCCGCGGCGGAGAAGCAGATGTTCAATAAGATTGTCCGCACCATAGGCCATGAGGTAAACAACACGCTCGGCAGCGTGGTCTCCGTGCTGGAGTCGCTGGGCGAGATGCACAGTGATGACCCGCTCACCGCCGACGCCGTATCCAGCAGCGTCAACAGCTGCGCCAACCTCGCGGGCTTTGTCCGCGGCTACGCCGACATTGTCAAGCTGCCGCCCGTGACTCCCGAGAGCGTAGACCTCAGCACCTGGCTTTCAAAGCTACATCCGACGCTTGCAGGCATGGCTCCGTCAAACGTCAGCGTCAGCCTCATCCCCGCCGAGTCCGCCGGTACCGCCCTGATAGACCCCATGCTGATGGAGCGCGTAATCATCAACATCGTCAAAAACGCCATCGAAAGCATTGGCGACCGTCCCGACGGCAGGGTAGACATAAAGGTCTCACGGAGCGCGTCAGGCACTGCTATGGTAACCGTCACCGACAACGGCAAAGGCATATCCGCAGAGGCCGCCGAAAAACTGTTCACCCCATTCTTCTCGACCAAGCGCCCCGACCGCGGCCTCGGCCTGATGCTAATCGCCGACATCCTCCGCGCCCACAACGCCCGCTTCTCCCTGTCCACCGACCCATCCACCCGCCTGACAACGTTCACAATAGTATTGTAGGGACGCTTTTTAAAGCGTCCGCCAAAGGCTTGCAAATCAGCCATCCGGATGTGGACGCTTTAAAAAGCGTCCCTACATCAGGGTAGGCCGTGACCATATGTACCGCTTCTCCTGCATAAGCGTAAAAAGGGCCGGCGCCTGTGTGGCGTCAGCCCTTTTCTTGTGATTGTTCAGCGGCAGGATGCCGCTCATCCATTTTAGTTGAGCACATAGCCGCCGAAGGGGGCGGGCTGGTAGGCGCGTGCGAACTGGCGGAGGATGGCCAGCGTGGAATTTTTGGGACCGCGCGATTTACGGGCGCGGATGGTTGTCTGAGTCATTGACTGAGGTTGTTGAGTAGAGGTTTTGTCCATAGGCAAGACGGTTTAAGGGTTGTAGATGCTTAGTAATTGAAAATTAAAAATTGTGCATTGCATATTACGCATTGTACATTTTGTTTATGTCTTTATAACAAAGAAAGTGGGTGTGTTATTGTGTGGTAAGGCATAAAAATTATTAAAGGAAGGGCATAACGCTTGCAGGGTTGATTTATTGTGTGTATCTTTGTAACCGGTTTCAAAAAATGATAAACCTTTTATTGCACAAAATCCAATTATTCAGTTCACCAAATCAGACGCTGCCTATTGAACAATTCTACTCCAATCATTAAAAATTTGTTCATACAATGCAAAATCTCAAACGGTTGACCGACGATCAGTTGGTCGCTGACTTTGCCCGGGGCGAAAACCGGGCGTTTGATGAGCTTCTCGAAAGACACAAACTGCGTGTCCACAACTACATATTTCGCATTGTCAAAGACGCCGACGTCGCCGACGATGTTTTTCAGGAGACTTTTGTAAAAGTTATCATGACCGTCAAGCAGGGTCGCTACACTGCTGATGGCAAATTCGGTTCGTGGATACTCCGCATAGCACATAATGTTGTCATCGACCATTTCCGCCGCGAAAAGGCCGAGGCGCTCGTCAGCACCGACGATGCCGACTACGACCTGCTCAACAACCGCGACCTGTGCGACGGCAACGTCGAGGACGTGCTGTGCGACGCTGCCGTGCGCAACGACATACGCCACCTTATCAAGGACCTGCCCACCGAGCAGCGCCAGGTGCTTGTCATGCGCTACTACAGTCAGATGTCGTTCAAGGAGATAGCCGAGCGCACGGGCGTGAGCATAAACACGGCTTTGGGCCGTATGCGTTACGCCCTTCTCAACCTCCGCCGCATGGCCGCCGAGCGCAAGATTGAGCTCTCGCGGTAGCATCCCGCACATCCACAACAACACGACACACCCGTCAGGCGCAATGCCCGGCGGGTGTGTCGTGTTGTTGCGGTTTGTTACAGGTTGAAGAAGTATCCTACGCCGAGACTGACGTTGGTGCGGTCAAGCTTCTGGTTGTCGGTTTTGCTCCAGTTTACCATGCCGGGGTGGGCCGAGAGGGTGACCATGGCGCGGTCAAACTGTACACCGACGCCGATTGTCCATGCTACGTCGCCACGACGGAAGCCGTCATATATCGACTCGGACTCGCTGACTTCGTGGTTGCCGATGGTGTATTTCATGTGTCCTTTGCCGCTGAGGCCGAGGCTGAACTCGGGGCCGGTGAAGACGTGGAGGCGCACGGGGTCGAGGTCAAAGTGGTAGCCTACGAGCACGGGGATGGTGAGGCCGAACTCGCGCATCGAGCCGGAGACGGGGGAGAGGTCCTCGCCGTCGCCTGCATAGTCAAATACTTTGTCGTTGATTTTAACGGTGTGATAGTAGAACTTGAGACCTGTCTCGAGGTACATGTTCATCCATAGGGGAACGTCGGCGACGGCACCGAACGAGAGGCCGGCTCCGCTTTTGAACTCCTCCAGCTTCATGAGGTCGTCGATTTTGGTGTCGCCGGGGCAGGTGATGTCGAGCGACAGAACGGGACGGATGGCCAGTGAGTTGTCGTTGGCTTCAAAAACTGAGGCCGAAGCTTTGCTGCCGCTCAGCAGCGTCATGGCTGCGATGGCGGCACAGATTGTGAATTTTTTCATAATAGAGGGATGTTTTTATTGGTTGTTATTTTTTGCTTTGTGGTGGCAGCTGGCTTTTGCTGAGGGTGAGTGGCACCTTGGGGTGCTTCATTGCCCAGATGATGAGGCCGATGCCGATGATGATGAAGGGGATGGACAGCTGCTGGCCCAGGTTGAGGGTCATGGTGGCCTCGCGGGCTACCTGGTCGTTCTTGACAAACTCGATGAGGAAGCGCGCGCCGAAGAGGCAGGTCAGGAAGACGCCGAAGATAAGGCCGGGGCGTCGCTGGGCGTGCTTTTTCCAGTACATCCACATCAGCACGCCGAACAGGGCGAGGTAACTCAGCGCCTCGTAAATTTGCGTGGGGTGTACGGGCACTCCGGGCCACTCGTTGCCGCGGACGAAGATAAAGCCCCATGGCAGGTCGGTGGGGCCGCCGTAGATTTCGCTGTTCATGAGGTTGCCGATGCGTATCAGCGCGCCCACGAGGGCGATGGGGATGACCAGCCGGTCGAAGGTCCACAGCGGGCTCAGCCTGGTGGTGAACTTGCTGTAGAGGAAGACGGCGATGATGATGGCGATGGTGCCGCCGTGGCTGGCGAGGCCGCCCTCCCATGTGCGCCAGATGTGCTCGGGATGCTGGCTGTAGTAGTCCCATTCGTAGAAGAAGACATGGCCCAGTCGCGCGCCGATGATGGTGGCGCAGACTACCCATATCAGCAGCGAGAACAGCCAGTTCTCGGGGGCGCCGTCGTGCTTGAACATCTTGGCCACGATGTTGAAGCCAAGCCAGAAACCGATGGCGAACATCAGGCTGTAGTAGCGTATCTGCACAAACGAGTCGATGAGTACGGGATTGACGTCCCAGACTATGTAACCCAGTATGTCGGTCATTTTTCAGTTGATGAATTTTGATTAGTTTTTTTTCGGTAGAAATATTCTTTGGTGGCGGCGCGTACGCGTCCGCTGAGGATTAGGATTGTCGCCATCGAGGGGATGGCCATGAGGGCGTAGAAGAGGTCGGTGAAGCCGACGGCGACACCCACTGGGATGACGGCGAAGACCACCAGCGACAGGATGTACAGCCAGGTGTAGAGGCGGGCGCGCTTCTCGCCGAAGAGATAGGCGGCACATGAGGTTCCGTAGTACGAGTAGCTGAACATCGATGACAGGGCGAAGGAGGCCACCACAATCAGCAGTAGTGTCGAGCCGAAGGGTACGTTGTTGCCGAAGGCCTCCATGCACATGTCGAGGCCGCGAATCTCGCCGGGGTTGGTGAAGTCGACGCACAGCAGCAGTGCCATGGCCGTGCAGGTGCAGACAAAACCGGAGTCGAAAGCGGGAGCGAGCATTGCCACAAGGCCCTCCCGGACGGGCTCGGTGTTCTTGCTCTGGCCGTGCATGATGGAGGCGGTGCCTATGCCGGCCTCGTTGACGAGGGCCGCACGGCGCGCACCGATGAGGGCAATGCCGGCCAGGGCGCCTATGCCGGCCCGCAGGTTGAAGGCCTCCTGGAATATCATCGCAATTACCGTGGGCACGCGCTCGTAGTGGGTGATGATGATGTAGAGCACCATAATGAAGTACACCACAACCATAAAGGGCACGAGCACCGAGGCCACGCGGGCTATGCGCCTGACGCCGTTGAGCACCACGACAGCCACGATAAGGGCGATGGTGAGGCCGATGATGAGACGCAGCGCCGTCTCGGGACCGGCGCCGACGAGGCTGCCGAGCATATTGAGGAAGCCGCTGTCTGCGAGGTAGTCGGGCGTGGTGGTGGCGCTGACGACGGCCTGCGTGAGCTGGTTG
>JBJEDC010000005.1:0-86947 GCA_051871645.1 Muribaculaceae bacterium | reverse complement strand
GACCATCCCAAGGGCGCTATGCGCAAGGTTATCGACTGGGACGCACAGAAATACCGCGGCGAAATTCCCGAAATCGCCCACACCTACGCCACCATCGGCAATATGAACGAGCACGGCCTCACCATCGCCGAGAGCACCTGGGGCGGACGCCACGAACTGGCCGGTTCGGGCCTCATCGACTACGGCTCGCTTATCTACATCACCCTGGAGCGCGCACGCACAGCCCGCGAGGCCATCAAAGTGATGACCGGTCTTGTCGACAAATACGGCTACGGCTCCGAAGGCGAGTCATTCTCCATCGCCGACCCCGACGAGGTATGGATTATGGAGATGATAGGCAAGGGCAAAGATGACCCAGGCGCCGTCTGGGTTGCCCGCCGCATCCCCGACAACTGCATCTCCGGCCACGCCAACCACAGCCGCATACACAAATTCCCCCTCAAGGACAAAGAGACCCTCTACAGCAAGGATGTCATCAGCTTCGCCCGCAAAATGGGCTATTTCAGCGGCAAGGACGAGGACTTCGATTTCAGCCGCGCCTACGCCGTATACGACATGGGCGCCCTCCGCGGCTGCGACGCCCGCGTGTGGAGCTACTTCAACCGCTTCGCCCCCGAGGGCTCGATGGACAAGTACCTGCCCTGGATTCTCCGTGGCGAGGGCGAGCCTTTCCCACTGTGGATAGAGCCTGCCGAAAAGCTCTCCGCCACCGACCTCAAGAACATGATGCGCGACCACTTCGAGGGCACGCCCCTCGACATGACCAAAGACATCGGCGCCGGCCCCTTTGACGTCCCCTACCGCTGGCGCCCCATGAGCTACAAGGTTGACGGCGTGGAATATACCCACGAGCGCGCCATCGCCACGCAGCAGACAGGCTTCTCGTTCGTCGCCGACATGAACCGCAACCGCCACGACGCCATGCGCGGCATCCTCTATTTCGGCACCGACGACGCCAACACCTGCGTCTACCTCCCCGTCTTCAGCTCCACCCCCAAGGCGCCCTACGAGCTCAGTCACGGCAACGGCGACATGCTCACCCTCAGCTGGGACGCCAACTTCTGGGTCAACAACTACGTCGCCAACCAGGCCTATAACCGCTACTCGCAGATGATACCCGACATCCGCCGCGTACAGTCGGGTCTCGAGAACGGCATCGACGAGGCCATCGGCAAAGCCAAGGCCGACATCGCCGGCATGAGCTACGCCGACGCTCAGAACTACCTTGCCGACGTCACCAACTCATGGGCCTCGAAAGCGACCAAGGATTACAAGAACCTCGGCGACATGCTCTTCGTCAAATACCTCGACGGCAACATCAAGGCGCAGAACGAGGACGGCAGCTTCTCGCGCGACGAAAACGGCATCGCCAAAGGTCTCAGGTTCGGCGGATACAACGAGCGCTATTTCCGCTCAATTGTCAACGAGCAGGGCGACCGCCTGCGCGTGGTGGACGTCAAATAAAACGCATCAAGTAACAACGACCTTTTCGACATGAAGAAGGAAACGGTAAAGAAATACCTCGGATACCTGCTCAAATTCGGCGTCCCCCTGGCGATAACGGTGCTGCTGTGCAAATCGCTGTTCACCGACGTCCGCCCCGCCGAGATGTGGCATATCATCGTCACCCAGTGCGACTTCTGGTGGATAGCGCTGGCATTGGTAATCTCCATTTTCTCACATATCTTTCGCGCCATGCGCTGGCGCCTGCAACTGCAGGCTCTTGGTGTCAATCCGCCGCTGTTCACTCTGGTGCTCAGCATATTCGGCACATACTCCATCAACCTGGTGCTTCCGCGCCTTGGTGAGCTGTGGCGCTCCGACTTCATTGCCAAGCGCAGCAAGACTCCATTCTCGACCATCTTCGGCTCGATGGTGGGCGACCGCCTGGCCGACACAGTAACGGTATTCCTGCTGACCCTCGTCACCTTCTTCATCGCCACCACGCAGATGTCGCGCTATCTCGATGACGTACAGCTTGTCGAGAGCATCACCGCCTTCCTGCGCTCCCCATGGCTGTGGATAGGCATCGTGGTCTTCATCGGCTTCTTCTGGTGGTTCATGATATGGGAGACCGAGATTAAGCTCGTGACAAAGATACAGGACTTTCTGCGCGGCATCTGGAAAGGCTTCGCCGCCATGGCTCAGGTGAAGAACAAAGGCCTGTGGCTGTTGCTCACCCTGTGCATCTGGGGCTGCTACTTCACCCAGCTCTACGTGGCCTTCTACGCCTTCCCCTTCACCGCCGACACGGTCGCCGAGTTCGGCATACTGGCAGTGCTGGTCACCTTCGTGCTGTCGTCGCTGTCGATGGGCGTACCCTCCAACGGCGGCCTCGGACCCTGGCAGTGGTCGGTAGTCCTGGCCCTCTGCACCTTCTACCATGTCGGCAAAGCCGACGCAATCACCTTCGCCAATACCGTCATGGGCATGCAGACACTCCTGCTGATTATCCTCGGCATCTTCACCTTCGCCTGCATCTCCATCCAGGACCGCAACAAAAAGAAAATACAAAATACATAACACTCAAAATACATGGCAAAAGTTGTTATCATAGGCTGTGGCGGCGTAGGCACCGTCGTCGCCCACAAATGCGCTCAGAACCACGACGTGTTCTCCGAAATCATCATAGCATCGCGCACACAGAGCAAATGCGACGCCGTAGCCCGCGTCATCGACAAACCCTGGGTGACCACCGACCGTGTCGACGCCGACAATGTCGACGACGTAGTGGCCCTCTTCGAGCGCCACAAGCCCGACCTCGTCATCAACGTCGCCCTGCCCTATCAGGACCTTACCATCATGGACGCCTGCCTCCGCGCCGGCGTCAACTACCTCGACACCGCCAACTATGAGCCCAAGGACGAGGCCCACTTCGAATATTCGTGGCAGTGGGCATACCGCGAGCGTTTCGAGAAAGCCGGCCTGACCGCCATCCTCGGCTGCGGCTTCGACCCGGGTGTCTCCGGTGTCTTCACCGCCTACGCCGCCAAGCACTGGTTCTCGGCCATGGAGACCCTCGACATCGTCGACTGCAACGCCGGCAACCACGGCAAGGCCTTCGCCACCAACTTCAACCCCGAAATCAACATCCGCGAGATTACCCAGAACGGCCGCTACTACCAGGACGGCAAGTGGATTACCACCGGTCCCCTCGAAATACATCAGGACCTCACATATCCCAACATCGGTCCCCGCGACTCGTACCTGATGTACCACGAGGAGCTGGAGAGCCTGGTGCAGAACTTCCCCACCATCCGCCGCGCCCGCTTCTGGATGACCTTCGGTCAGGAATACCTCACCCATCTGCGCGTCATCCAGGACATAGGCATGGCACGCATCGACCCCATCGAGTACCAGGGCCAGCAGATTGTGCCCCTGCAGTTCCTCAAGGCCGTCCTCCCCAATCCCCAGGACCTCGGCGCCAACTACCATGGCGAGACGTCCATCGGCTGCCGCATCTCCGGCAAGGGCAAGAACGGCGAGGACCTCACCTACTACATCTACAACAACTGCAGCCACGAGGAGGCATACAAGGAAACCGGCATGCAGGCCGTCAGCTACACCACCGGCGTTCCCGCAATGATCGGCGCCATGATGTTCCTCACCGGCAAGTGGAACAAGCCCGGCGTCCACAACGTCGAGGAGTTCGACCCCGACCCCTTCATGGCCCAGCTGCCCCTCCAGGGCCTCCCCTGGCACGAAGTCATCAACGCCGACCTCGAACTGTAATATTACTATATGTCTGAATACATCGTTTCGGCGCGCAAGTACCGTCCCACCACCTTTGCTTCGGTGGTGGGACAGGCCGCGCTGACAAATACCCTGCGTAACGCCGTGGCCTCGGACCGCCTGGCCCACGCCTACCTGTTCTGCGGTTCGCGTGGCGTCGGCAAGACATCGTGCGCGCGCATCTTCGCCAAGACCATCAACTGCACCCACCGCACCCCCGAGGGCGAGGCCTGCAATGAGTGCGACTCGTGCCGCTCGTTCAACGAGGGCCGCTCGATGAACATCATCGAGCTGGACGCCGCCTCGCACAACGGCGTCGAGGACATCAAGAACCTGTGCGAACAGGTGCAGGTGCCCCCCACCGACGGACGCTACCGCGTCTTCATTGTCGACGAGGTACACATGCTGTCCGCCGCCGCCTTCAACGCCTTCCTCAAGACCCTCGAGGAGCCGCCCTCCCACGCCATCTTCGTCCTCGCCACCACCGAGAAGCACAAGATTATCCCCACAATCCTCTCGCGCTGCCAGATCTACGACTTCAACCGCATCACCATCGCTGACATGGTGAACCATCTGCAGTATGTGGCCAAGAACGAAGGCATCACCGCCGAGCCCCGCGCCCTGAGCGTGATAGCCCGCCACGCCGACGGCGCCATGCGCGACGCTCTCTCCATCTTCGACCAGGTGGCAGCCTCGTCGCGCGGCAACATCACATACGCCTCGGCCATCGCCAACCTCAACGTACTTGACAACAGCTATTTCGAACGGCTCTGCGACTGCTTCGCCACATCGGACGTCCCCGGCGCCCTCAACATCTACGCCGAAGTACGCGAGAAGGGCTTTGACTCGCTCTTCTTCATCAACGGCGTCGGCCAGTACGTCCGTGACCTCATGGTGGCGCGCGACCCGTCGACGATAAAGCTCCTCGAGGCCTCCGACGACGAGCGTCAGGCCATGGCCGCCCGCGCCGCCAAGCTCCCCCCGGAGTTCTTCTATCGTGCCATGGCCATCGTCAACTCCACCGACCTCAATTTCCGCACCGCCTCCAACAAACAGTTCCTCGTCGAGCTCGCGCTCATCCGACTATGCCAACTACTGAGCCCCTCGACGACGGCGATGACGTCGGGGGGCCGCTGAACTCAATCGCCGAGTTCCATCAGGCTCAGCCCGCGAACCCTGCTCCGGCACCCCGGCCCGCTCCCGCTGCGGCTGCCGCTCCCGCCTCTCCGGCACCACAGTCTGCCGTACGGACGGAGGTGCATCGTGCGCCCGCACCTACCCCGACCCCGGTTCCGGCCGGAGGTCCGCGCCCCGTCGTCTACGGTCCCGTCGTAGGCCGTCCCCAGGCCCGCGGCACACGCACAAGCCTCGACAGCAAAGTGCTTTCGATAAACACAGCAAAAGCCGCTCCGACCGCCCCCTCAGCCGATGCCCGGTCAGCGGAAACGGCACCCCGGGACACTGATAAGCCCGCCAGCGAATTCACTGCCGAACGGCTCACCCGGGCGTGGACTTCCTACATCGAAAGCCACGGCCAGGAGCAGCTGCTGGTACACACAATGCGCTCGCACATCCCGGTGCGCCGCGCCGGTTCTTTCGCCCTCGATGTCGAGGTCGACAGCGACATGCAGGCCAGCCAGATTAACGAGGCCATGCCGCGCCTCCTCGACCATCTGCACACCTCCCTCGACAACTACTCCGTCACCATCGCCGTCCGCGTCAAGGACGGTCCCGGCTCCCCCTCTACCTGGAACGAGCGCGAAGTCCTCGCCGACATGCTCAAACGCCATCCCGACCTACGCCGATACATGGATGAGCTGGGTCTGACCCTCTCATAAGCATAAATCGGGTACATCCTACCACTTAATACCACTCCCTTTTTATGAAATCCAAACTCGGCATCCTTGCCCTGGCACTTGCCATTCTCGGCAGCGCACAGACCTATGCACTTACCGGCAGCTGGCGCGGAAACCTCTCCTTCGGCGGAGTGAACCTGCCCCTCGTCTTCAATTTCTCGGAAAGCACGTCCGGCGTCACACAATGCACCATGGACTCTCCCAATCAAGGCGCCACGGGCATCCCTGTCTCGGTAGCGCTGTGCACCGCCGACTCCGTCGCCCTCGACTGCAAGGTCATCGGCGCCTCCTACAACGGCAAAATCGCCGGAGGCACCATCACCGGCACCTTCCGCCAGAGGGGCATGTCGTTTCCGCTGACACTCAAAGGCGAAAATCCCCTTGAGGTGCGCCGTCCGCAGACGCCCAGAGCGCCATTCCCTTACGAGTCAACCGACACTACCTTCACAGCCCCTGACGGCACTGTCCTGGCCGGCACTCTCACCATGCCGATGACGGCCGAGAGCAGGAAAATTCCCGCAGTGGTCTTTATCTCCGGCAGCGGCCCGCAGAACCGCGACGAGGAACTGTTCGAGCACAGACCCTTTGCTGTAATCGCCGACTATCTCGCACGCAACGGCATAGCCTCGCTCCGCTACGATGACCGCGGCACGGCCAAGTCCGGAGGCGACTTCAGAACCGCCACCACCTACACCTTTAAGGACGATGCCCGCGCCGCCGTCAATTTCCTGTGCACCGTCCCCGCCATCGGCAAAGTCGGCGTCATCGGCCACTCCGAGGGCGGCACTATAGCCTTCCTTCTCGGCGCCGACAAAGTCCCCGACTTCATCGTATCGCTGGCCGGAATGGCCATCCCCGGCAAAGAAACCATCCTCGACCAGAACCGCCGCTCCCTTGCCAAGTCCGGCATGAGCGAAAGCGACATCCGGGGCAGTCTCACCCTGCTTAGCCTCCTCTTCGACGAAATGGCCCACCAGGCACGCCGCGACGGCCAGCCCACACCCGTCGACATCGACTCACTCGTCAGGAAATCCAAAATCCTGCCTCCGGCCACTGTTCTGGCCTCGATGAAAGCCTCGCAGAAAACCCGCACACCCTGGCTTGACGTATTCCTTGGTCTTGACCCCACACCAGGCCTCGCCAAAATCGAATGCCCCGTCCTCGCCATCAACGGCGACAAAGACACTCAGGTCGACGCTACAGCCAACCTCGCTGCCATCAAAAAGCACTGCAAAAAAGCGGAACCCCGGCTCATGCCCTCCCTCAACCATCTGATGCAGCACGCCCAAACCGGCGAAGTCGCTGAATACTCCGAAATCCGCGAAACCATCTCCCCCGACGTCCTCGCCCTAATCCTCAGCTTCATCAAGGACCAAACTTTAAATTAGTCCTGCTATACTCCGGGTACGCGGATGTTGCCGAGGAGCGGGGTCAGCGAGGCCGGCGTCGGCTCATGCGTGTCGGCGACGCGTACAATATCGAAATAATCGGCGGTGAAATGTTCGTCGGGATTGCTTTTGCCATTTGTGTCCTCCTTCATCAGTCTGATAAAAAGGAGGTAGCAGTCTATCCCGATGCCGGGGAAGCAGCGGCGGAGAAGCTCCCTGTAGTTCTGTACCTGTGTTGCGTAGGATAAGAGCTCGTCCTTTGTTACCGTGGAGAGGGGAGCGTAATGTGTTTTGAAGTCGATGACGGTTGCTTTGACGGGGCCGTGAGGGCCCATTTCCATGACAAGGCGGTCAATGCGGTAGTTTTCTTCTTTTTCTTTGGAAAAATCGGTCAGCGAGAGCTCGACACGCTGGTGCCTGTCGGTGTCGGGCGAGAACCACTCGGCGAGTTTGGCGCGCAGCGGACGCATGCGTCCGTCATTTTCGAGCAGGCCGACGCCGAAGAGGGCGCGCAGGCCCTGCAGGTCGTGGTGCCCGACGGTGTATTCGCCCGTCCGCGGGTCGCGCGCGGGACGGTAGAAGCGTACGGAGCCGTAGCGGAGAGCCCTGCGGACGTTCTCGGACGATGTAGCGTCGGCGATGTGCTCGAGCAACTTGTGGAAACAGATGCCGCGGCGACGCAGTTTAGGGTCATTTTCGCTTTTGGCGGACTTTTTCAGCCTGACGGCAGCCGGGTCGAGCGACGAGGCGTCCTCGGCTTCCGTGTCGGCCGCGGCGCCGTCGGCAGACTCGTCGATGAAGCCGAGGGACGTGTTTATCGACGTCACCTTCCGGTCCGTGTCGAGGTTTGACTCGTATGCCGAAATCGTCATTGTGTACGGGTCGGCGACAGGCGCTATGCCCAGGCGACGCTCCTCGTCGAGCTGCTCGAGGGCCTGCCGCTGCTCGCTTTTCAGGTGGTCGGACGGACGGCGCGCAGGCTCCGGGGCTCCCGTCTCAGGATTCCTTAGTGTGCTTATGACAAAGGTGTCGACCTTGTTCCAGCTGACGGCGGCGCGATAACCGTCGACGTCGGCGTATTCGTCGCGGCAGGCGAATAGCGTGGCCGTGATGTCGGCCATAAGGTCTGTCTTTTTGCCGCGTTCGAGAAGACTGTCAATCACCTCCAGACGCTGCTGTACGGTCATGTTGTCATCGGCGTCCGCTGTGTATGCGTCCCTGATTTCCCCGTTGCTCGCCGAGTCGAAATATACCATCAGTTCGCTGACGGGACGCGTGAAGGCCACATACGCCTTGTTGAGGTTGTCAAGCACCTGCTCGCCGATGTTGTGTCTGTAATAACCACCGAACGGCGAGCCGGTCAGCAGACATTCGCTCTTTACCGGAAGCAGGAAACAGGGCGGAAATTTCGTGATGTCGGCAAAGGGGCAGTCCGCCAGCGAGGCGGTGTTTTCGTCGAACCATCGGCTCGAATCCATCCATATCTGTTCGGTACCGGACTTCTTGGTCAGCGACCAGTTGGCGAAAGGCACATGCACGCAGGCAAACTGCAAGCCTTTGGACTTGTGTACCGTCATCACCTTCACCGAATCGCTTGACATCGCCGGCAGCGACCTGCGGCAGCCCACGGTGTCCCACCATTTGAGGAAACCGTGCAGATTATGATGATACTGAGCCGCATAATCGTTGAGGAGATCCTGGAAACCCACTAAGAAAGGCGTCTCGCGCTCGACGGTGGCGCTGTTCTCTCCGCCCCAGGTTATGCAGAAATATATGATGCGCTCGACCAGTGTGGGCAGGTTGGAAGCGTTGCCCTCGAGAATTTTGCCTATCAGCGTGTCAGGGCTCTCTGCGTCATCGGCAGCACCCGCACCAATATTTTCGGGCAGGTCGGGGAAAGCCTGACGGAAGGCTCGCTCTATCTGTTCGCCGTCGACCTGTAATGGCTTATCGGTGTCGGCGCCGGTATCCTTGTCCTTCGCCATCAGCCGCTGCAGCAGGATGCGCGCATGGCTGAGGAAGGTGGCGAGGTCGTTGGAATAATGCGGCGAGGCCGTGTCGGCGTCCTTGTGCTCCGTGCCGAACTTCTCGATGAGGCGCATCATCTCCACCACAAAGTTCACCATCGGCGAGTGGCTGATTGTCAGCGCCTCCTCGCTGGTGACGGGGATACCTGCCTCGATGAGGGCCAGGGCGCACTGGCCGCACTGCACGTTGGTGGATGTGAGCACTGCTATGTCGCCGAGGGCAAATCCCGCTTCCTGCTCGCGCCGTATCTCGGTTATTAGCCTGTCGGTCTGAATTTTCACTGCCTCGTCGGGCGTGGGCTTTTCACCCGTTTCGGCCTGATGGCGCTTGTTGAGGTCGGTGAGGCAGACGTAACCGTAAGCCTCACGCTTGCTGTCTTTTATCGACTGGCGCACCTTGTCATATGCCTCGACGGTGTACGACACGCCGTCGGCACGGTAGACCACGGCGCCGGGGGCGGCGATGGTGCTGAAAAGCACGTTGTTGAAGTTGACGATGACACCCGAGCTGCGGTAGTTGCGGTTCTCCTCGGGGATGTCGCCGCGGTGGGCAATCTGCACGGGCGACCCGCCGGTGCGGTACTGGTTCTCGACCTGACTGTGCAGCAGGCTGCTGTTGGCCTGACGGAAACGGTATATCGACTGTTTGACGTCGCCGATGATGAGGCTGTCGTCGGGGTCGCCGAAGTCAAGCAAGGGCTTCAGGCTCTGCCACTGCATGGTGGACGTGTCCTGAAACTCGTCGATAAGAAAGTGCCTGAGGTTCAGAGCCTCGTTCTCGAAGATGAACGGCACGACGGAGTGCTGCCGCAGGTCGTCCCCGGCCGCAGGCTTTGCAAACCGTTTTTTCAGCAGCTCGCGTTTTGTCCGGGGGTCATCGGTGTCTTCGGCATCGTCCTCTTCCGCGGCGGGATTGGAGAGCTCGCGTATCAGCGAGTAAAGCTTTGTGTTGGCGTCCTGCAGCAGCATCACCGACCCGTCGGGGCTATAGGCCGACCGGTAGTGGCGCAGGGCATTGAGCAGATACAGCGCCGGCACACCCTCGAGCAGTAGGCCGAGAGTGCGTATTTCGACAATCTTGCCGTAAATCCGCCGCAGGTCATCGCGCCATTCCGTGACGTATTCCAGCAAATCGACCGCACCGCCACTCGCGATGCCGTTGGCGGCGGCCTTGTTCATCATCTTGGAGGCGACAAGGACGTCATCATCGCTCATGCACGACACCATCGTGGCCGACTGCACTTTTTTCAGCAGCTCGCCGCTCATGGGCGAGACCACATTACGCAGTCCCTCAAGCATTTTGCGGAAGTAAGCGCCGATTTTGACACCGGAGGCCGCCGCGGCATCCAGCTTGTCAAGCAAAGCCTGTGCCATCTCCCGCACCTCGTCCAGAAGGGCGACATCGCGGCGTCCGGGGCTGACCTTAAGGTCTTTAGAGCCGCCCTTGTATGTCAGCCACTCCTCGTAGCCGCGGACGTTCTCCGGGTCGGCAAACCACTCGTCCATCTCTTCGGCAAAGTCGCGGTAGTTGTCGCTGAACAGCATTCGGGCGTAGTCAAGCATGGTCTTGTATGGCCCCTTCTCGCTGTTCGAGTCGAAGATGTTGATTTTGGAGCCGTTGCGCTTCTGGCGCTCGATGAGGTTCCGGAACGACTGCTCACAGACTCGCCGGCGCTCCTCGTCGGCGACCTCGCCTTCGAGAACCGACAGCAGCGCGAGTTTTTCCTCGGCGGCAGGCGAATTTTTGTCCATCTTTCCGACAGTGTCGGCAAGGCGGTCGCGCTCCTCGCGGAGGCGCCGGAAATCGGCGTCGCCGAGGGTGCGGAAATTGTAATCGTCAATCATTCCGGCCACGATGCGGTTCATAATCGTGGCTTCGTCAATGGTGATGTCGTAGTCGCCCTCAAGGTCAAGCTCGTAGGCCAGCGACCGCGCGAGGGTCTGGAAGAACGAGTCGATAGTGCTGACGTTGAAGTCGGAGAAATTCTGCAGCAGGTCGTCCAGCGCGTTTCGGGCCGCGGCGGCGATGCGCACGCTTATCGCGGCCTCACTGTCCGGGTCCGTGGCAGGTTCGCAATGGTAACGGTGACCGCTCTCGAGCACGTACAGCTGACGCGAGAGGGTCAGGCGGCGGAAACGGCGGCGCAGCTGGTCGAGCATGTCGACGAGGGTGCGCAGGGGCACCAGCACCAAACCGTGGTCTTTTTCAAGGATATCTCCGGCAATTCCCAGCAAGTGGGCACGCAGCGCCTCGTCCGTCTCCGAGAGACGGCTGTAAGTCTCGTCTGAGGTCAGAAGCTTTTTGGCCAGACGACGCATATAAGGCTCGAAAACCTTGCCGTAGCCCTCGCCGCCGGCCGTGGCGGTAAAATTGTCCACCACGTTCACGCAGTCGCGCACAAGCGCCTCCGCGTCCTTTTCGGAGGGCGCACGCAGGCCGAACTCCAGCGCCAGGTCATCGAGGTACTCCGGCTTTTCAGGCTCAGGAACTTCAGCCTCGGTCCTCGCGCGGCGCTCCTGCGCCTCGGCAAGGTGACGGGGGTAGTCGGCAAGAGCCGTCAGCGCGCTCACGATACGCTCCTTCATCTCGGCCGTGGCCTTGTTGGTGAAGGTGATGGCAAGGATGCGGCTGTGGCGCGAGGGTGCGGAAATATACTCGCCGGCCCGGCCGCGCCGAGACTTCCAGATGGCGTTCAGCACCTTGGGCGAGTCTTCCGGCTCAACCTCGTATGGCGACGGCTCGTCGGGGTCGCGGGCAAAGTCGGCATAGCGGGTATCCCAACGCGACGGATTGTCCTCGCAACCCCACAGCAGCGACATCGGGGCGCCCAAAAGCAGCCTCAGATATTCGCGCGTAAGGGTATAAGTCTTGCCCGAACCGGCACTGGCCTTGTATATCGTAAGCATGATCTCCTCCTTTTCCCGAAAAATTTCACCCTTTGACGCGGTAGCCCATAGCGGCGAGGCGTTTGCGCAGCGCCTCGCGCCGGTCGCCCTGCAGCAGGATTTCGTTGCCGCGGACACTGCCGCCGGTGCCGATAGTCTTTTTCAGCGCGGCGCCGAGATTGGCCGTTTCAGCATCCGACATGCTGTCGTGGCAGACGATTATCGTCGCCTCCTTGCCTCCGCGGCCCTTGCGCTCGTAATACAGCGTCACGGTCTGCGCCGCGGCTGAATGCGGCGCGTTCTCCTCCTCGGCGGGCGTATCCTCCGGGCCGTCGGGGAGTGTCCCCATCAGTGACTTAAGCGCGTCAAACGGATTTCCGCTGTCCATAATCAATGACTGTGGCTGTGAAGGCTATCCGGAGCGAGGTCGCCGGACTCCTCGTCAGGAAAAGTGCTGGGGCGGTCGCCGGGATTGGCGTAGATATTGAGGGCGGCAGCCACCGGCGCCTGCTGCTCGTAGGGAAGCGAACTGATGAAATTCTGCACCGAGTCGGCGTTCAGGGCGTTGGCCTTGGCAAGCATGCGCGCGGCCAGCACCATGTTGGCCTCGGCGTCGACATCGTTGTCGGAGAGCGAGGCGCAGATGACGCCCACGCGGCACAGCTGTCCTACGGTCATGCTCGACGAGTCGGGCACAAGGGTCTTGCAGATTTCCTGACCTTCGCCGTAGTTGCCGCTGTCAATGGCTGTTTCGGCGGCATGTATGCGTTCCTCGATGGGGGCATGACCCTTCGTGCAGGCCGCAAATGCCATTATCACGACAACCATTGCTGATATGTATCTTAGTATTCTCATGGGACCGGATTTTCTTATACTCATACGCAAATTTACACAAATATCCCCATCCGTGCAAGCCGTCCACGGCACTCCTCCGTCATTTCTCAGGCCTCCTCTTCTTCGGGGATACGGAAGATGGAAAAGTTTACCGAGCCGTAGGCGCGGTGGTCGATAAAGTGGGGGAGTGACGAGAAGTCGTGCTTGCGGCTGTGCTCGATGACGAACAGCGAGCCGGGCTTGAGCAGCTTGCTCGACAGCACGGTCTGCGGAATTTCGGCAAAGCCGGGGAGGTCGTATGGCGGGTCGGCGAAGACGATGTCGTAGGCCGTCGGGCATGTCTCGATGTAGCGCAGGGCGTCGCCGCGGAGGGCGCGGAGATTGCGGTCGCCGAGTTTCTGCGCCACGCTGCGGATGAAATTATGCTGCAGGGCTGCCTTCTCCACCGAGGTCACGGCGGGGCAGCCGCGGCTGAGGAACTCGAACGAGATGGCGCCGGTGCCTGAGAACAGGTCGAGCGCCGTACACTCCTCGAAGTCGACGAGGTTGCCCAGGACGTTGAAGATGTTCTCGCGCGCAAAGTCCGTGGTGGGCCTTGCGGTGATGCCGGTGGGGACGTCGAAGCGGCGCCGCCCGTATTTTCCCGAGATTATTCGCATATCGGCAGCAGTGAGAGTTCAAAAGGCACGGCCAGGGCCTGGCTGCCCGCGCGGAGCATGGCGCTGGGGAAGATGGCCGGCATGGCATGGGGGTAATACTGACGCAGTTTCGGCAACAGGGCCTCGCGCCGCCTGGCGTCGCCGGAGAGCATCATGCGGTCGACGTTGTCATCGAAAGCGATGCCGTTGGCGGCGGCAAGAATGAAATAGAGTGCGTCGCTGACGTCGGTGGCCTCGAAGGTGTTGGCGGTAAGGAGATGGCCAGACGAATAGGCCACGACATCGACGAAGTCGCCGTGCAGATGCACATGCATGCGTCCGCCGTTGCCGCTGCGGTTACGGCTTCCGAAGTAGCGGCAGAGCGGCGTCATGCGGTGCATGCGCCGAGCCTCGGGGAAGGTACGGCCGGTAAAGCGCATGATGTCGGCGTCGACGGCGGCGGCTATGACGGCGTTGCCGGGAATTTCGTTAATCAGAGGCTCGAACTCGACGTTGGGGTAGAGCGTCTCCAGCATGGCCTCGGCACGGTCGTCCGTGGCGCGGTCAGCGGGAACGACCAGGAAGCGATGCGTGTCAAAGACGATGTCGGTATGGCTGAACGGCGCCAGCAGCAGCGGGTTGTCGTAGACGGTCTCCTCAAGGGCGCGCGTCATCGGGCCGGTTATGCCGGACAGCGGGATGCGGCGCCAGATAAGCGAGTTGTCCTCGACCTTCGACGTCACCACGACATCGAGGACGCCGTCGCCCACACACAGCGCCAGCCGGCTCATCTGCGGCAGGCGCACGAGGTCGGCGGTAAGGGCGGTATTTGCTTTGGTATCGGTCATGGCGGTCATACGAGGCGCCCGAACGAGGCGGGCAGCGGCGAGGTGAAGTTCATGTCGCGCCGCGTGACGGGATGGACGAAGCGGAGAGTCTGTGCATGCAGCGCCAGACGCTGTATGGGCGAGCCTGTGGCGCCGTATTTGCGGTCGCCGGCGATGGGATGGCCCATTTGCGACATGTGGGCGCGTATCTGGTTTTTGCGGCCCGTGTCGAGGCTGACCTCAAGCAGCGTGTAGCCGTTGCGGCTGCGCACGGCGCGCCAGCGGGTGACGGCGAGCTTGCCCTTTTCGGGGTCGTCGGTGACGTACATGACGTGCTCGGTGTTCTCGGCGAGCAGCGAGCGCACCTCGCCCTCCTCAGCCTGGGGACGGCCCTCGACGATGGCGGCGTAGCGGCGGTCGATGACCATGTTGTTCCAGTTGTGCTGCATGGCCACCTTGGCCTCCTCGGTCTTGGCGAACATCATCAGGCCCGACGTATGCTGGTCGAGGCGGTGGACGATGAATATTTTGTTGCGCGGGTCCTTACGCTTGACGTAGTCCTTCAGCAATGAGTAGGCGGTGCCGGTCTTTACGCGGTCGTTGCCCATCGACAGCAGTCCGTAACCTTTCTCGACAACGATGATGTCATCGTCTTCATAGACGATTTTCAGGCGCGGATTGTGGAAGACCTGCCATTGGCGCGAGGTGTTGATGTCAATCCGGTCGCCGGCGCGGACGGGGAGGTTGAACTGCGTCACCACGGCGCCGTTGAGCATAATCTGCCCCAGGCGCAGCCAGTCCTTCACCGTCGTGCGCTTGCGGTCGGCGCACAGGTGCAGCAGCATGGGCAGCAGGGTGGCACCGGAGTTCGCGGCCTCATTTGCGGGAGCATCTTCGGCGGATTGCGGCGTCACGGCCTGCTCGTCGGCATCACTGACAATGAAGTTGAGGATATAGTCGGGCTTCAGCGGAGCCTTCTCCGACCCGGGCTTATATTTGAGGGGCTTGATTTTTCTGTTTGCCATCGTTTATTTCTTTTTGGCTGAGGTGCGGCGGGTTGTGCGGCGGGGTTTGGCTTCCTGGCTATGCACAATCTCCATGGCCTGCTCCGGGGTCAGCGAGGCGGGGTCGGTGACGGTGCGCGGAATCTTGTAGTTGGAGCCGTCGTAGGCGATGTAGACGCCATAGCGGCCGTTAAGAATCTGCAGCTTGGGCTCCTCGTCGAACGACTTGACGAGGCGGTTGGCGTCGGCCGACTCCTTGGCCTTCATCAGCTCTACGGCGCGGTCGAGGGTGACGCCTGCGGGGTCCTCGCCCTTGGGGATGGACACGAATTTGCCGTCGTATTTGACGTACGGGCCGAAGCGGCCTATGGCCACGCTGACCTCCTTGCCCTCGTAGTCGCCGAGGACCTTGGGGTACTCGAACAGGCGCAGGGCCTCGTCAAGGGTGATGGTCTCAACGGACTGGCCTTTCAGCAGCGAGGCGAAGCGCGGCTTCTCGTCGCTGTCGGGCTTGCCTATCTGCACCAGGGGGCCGTAGCGGCCGATTTTGACGCTGACGGTTTCGCCGTCGGGCAGTGTGCCCAGGACGCGCTCGCCCACTTTGTGCTCCTGCTGGAGGTTCCTGGCCTTCTCGACTTCGGGGTGGAAGCCTTTGTAGAAACTCTTTATCTCTTTCTCCCAGGGCAGGTTGCCCTCGGCAATCTCGTCGAAGCGCTCCTCCACCTGGGCGGTGAAGTTATAGTCGAGGATGTCGGGGAAATATTCGGTAAGGAAGCGGTTGACGACGATGCCGATGTCGGTGGGCATGAGCTTGCCCTTGTCGGCGCCGATGTTCTCCATGCGCTGCGACTCGTCGATTTCGCCGGTGTTGACCTCGAGGACGAGGGTCGTCAGCTCCTTCGGCGTGCCCTTGACCTCGCCGCGCTCGATGTATTCGCGGTTCTGGATGGTGCTGATGGTGGGGGCGTAGGTGGAGGGGCGGCCGATGCCGAGCTCCTCGAGCTTCTTTACCAGCGAGGCCTCGGTGTAGCGCGGCGGATGCTGGGTGTAGCGTTCGGTGGCGGTAATCTGCCGGCCGGTGAGCACCTGGTCCTTTTTCATTGCGGGGAGCATGCCCTCGGCCACCTCGGCGTCGCTGTTGTCATCGTCGCGGCCTTCGGAATAGAGACGCATGAAGCCGTCGTAGGTGACCACCTCGCCGGTGGCGGTGAAATGCTCGGGACGGTCGGAGACGGCTATCTCGGCAGTTGTCTTTTCGATGAGCGCGTCGGCCATCTGCGAGGCCACGGCGCGGTTCCAGATGAGCTTATAGAGGCGCTTCTCCTGCACTGTGCCGTCAATCTCGCGCTGTCCGGCGTCGGTGGGACGGATGGCCTCGTGGGCCTCCTGGGCGCCCTTGCTGCTGGTGTGGTAGGCGCGCTGCCTGAGGTATTTCTCGCCGTAGAGGTCGCGTATCTCACCCGCGATGGCGTTGACGGCCAGCTGCGAGAGGTTGAGCGAGTCGGTACGCATGTAGGTGATGTGTCCGGCCTCGTAAAGGCGCTGGGCCACCATCATGGTCTGCGTGACGGTGAAGCCGAGCTTGCGCGAGGCCTCCTGCTGCAGCGTGGAGGTGGTGAAGGGGGGCGCCGGCGACTTGTGCAGGGGCTTCTTCTGGACGTCGGTGACGGTGAAGACGGCGTCGGCGCAGTCGCGCAGGAACTTGCGTGCCTCGTCCGTGTCGCGCAGGCGGCGCGACAGCTCGGCGCGGAAGCGGTGGCCGTCAGCGGTGGCGAAGGTGCCCGAGACACGGACGTAGGGCTCGGGAACGAAATTCTTTATCTCCTCCTCCCGGTCGACGATGAGGCGCACGGCCACGCTCTGCACGCGGCCTGCCGACAGCGACGGCTTGATTTTGCGCCACAGCACCGGCGACAGTTCGAAGCCCACGAGGCGGTCGAGGACGCGGCGCGCCTGCTGGGCGTCGACAAGGTTGATGTCGATGCCGCGCGGCGACTGTATGGCGTTGAGGATAGCGTTTTTGGTGATTTCGTGAAAAACTATGCGCTTTGTCTTCTCCGGGGTCAGGCCCAGCACTTCGTACAGGTGCCAGGCTATGGCCTCTCCCTCGCGGTCGGCATCGGAAGCCAGCCAGACCGTCTCGGCCTGACCGGCGGCCTTTTTCAGCTCGGACACGAGCGATTTCTTATCGGCGGGAATTTCGTATACGGGCTCGAAATTGTTGTCGATTTCTATGCCGAAGTTTTTCTTGCTGAGGTCGCGGATGTGGCCGTAACTGGACATTACCTTATAATCCTTGCCCAGAAATTTTTCAATTCGCTTGGCCTTGGCCGGAGACTCTACAATAACCAGATTTTTCAACATGTCTTATGGTGTTGATGTGTTGTTCAGTCCGCAAAATTACAAAATTATTGTAAAAACGGCGCGGTACAGTAAAAAAAATGCTCGATTACACATTAATATATGCACTAAACACCCCCGCTCCCCCTTTGGTTTTATAGGATGTGTTTTTCTGCCACCGTATGTTAGCGGCTTGCGTCGCTAAACAAAAACATATCGGCGACATTCAGCTTTTACCGGGGAGAAAATGTGGCAGGCGGGGGCGCGTGGGCGCCCCCGCCTGCGGGGATATTCAAAATTTAGTTATGGCAAAAACTAATATTGATGTCTGAGGGTTTGCCTTGACCGGACGCCGGAGCGCTTACTTGCCGGCTTTGGCGAGCTTGGCTTTGGCCTCTGCGGCCTTGCGGCGACGGGCGTCGGCAAGGTAAGCCACGGGGCTGGCGATGAAGATCGAGCACAGGGTGCCGATGATGACGCCGAGGATCATGGCGAAGACGAAGCTGCGGATGGTGTCGCCGCCGAGGATGAAGATGCAGAACAGCACCAGCAGGGTCGAGGCCGAGGTCATGATGGTACGGCCGAGTGTCGAATTGATTGACTTGTTGATGGTGACGCCGAAGTCCTGCTTGGGATAGAGGCCGACGTTTTCACGCACACGGTCGAACACAACCACGGTATCGTTGATCTGATAACCGATGACGGTCAGGATTGCCGCTATGAAGCTCTGGTCTATCTCCATTGCGAAGGGGAACATGCCCCAGCACAGCGAGTAGATGCCGATGATGCAGAAGGCGGTGAAGGCTACGGCGGCGAGAGCGCCAAGCGAGAAGGCCACGTTGCGGAAACGCGCCAGGATGTACAGGAACATGGCTATGAGGGCCAGCGTGACGGCGATGTAAGCGTCGGTACGCATGTCGGCGGCCACGGTAGGACCTACCTTCTGGCTGGAGACGATGCCCTGGCTGGCGTCAGTGGTGGAGAACTCCTTGGCGCTCATGCCGCTCTTGAGGTAGGGCTTGAGGGCCTGGAAGAGCTTGTCGGTTATTTCCTTCTCGATACCCTTGCTCTCATCGCTGATCTTGTAGTTGGTGGATACACGCACCTGGTTGGAGCTTTCGATGGTGATTACCGAAACGGAACTGCCGGGGAACACCTTGGCTACTTCCTGCTGAAGTTCAACGGGGTTGACGGGCTTGTCGAACTTGACGACATAGTTGCGGCCGCCGGAGAAATCGATACCCTGATTGAGGCCGCGGAAGCCCAGCGAGACAGCGCAGATGAGAATGAAGGTGGCGGCGACGACAAAGGCGCCTTTACGCTTGCCAAGGAAATTGATGCTGCTGCTGACAAACATTTTGCGGCTCAGCGAGGTGCTGAAGGTCATCTTCTCCATAACCTTGCTCTTGGCGATGGCCACGAAGAACAGGCGGCTCAGGTAAACTGCGGTGAAGAACGAGCAGATGATACCTATGATGAGGGTGGTGGCGAAGCCCTTGATGGGACCTGTGCCGAAGAACAGCAGGATGACGCCGGTGATGATCGATGTCAGGTTGGAGTCGAAGATGGCCGAGAAGGCGTTGGCGTAACCGTCGTTGATGGCCGTGCGGGGGTTCTTGCCTGCGCGGAGCTCTTCCTTGGCGCGCTCAAAGATAAGCACGTTGGCGTCGACGGCCATACCCAGCGAGAGCACGATACCGCAGATACCCGACAGGGTGAGCACGGCGTGGAAGGACGCCAGGATACCGAAGGTGAAGAAGAGGTTGAAGATGAGGCAGAGGTTGGCCACCAGACCCGGGATGAGGCCGTAGAAGGCGCACATGAAAATCATGAGCAGAACCAGGGCGACAACGAACGAGATGAGACCGTCGTTGATGGCCTGCTGACCCAGCGACGGGCCGATTACCATGTCGGAGATGATGTTGACCTTGGCTTTCATCTTACCGGCCTTGAGGACGTTGGCAAGGTCCTTGCCTTCCTCGACGGTAAAGTTGCCGGTGATTTCGGAGCGGCCGCCGTCGATGGGGCCGTTGATGTTGGGCGAGGTGTAGACCATGCTGTCGAGGACGACGGCGACGGGACGGCCGACGTTGGCGCCGGTGATGCGTGCCCAGTCGCGTGCGCCCTGCGAGTTCATCACCATGTTTACGCTGATGCCGCCGCGGAGCGAGTTCTGGTCCTGGTCGGAAGTTGCGTCCACCACCACTTCGCCGTCAAGGGCTGCCTTGCCGTTGGTGGTGCGGAGGGTATAGAGGGGATAGCCGAGCTTGCCGACTTCCTTGCCGTTGTTGTCGTATTTCACTTCGGGCTTGACACCCCAGCGCAGTGCGAGGTCGTTGGGGAGGAGGGCCTTGGCCTGCTCGCTGCGTACGATGTCGCTGACCTCACGCATCTGCTTCTCGTCAGTGGCAAAGCCGATGACGTCGACCTTCTGTCCGGGGTGCTGGAGCACGGCGGCCAGGGGAGCGGTGTTGAAGCTGCTGTCGCCCTGGGCGACGAGCTGCTGCAGGTAACCGGCAATCGAAGCGGCGTCATAGGTCTCGTAGAACTCGAGGTTGGCCGAGCGCTGGAGCAGCGTGCGCACACGCTCGTGGTCCTTTACGCCGGGGAGCTCGAGCAGGATCTGACCGTCCTTGCCTTTGAGCACCTGGATGTTGGGGCTGACGACGCCGAACTGGTCGATACGCTTGCGGAGGGTCTGGGTGGCCGAGGTCTCGACCATGCTGTTGACCTGGCTGCGGATCTGGTCGCGGGCCGAGTTGACGTCCGAGCCGTCCTTGACGATGTTGTCGCGGAAAACGGCCGAGAGGTTGGCGTTGGGGTCAATCTTACGGTATTCGGCCAGGAAGGCGCCGATGTAGTCGTCGTTGAGCGACGGATTGGCGGTCACGGCCTTCTGAGTGTTGGCCAGCGCCTTTTCCACATCGTCGCTGGGATAGGTCATCTGACGGAGCATGTCGGGCATGTCCACCTGCAGGATGACGTTCATACCGCCTTTAAGGTCAAGACCGAGGTTGACGGCCTGCTTGCGCACATCCTCGAGGGTGTGGCCGAGATAAACTTTCTGTTCGCCAACCGAGTCCATATAGTGTTTATAGGCCTCGTTGTAGACTTTGTCGTCGTTGCCTTTCGACATACGCTGGGCATAAACTTCCGCCTCGTCCTCGTATTTGTTGTTCACGAACGAGAACGACAGGTAGAACGCGCACACCAGAACCAGGAAGATGGCTATGATGCCGGCGAGTACGCTGCCCAGAATTCCTTTGCTTTGCATGAGTTAGAAATGGGGTTTGTTATTGGTTTTTGATTTTTTAAATTTTCTAATTGGTCTAAATCCATGCCGCCTGAGGTTGAACGGCACGCTCATCAGCCTGACATACAGGGCATAATGATGACGAAAAGCAGTGCGTAAGAGGCCATAAAGCGCCCCTGCGCACAATTTTCAGCGTGCAAATATACGATTTTTTTTGTTATCCACCGCCATAACCCGCTTAAAAGTTAGCATTTTATAAGGATTTGGCCCTAAAACGGCAAAAATCAAGCGGCGGGCGTGCCTTTTTCGGGCCGCCCGCCGCTTATCTTTGTCGGTTGGGATTGATCAGCGGATGTAAACCTTCTCCACGCCGGCTGCGGTGCGCCGCAGGTAGACGCCGGGGGCGGCTGGCTCGCCGTTCAGACGTATGCCTTGGAGTGAGAAGTATTCGACGCTGCCCTCGTCGGCATCGGCCATGATGTCATCGACACCGGTGAGGGTGTAGCCGGTGGGGGTCGCGGTACGGTCAACGTATTTGGATACGCCGTAGGCGGATTCCGCTTCCTTGCCGCCGTTCCAGTTGTCGGTGCCGTAGACGGTGCGCACACGGTAAGTATATTTCGTTATATCCTTGTCAGTACTGATGATTGTCAGCAAGCACGGTTCGTTTTCGTCATCAATGTAGCCGGGGCCCAGTGCAGCCAGGGCGTTCTTGCGGTTGTTTTCGATATCGTAGTTGCCGGGGATAACGATGCATTTTGTGCTGCCGGGGGTGCTGACACTCCGGTCCTTAGCCTGCACGGCGTAGTTGTATACGTTGCTGTATGTGCCGTTCTTCCACTTGGGATACTGCTTGCTGCCCGTCATGACATAGGCGATATTATTGAGAGCCTTGCCCGTGAGGCCGTCCTGGCCGTCAATCGAAATCTCGTAACGCGTTACCGGAATTTCATACCAGCCGTCTTCTTTAGTGGCTTGGGGATCATTTCTTGTATAGACATTATCGTTGGTATTGTGACCCCAGACCGGATTGGGAGCGTCAAAGTTGATGTCCACACGGTAAATTTCCTGTTTCTTGTCCTTGTAAGCCTTTGCCGTCAGGGCTTTTACCGGTTCGGGATTATAGTAATAGCGCGAGTTGGCCTCGGTGCTGTTGCCGTAGAGGGTCTGGGTGGCGTAGGTAGGCTGGTTGTTTTGGTTCATTGCCAGGCCGACATTGCGCTTGTACTCGGGGCGTGTCCAGATTGACGTGCCATAGGCACCGCCGATATGCTCGCCGTATTTCCATAAGTTGTCATTGCCTGCCGAGGGGCGGTGGGCATAGTCATAGTAGCCTTGCCAGTTTCCGTTGACGTCCTGCAGATAGTTTGTCGACTGCAGTTCGCTGAGAAGTATTTTAGTGTCGCGGCTTCCCGAGTTGTTGTATGTATCGCCCCGGTATTGGGTCCAGTCGATATGGGTGTAGTATTCCTTGAGGTGGGGAGCCTGGGTGTTGTCGGAATGCTGCTCGTGAGCCACACCGGTGACGGCGTCGTAGTTAGTAATATGCTGATGTCCGTCGTTGACGAGATAAGCCTCGCTGGTGACGATGTTGGGCAGCATCTGAACCTTGGGATAACCTTCGGGGATAATAGTGCCGTAGAAGGTGTACATGTTTATGGTGCGGCCGGGCAGGTAGAGGTAAATCTCGACGTACTCGTCGGTGTTGTCGAAGCCCGGTCGGTTCTCCTTTTTCAGGAAAGTGCGGATAAACGTGCGGTTGGGGTTGGCGCCTATGCCGGCGGTCGACGACCACTGCTTGTCGCGGATGGCCGGCGAGGTGTAGTTGACCACCGGCGTGAGGGTGACGTCCGAGTTGCCGGTGCGTCCGTCGATACGGAAGATGGTGAAGTCTCCCATATTGTAGTCGCCCTGACGTGTAGCGGCAAGGATAAGGAATTTCTCGCCCTTGAAATCAAAAGTGCATCCGCCCACGATGTGGTTGTACTGCAGACCCAGGTCGATGCGCTGGACATCCGAGGCATTTGTCACATTTCGGGTGATGGTGTAATATTCGCTGTTTTTGCTCGGCGAATCCGTACTGTTTACAACACTGGAATGGAGATACCAGAGATGCGGATAACTTTCCGAAGGGGTTGAGCGTCCGCTGTTTGACAGCTGCACAAAAATGTCGTCACAGTTCTGACCGGACATAGGCACAACATAGTTCTGGTTACCAATATATCCTGAATTTGTGCCATAGAGGTTGTCGAAGCCCTGGAGACGTATGCGGTCGCCTTTGGTGATGTCGCCGTCGCGATTTATGCGGTCGCCGCGCACAATAACCTGATTGTTTGCACTTCCATAGTTGGTAATCTGCCAAATCCAGGCATAATTCTGATTTTGTGTCGGGTCCGAACCGTCTGTATAGTTGGCCTTGTTCAGATTGCCTTTGACATTAATAAGGTCGGCACGTCCAACACCTTCGTCAAGAGTCTTACCGCCTGGCAGGTCGCTGTCCTTGTCGGAACGCAGATACGTATAACGGCTGTCACTGCGGTAGGGTTTCCAGTCATGGCGACGTCCCTGTTCGCGGTTGGAATGGATACTGAAGAAAACCGAGCGACGCCGGATGTTGCCGAAGCCGGTGCGGCGCAGGTAGCTGCGGCCGTCATCGCTGAAAGCCACGCTGTATGTCTCGTCGGCCGAGTTGGTAATGCCGGAACGTCCCGGCCATGTGGTGCCGAAGGTGTTATCCCAGAATGCGCCATCATAATCGCTGCGGAACTTTGCCCAGTCGAGATAGAAAGGATGACCCTGATAAGGGCGGTTTCCTTGCTGGTCGGGAGCCCATACACAAAGCACACCGTATTTGTTGTTTTCGCGTACGTTGATGTACCAGCACTTTTCGACGCGGTTTTTATTCGAGGCTCCTGCCATAATCGAACGCCAGCTGTAGCCTACGCCCGCCCAGGGGTAACGCTCGGCCGAGACGGTAGTCTTGGCGATGTCCTCATTGCTTTCAACCTGGTCACCGTTGACGCGGAAGTTGGGAATTTCGCAATAATATTTTTCGCCTGTCGAACGCTCGCCGTCCTTAATCCACAGATAGCGGTTACCGTCAAGATAGAAATAGTCGGGACCATAGCCGGCCAGATCGTCGGTTCCGAAATTGTTTTCATGGTAAGTGCTTTTGGGCAGGAATTTGTTGTTGTAGTCGTCTGACACCTGTCCTTTAGCCTGCCAGCTAACATCGCTGACTGAATTGCCGGGGTTGTTGAGGGTAGGTACATGGAAACCCTGGTTGGTCCAGCCGTCCTTGAGCAACTGGTCGAAGGAGATTTCGTACTCGACGTTGAGGGTGTAGACGGGGTCGGCGTGGTTACGGGCGGGGATTGTCTTGGTCTCCGACTGAGCATGACCTCCTGCGCTCGAGCTAACGTAATAGTAATAGCTCTCGCCGGGTTTTACCGATACGTCGAAATACTCCAGGCGTTTGAGACCTGTGGCAAGCGTTTCCCAGGTACCGTTGTTGACGCGCTGGACGGTATAGGTGATGTCGCCGTTGGTGTAGTCATCAGCCTCCCAGCGCAGATAGACCGTCGCATTGTTTTTCTTAGGGTCCACCTGGCACACCTTTATATTCAAGGCGTTCAGGCTGACGCTGCCGAGAATAGCGAATGCGCAGCCTACAAGTAATCTTGTAGAGAAATGCATAATGTATGTGATAGATAAATGGTTGATAATCCTCATTTTGCCGGGCACATTCCGGTGATCCGTCATGGCGGACACAATGCCGCAAATCTGCAAACGCACTGTTGCAAATTATACGACGCAACAACTTGCAATTACGGTATTGCAAATTGTGCAGTGTCAGTTACCCGCTAAATAAGTTAAGTTCCGGTTTTAGTTTTAAGGGTTGCGCGTCGTTATGTCGGCACAGCCCGATTTTTACGGTACAAAATTAATGTTTTTTTTTGCAAAACGTGCAAACCTTCGCCGACAGATTTCGCAACGTGCCGGTGTGTTTTTCCAATACATTTCAGACAGTTCTGTCATGCGGACTGTCCGCCGTTCTTTTTCTTCCTGAGGTCGTTGACGATTTTGATGTAGACGATGATGATGGCGCAGATGGTGGTGATGACGTTGGTGACGACAAGAGGCCAGTTTTCAATCAGAATACCCTGAATGATAAAGAAAAAGCCGCCCAGTCCCATCATCAGGAAGGTGGGCATGGCGATGCCGTCGGTGTCGCGCGTGCGTATGGTCACTATTGCCTGGGGCATGTATCCGAGAATCATCGAAATAGAGGCCGCCCAGCCGAAGATAGAGGTCCAAGTTGCTGTGTCCATGGTCATATAGGGTTTTAAGTTTTTAATACATTGTTTCAGCCGCTCTTTTTCAGCGTTTTTTCAGGTGCTTTTTTCAGGTGCATTTTTGCAAAGGTATAAAAACTTAACAAAAAACCAAGCCAAAATTCCCTGCTTTCCCCCAATTTTCAGTCATAAAGCCCCACTTTTCCCCAATTTTAAATTTTCAATTTTTAATTTTTGAGAAGTTGTTGCGGATGCCCTTGAGGCCGGCACGGGCGAGGGCGGTGGAGCCGAAGAGGCGGCGGAACTGACCGCCGGTCATGGTCTGCCAGTCAGTGGCGGCGAGGGCGGGGTTGGGCTGCAGGGCGTCGATGACGGGGGCCGGACGGGAGGCGCGGGTATGGGGGCAGGCCAGGCGGCAGGCGTCACAGCCGAAGACGGCTCCGGCGCGGGGGACGTCGGGCTGCTCGCCGCGGGCGTTCTCGATGGTGATGCACGACAGACAGCGGCGGCAGTCGATGGTGCCGTCGGCGCGGAGGGCGCCTGTAGGGCAGGCGTCGACGCACAGGCGGCAGCTGTCGGGGCAAACTTGCGCAAGAGTCAACGGCGGTGGGGTATGGGCCTCAGGCAGCGCGGCGGTGGTGACGATGGTGGCGATATGGAAATTGGCGCCGTAACCGGGCACATACAGCTGGTTGTTGCGGCGTATCACACCCAGTCCGGCCCGGACCGCCCAGTAGCGCTCGCGCAGGGGCGCCGAGTCGGTTACGACGCGGCTTACCGACCCGTACTCACTGTCGATGGCGGCAGCGACAGGGGCGAGGGCGGCCTTGAGGGCGTAATGGTAGTCGGTGCGGGCGTGGGCGTATGCGGCTATGCCGTCAGGGTCGCCGAGGGCGGCATGATGGGGATAGGCGAAGATGCAGATTATCAGCGTCCGGGCCGGCCCGCCCTCGTCGGCGGGGATAAGCAGGCGCGTGTCGTTGCGAACGTCGCGCCACCGCTCCATATAGTCCAGTGTGCCGTTGTCGCCGCGGTCAAGCCAGCGGTCGTAAAGCTCCACGGCATCCGCCTGTACAGGCCCGGCCGTGATGACGGCGTGGGCGAAAGCTCCGCAGGACTCTAAGGACCTTAAGGACTCTAAGGACTTTAGGGACCTTAAAGTCCCTGCCACATTTGCCGCGCTCATTTCTGCAGAATGTTGTTTTCGGGGATGGGCAGCATCTCGTAGCCCTCGTCCCTGAGCCACTCGATGGCGCGGGGCAGGGCCTCGAGGGTGCGGGCGGCCGACTTGAGCGAGTCGTGGAAGACGATGATGGAGCCGGGGCGGGTGTAGCGGCGCACGTTCTCATATACACGGTCGGCGGTGATGCGGCGGGCGTAGTCGCGCGTGATGACGTCGTACATGACGACGTTGAAATGCTGATTTACCACCTTCAGCTGGCGCGGCTTTATCAGCCCGTGGGGCGGGCGGAAGAGGCTGGAGCCGATGAGGCGGTCGGCCTCGAAGATGTCGCGGGCGTAGGTGCGCCATGTGCAGTGCATGCCCTGGACGTGGTGCATGGTATGGTTGCCCGCGCTGTGTCCCTCGGCACGGATGGCCTCGAGCAGCTCGGGATGGCGACGCACGTTGTCTCCCACCATAAAGAATGTGGCCCTGACGCCGTAGCGGCGCAGGATTTCGAGAATCTTCGGCGTCACCTCGGGGATGGGCCCGTCATCAAAAGTGAGGTAGACATTGCGGACTCCGCGATGCCGTATACGCCATACCGCCTCCGGGAAAAGGAGGCGGTACAGCATAGGCGGTTGTTCGATAAGATGCATCAGGCGATGTGCTTACAGGGGAATATCCGACAGTCCGGCAATCAGTTGCCGTTCATCAGCAATGACCATCTGTCACGGCTGACACCGTACTTTTTGACAAACTCGTCGGTGCGCTTCTTGGGCGAGACACCGTAGGTAGTGTGCAGCTCGTCGAGGCTGGCGACGATATACGGCGTGTCGTTATGTCCATAGCCTTTGTATATCTCGTAGACCTCCTCGCCGGACTTGTCCATGACATAGAGGTACTGGTAAGCGCGGCTGCTGGTGTTGTAGCCCAGAGTTGCCGACAACAGATTCAGTTCCTCGGCGGGAGCGTTGTTTTTGAGCATCGCCTCCTTGAGGTCGAGGAAGTTGAGGATGCCGATGGCGACGCCGGGATACTGCAGCGCGCTCAGCTCCTGCTCGCCCATCTTTGCACGGTCATCGCGGCTGATGGAGTTGGCGTAGGCCAGCAGCTGGCCGTAGCGTTTGAGCGTGAGGTCGAGGTACTTGCGGGCGTTACGGAGGTCCGACGGGTCATTGGTCTTGTCCCACAGCTGGGCGTAAATCTGTCCCATCTGCAGGTCGGTGACGGACTCGAAGGGAGCCACCGACGCGGGCATCTTCTCGTTCACGGTGTTGAGCAGGATGCGGGCCATGTCGATGCGCGTCTTCGGTACGGCGGTGTGGTGCTTGCGCGCCCAGTCCTGAGCCCACTTCGAGGCGGGCCGGTCGCCCATGGCGATGAGGTCGGCCACGACGTCGAGGACAGCCAGGCGGGTGGACGACACCATGCGGCGGACGGTCTCGTCAAGATAAATATTACGTCCGGCGTCAAGGCCTCCCCAGCGCCATTTGCCGAGGATGTTCTCGTAGGCGCGGTCGACTACCGGCGACATCTCCTCGTTAACGAAAGGCGTCACCATCTTGGCCATGCCCGTCGTGTACATCAGCGGCGCGTAGGGCGTGTAATAGCTGTTGGGCACCGTGGTGGCGAAGTAGACGGGACGCTTCCAGCCGCCGGCGATGCTGTTGGCGATGATGTCGAGCTCGGCCAGCTGGGACGTGCGCGCGCTGCCGCCGATTTTGGCGATGTCGAGGTTGACGTATGCGCCGCCGTGCTCCTCGTCGGCCAGAACGGGGTACTGGCCGAAGACCTTGAAGGTGGCCGCGCTGTCTACCCTGGCATAGACGTTGGTATTGACCACGGCGTGCGTGGGACCGTCCTTCTGTATGGCACCTACGAGGTTTTTGTAAGCCTTATCGTTCTGATAACGTGCGACAAAGCCTTTCAGCAGCTCGGACTTGCCGCTGTAGAGGTCGGGGAGGACCTGAGCCGCGTCGGCGGGGAGAGCCGCCAGCGAGTCGGGCGTGTTGACGAAGCGGGCCCACATGTTGTCGAAGGCATAGTCCTGCGGACGCGCGTACATGCCGATGGGGGCGGCGGTGTAGGTCTGCTGGCGCTGCTGGTTGATGTACCAGTCGGTATCGAGGTAGGACAGGTTGACAACCTTGACGTCGGGACGCACACCCTCGACCTCCTGGGCGTACCAGAGCGGGAAGGTGTCGTTGTCGCCGTAGGTGAAGATTATGGCATCGGGGTCGAGCGAGTTGAGGTAGTTCATGCCGAAGTCGCGGGCGGTATAGCGGCCCGAGCGGTCATGGTCGTCCCAGGTCTGCGACACCATCTGCAGAGGCACGAGGATGCCGACGATGCAGGCCACCACGACGGCGGCGTGGCGTACCTTGGCCGGCACCTTATAATAATAGGTGTTGTCCTGACTGTCCGGCGAACCGGTCTTAGCCGGTTTGTCCGTAACCTTGGCGTTCTTGCCGGCCTTCAGCTCCATCACTTTGGCGGCGGCGCACTGTATCAGCCACTTGACGGCGGGGACGCCCATGCCGATCCAGATTGCGAAGGCATAGAACGAACCGGCGAAGGCGTAGTCGCGCTCACGCGGCTGGCCCGGCGGCTGGTTGAGGTAGAGCACGATGGCGATACCCGTCATGAAGAACAGGAAGAAGACCACCCAGAACTGCTCGATGCCGCGTGTGGAATTGACGTGGCGGCGGCTCATCGACTGCCATGCTATGCCCAGGATGCCGAGCAGCAGGGGCAGCATGTAGAAGACGTTGTGGCCGGGGTTGTCCTTGCCGTATTCGTCAGGCAGCTTGTCCTGGTTGCCCAGGCGGGCGTTGTCGATGGCGGGGATGCCGCTTATCCAGTTGCCCAGATAGGGCTCGCCGTTGCCGGCCATGTCGTTCTGGCGGCCGGCGAAGTTCCACATGAAGTAGCGCCAGTACATGTGGTTGAGCTGGTAGTTGAGGAAGTACCTCAGATTGACCAGGAAACCCGGTTTCCACACCTCGGCGACGTACTCGGCGCCGTTGCTGAGCGTACCCTGCGAGATGTCGCTGGTGCTGTTGAGATATGGGCGCAGCTCATGTTCAAAAGCTATGCCCTGGCCGTATGTGTAGGCGCGGTCGGCCCACTCCTGGCGTACCGACTGCGGTATGGAGGCAAGGTCGGGGTTCTCGTACTCGGCCCAGCTGTAGTAGCTGGCAATCTTGCCGGGGTCGTACATGCGGGTGAACAGCATCTTGAAGTCGGGAGCGTACTCGTACTTGGCGATGTGGTGCTGGGCCACATACTCGTCGCGCTGTCCGGGCTGCGTCTTGACAACCTTGGCGTACTCGTCGGTGCCGTTGTCGACAGCCTCGCCGCCGTCGTACAGGACTCCGCCGAAGGGCTTGGTGACGGGATAGCCGGAGCCGTCGACCTCGATGTAACGGATGATGTTGCCGTTCTCGTCCTGGGTCTCGCCCCAGTCAATCTCGTCGGCGACGGTCTGGCCGTAGAACAGCGGACGCTCGCCGTACTGCTTGCGGCTGAGGTACGAGGCCAGGTCGAAGACGTTGTCGGGCGAGTTCTGGTTCATGGGCGTGTCGGCGCTCGAGCGGATGAGCAGCAGGGCGTACGACGAATAGCCTATGAAGATGACGAAGATGCTGAGGATGATGGTGTTGAAGACGCGCACGGGGACGCGCTTGCAGAACTTCCACAGCCATATGGCCAGGGCTGTGAGGAGGAGTACCGACAGCCACAGCGAGTCGCCGCCGATGAGGGTTATGCCCGACAGGGCGATGCTGAGGAATATCGACAGCTTCATCATCGGTATCGAGCACTGGCGGTAGAGCTCGCAGATGGTCCAGATGAAGACGCCTGCGAGGATGAAGGCGTAAGCCAGCACACCCGAGTTATAGGGCAGATGGAAGGTGTTGACGAACAGCAGTTCGAACCACTGCGCCTCGCCGATGATGCCGGGGACAAGTCCGTAGAGGATGAAGACGATAATCACCGCCGACAGCAGCAGCGCCAGCAGCGAGCCCTTGACATTCGCCTCCCTGGCCTTCTTGTAGTAGAACACAAGCACGATGGCGGGGATGCACAGCAGGTTGAGCAGGTGTACGGCTATGGATACGCCGATGACGTAGGCAATCAGCACCAGGTAGCGGTCGCTGTGCGGTTGGTCGGCGCGGTTTTCCCATTTTAAAATCAGCCAGAACACCAGAGCCGTGCAGAACGACGAGAAAGCGTAGACCTCGCCCTCGACGGCCGAGAACCAGAACGTGTCGCTCCAGGTATAGGCCAGGGCGCCGCACAGGCCGGCTCCCATGATGAGGACGGTCTTCCACAGGGAAATATCGGTGGCGTCGTCACGGACGGTGAGCTTGCGCACAAGGTGCGTTATCGTCCAGAACAACAGCAGGATGGTGCCTGCCGACAGCAGCGCCGACATGGAATTGACGGCGATGGCGGCATGCTGGGCCGTGCCTCCGAAGAGGGTGACGAAGAAGCGTGCCGTGAGCATGAAGATAGGGTTGCCTGGCGGATGGCCGACTTCGAGCTTGTAGCCCTGTGTGATGAACTCGGGACAATCCCAGAAGCTGGCTGTAGGCTCAAGGGTGAGCAGGTACGTCACCGCGGCGATGACGAACGCAGTCCAGCCCAGGATGTTGTTGATTAAGTTGTAGCGTTTCATTTAAAAGCTATGTGATTTTTCGGCTTAAAGCGGCTAATGTCGCTAACGTAGCTATTGCAGCCAGGATAGCTGATATAGCCTGCAAATTTAGCAACAAATCCGCATAGCGTAGCCTCTGCCGTCGCATTGCGGCATAAAATTATACATTATTAACAGTCAACGTCGTATTAAAGGACCGATTTTGTCCCGGGATTGGCGTATGTGTAAAATAATGAGTAATTTTGCAACAGAATTAATAGCAACAGTCATGAAAAAGACAGTTTTGGTTACCGGCGGCGCCGGTTTCATCGGCTCGCACGTCACCGTCGAGCTCATAAACGCAGGATATGATGTAGTTGTCGTAGACAACCTCACCAACAGCGACGGCAAGTCACTCGACGGCATCGAGAAAATCACGGGCGTACGTCCTCCCTTCTATCAGGTCGATACCTGCGACGCCGTGACCCTGGCCAAGGTCTTCGACGCGCATCACTTCGACTGCGCCATTCACTTCGCCGCCTACAAGGCTGTGGGCGAGAGCGTTGCCGAGCCTATGAAATACTACATGAACAATATGCTGTCGTTCATGAACCTCATCGAGGCCATGCGCCGCCAGGGCGGCCGGGCCAACGTGCTGTTCTCGTCATCGGCGACGGTCTACGGCGAGCCCGACAAATGCCCCGTCACCGAGGAGAGCCCGCGCAAGCCGGCCACCTCGCCCTACGGCAACACCAAGCAGATGGCCGAGGACATCCTGCGCGACTGCTGCGCCGCCTACGACGGCTTCCACGGCATCGCCCTCCGCTATTTCAATCCCGTGGGCGCACACTCCAGCGCTCTCATCGGCGAGCTGCCCATCGGCGTCCCCAACAACCTCGTGCCCTTCATCACGCAGACCGCCGCCGGCATCCGCGAGTGCCTGACGGTCTTCGGCAACGACTACCCCACCCCGGACGGCACCTGCCTGCGCGACTTCATCGACATCGTCGACCTGGCCAAGGCCCACGTCAGCGCCGTCGACCGCATGACCGGCGACAGGATGGACGCCAAATATGAGATTTTCAACGTCGGCACGGGCCGCCCCCTGAGCGTGCTCGAGCTCATCTCGGCCTTCGAGAGCGCCAACGGCGTCAAGGTGAACTGGAAATTCGGCCCGCGCCGCGCCGGCGACACCACAGAGGTGTGGGCCGACCCCACCCTCGCCAACGAGCGTCTGGGATGGAAAGCCGAGCGCTCCATCGATGACACAATGCGTGCCGCCTGGGCCTGGCAGAAGCACCTCGGCGGCTGCTGAATCCGCTGACGCGGGTACCCGTCTTTTCGGATGCACCAGGGTGCATCCCTACAACTGCGAATATTACTGACGATATATGAAATTTGAAGAGCTGGACCTCAGCGACGAGGTCCTCGACGCACTGTGGGACATGCACTTCGACGAGTGTACGCCCATTCAGGAAAAAGCAATCCCCGAAATTCTCGCCGGCCGCGACCTCATAGCCTGCGCACAGACCGGCACCGGCAAGACGGCGGCGTACCTGCTGCCCGTCATCAGCAAACTCTATACCGACAACGCCCCCACCGACGCCATCAACTGCGTGGTGATGGCTCCCACGCGCGAGCTGGCACAGCAGATTGACCGCCAGATGGAAGGTTTCTCTTACTTCCTGCCCATCAGCTCGGTAGCCGTCTACGGCGGCACCGACGGCAAGACTTTCGCCCAGCAGCAGCGCGGCCTCAAGCTCGGCGCCGACGTGGTGATAGCCACCCCGGGACGCCTGCTGGCGCATCTGCAGATGGGATATGTCGACCTCAGCAAGGTCTCTTTCTTTGTCCTCGACGAGGCCGACCGCATGCTCGACATGGGTTTCTACGATGACATCATGCAGGTTGTCAAACAGCTGCCCGAAAAGCGGCAGACGCTGCTCTTCTCGGCCACCATGCCCCCGAAAATCCAGAAACTCGCCAAGAGCATCCTCACCGACCCCGCCGAGGTAAAGCTGGCGGTATCGAAACCCGGCGAGAACATCGACCAGTCGGCCGTCGTATGCTACGAGACGCAGAAACTGCCCGTGCTGAAATACCTCTTCGACAACTTCCACAAAAAGCGCGTCATCGTCTTCGCCGCCTCCAAGCTCAACGTCAAGGACCTGACGCGCACACTGCGCCGCGACAAGTACAATGTGGCCGAAATCCACAGCGACCTCGAGCAGACGCGCCGCGACGAGGTCATGCACGACTTCCGCTCGGGCCGCGTCGACATCCTCATCGCTACCGACATCGTGGCCCGCGGCATCGACATCGACGACATCAGCATGGTCGTCAACTACGACGTGCCGCGCGAGTGCGAGGACTATGTGCACCGCATCGGACGCACCGCCCGCGCCGGCGCCGACGGCAAGGCCGTCACCCTCGTCGGCGACAGGGACCGCCGCGCCTTTGCCGAAATCGAGCGCTTCCTGGGCAAGCCCGTCCGCCGCGAGGAGCTGCCCGAAGGCCTCGCCACCGCCCCCGCCATCCGTCCCTCGTCCGGCCCATCGTCCCGCGGCGGCAAACGCCACGGCGTCCCCCGCCGTCCCAAGGGCAACGGCAAGCCCGCTGACGCCAGACCCGCCAATGCCGAAAAACTCGTCAGCAATGCCGAAAAGCCTGCCGGCGGCAAGCCCCGCCGACGCCACCACCGTCCAAAGAACGGAGGCGGCAAGCCCGCGCCTGACAACAGCAAGTAGGGATGCACCCCGGTGCATCCGCCGACACGCCCCGTTCCGCAAAATCCAGTCCGATTGAGCCGAACGGGGTTTAACATTATCTGACAAAATCGGCTTCGGTAGAAAAATATTGCTAAATTTATTTGTCAAAAAGTATGTTTTTATCAGAAAAGATGTATCTTTGCCGTTGAACTTTAGATTTTTGCACAGATTTACTTTGATTTTTTAAAAATCGCGAAATAAATCCAAAGCACATTCCCGATTTTTCAGCCGTATCATCACATATCTCTGACTTAAAACCAATTCATTATTCACAAATAACTTATCGCTTATGCAAACATTACTCAGGAAGGTCCTGCTTGTGGCAGTCATCGCCATGGGCCTGGACTTTGGAGCGTTTGCGGCCGTGACGCCCACCAAGGGCGTGATACGCGTCAAGCTGCAGCCCGAGATGGCGGCAAAGCTGGGGTCACAGCCCCGCAAGGCCGTCAACGGAGTGCTGCAGACCGGCGCCTCGCCGCTCGACAACGCTGTAAAACTGGTAGGCGCAGTGCGCATCGAGCCACTGTTGCCCCCATCGCCCAAGTTTGCCGCGCAGCGTGCCAGATACGGCCTTGACCGCTGGTATACCGTCAGCTTCGACGGTAACGTCAGCCCCGAACAGGCCCGTAAGATTTTCGCCGCAGCTGCAGGCGTCGAGCGCTCCGAGACAGTGACACCGATGTCGCTGCAGGAGGGCCGCGGCGAATTCCGCGTGCTCAAACGTGGCGCCGCACCACACGCTCCCGCTTCGGCAATGCCCTGGAACGACCCCCTCATGTCGCGCCAGTGGCACTACCAGAACTTCGGCGACATACCCTACAGCGTCGCCGGAGCCGACATCAACCTCTTTAACGCCTGGAAAGTTTCGACAGGCCTGCCCGAGGTAATCGTGGCCGTCATCGACGGAGGCATCGACACCAACCACGAGGACCTGAGCCAGAACCTTCACATCAATCTGGCCGAGCTCAACGGCGAGCCGGGCAAGGATGATGACGGCAACGGCTATGTCGACGACATCTACGGCTACAACTTCTGCACCAACGAGGGCAAGATTTATCCCCACAACCACGGCACCCATGTAGCCGGCACCGTCGCCGCCGTCAACAACAACGGCATCGGCGTGGCAGGCGTGGCAGGCGGCGACGGCTCCATCCAGACCGGCGTGCGCCTTATGTCGTGCCAGGTCTTCGACTCGCGCAGCGGCGCCGGCGAGGGTGACTTCGCCAAGGCTCTCGTCTACGCCTGCGAGAACGGCGCCAGCATCGCCCAGTGCTCGTGGGGCTGGGACAGCCCCGGCTATTACGAGCAGGCCGTCCTCGATGCCATCGACTACTTCACCGAGCAGGCCCGCGGTCCCCGCATGACCGGCGGCCTCTGCATCTTCGCCATGGGCAACACCGGCGAGACCGGCGACTTCTACCCCGCATCGTACGACCCCTGCGTGGCCGTGACGGCCATGACCTCCGAGCTCACCCCCGCCTCCTACTCGAGCAACGGCCCCAAGGCCGACATCGTCGCCCCCGGCGGCCTGCTTGACTACGGCGAGGCCCAGGGCGTGCTCTCCACCCTCCCCAACAACCAGTACGGCTTCAACGAGGGCACCTCGATGGCCACCCCGCACGTCTCGGGTGTCGCCGCCCTCGTCCTCAGCAAGTTCGGCTCGCCCACCTTCACCTCCGAGACCCTGCGCACACAGCTGCTCAGCTCGGTCAACGACTTCTACGGCCACGGAAACAACAGCGCCGCAGCCGGCAACTTCGGCGCCGGCTACCTCGACGCCACCAAGGCCATGAAGATGGACCAGGACGCCGCTCCCGAGGCCGTCGCCGACTTCACCCTCACCGCAGCCCAGGACTACATCCAGCTGCAGTGGACGGTTCCCGCCGGCGGCGACAGCCACATCATCTATTATTCAAAGTCTCCCTTCACCGCCCAGACCGACCTCACAAAGCTGTCGTCGAAGGTGGTCGACACCAAATTCCTCAGCCCCGGCGAGACCGCAACCGCCGAGCTTGACCGCCTCGACCCCCTCACACAATATTATATCGCCATCCAGGCCGTCAGCCGCTGGGGCCAGGCATCGCCCCTGTCGCCCGTGAAGGACGCCACCACCAACGCCGGTCCCAAGCTCACCGTCGACCAGACAAGCCTGTCGATGGCCACCACCGCCGACGCCCCCGTGGCCACCGCCACCCTCTCCATCGGCAACGACGCCGAGGGCATCCTCAAATGGCAGGCCTCCAAGAGCACCCGCCAGGCCCAGATGTCGAGCGTGGCCCGTCCCGCTCCCGGCAACATAAGGGCATACAAGGGCAAGCTCGTCACCACCGACGCACGCCGCCGCGCGGCCTCCGTCAAGCCCGAGTACGACGCCGAGGACTATCCCGCCGAAATCTACGACTACGAGACACTGTGGTCGATGATCGGCGACACCGACAAGAGCCTGCCCAACTCGCTGGCACAGTGGTTCCGCGTCGACCCGGAGAAGTATCCCCAGGGCTTCAACCTCACCTCGCTGTGGTTCGAGGGTATCGAGACCAGCACCGCCACCAATCCCGTCATCGAGATTTACAAGGGTGACGTCGCCATCTCGTCGGCCTCGCTTATTCAGCGCGTCGACTACATGTTCTTCGCCTACAACTACGCCATCGGCCTCCAGGAGCAGCTTTACTTCGCTCCCGGCGAGAGCTTCTGGGTAGTGGCCCACTTCGACGGCGGCCAGGAAGGCTATGTGCTGCCCATGGCCCGCACCGACGGCGCCGACCGCAGCAACACCGCCTACATGTCCAACGACAAGGGCGCAAGCTGGAACCGCCTCTCCGAAGCCCTCAAGGGCAGCGCCTACGAGCCCCAGGCCGACCAGTTCGTATGGGGCGTCAAGGCACGCTCGCTCAACCCGGACTTCAGCGGTTACCTCGAGCTCGACCCCTCGGAGGGCACCGTAATGCCCGGTCAGAAGCAGGAAGTAAAGCTCACCGCCGACGGCAGCAAGCTCGTCAACGGAAACTACAACTTCAACGTCCGCCTCACCTCCAACGAGTCGGGCAGCCCCGTCACCACCGTTCCCGTCACTCTCAGCGTCAGCGGCAACAAGCCCGACCTGGTGGTTCCCAAGGTGGTTGACTTCGGCTCGCTCCTCGTAGGCCAGAGCAAGACCCTCACCGTCGAACTCTACAACCGCGGCTACGGCTCGGTACGCGGCTCGCAGTGGAGCGCCGGCATCTACAGCGACAACATCGCCAGCTCGAGCGAGCACTTCAAGGGTCCCGAGTACGTCTCGGCAGGCTTCCCCGCACGCTCGCGCACCAATGTCGAGCTCACCTTCGCCCCCGCGGCCGAAGGCTCGCACACCGGCGTCATCACCTTCACCGACGGTGACGGCGACAGCTACCGCATCCTCGTCCAGGGCGCGGCAACAATGCCCGCCCGACTTGCCGTAGAGCCCACAACTGTCGATGCCGGCACACTCACCGTCGGCGACGAACCGCGCGAGCTGACTTTCAAGGTATCCAACACCGGCAAATATCCCCTCGAATACGTCTTCCCCGCCTTCTCCGACGAGACCGTCGAGGGCGCCGCGAAACTGCACAAGTTCGGCTACACCGTAGCCTCGACTCTCGAGGGCTACGACGCCTTTGAGTACTCCGCTCCCGTTCAGATGCTCGGAGCAAAGGACATCGCATCCAAGTTCACCGACGACGACTACGTCAGCGACGTCATCAGCCTGCCCTTCAGCTTCCCCTACTACGGCAAGAGCTATGACAAGCTGTACATCACCTCGTTCGGCGGCGTCATGTTCGCCCTCACCGAGGAGACCATGCGCGACCCGCTGACCCCCGACAGCTACGGCGTGGCCGGCACCGGCCTCATCTGCGCCTACGGACGTCAGCTGCAGATGGGTCCCGACTCGCATGTCGAGTACGGCACAGCCGACGGCAAATTCGTCGTCAGCTTCCGCAACGTCCTCGCCGTGGTTTACGCCAGCGACTACGCCCCCATGTCGTTCCGCGTCGTGCTGTCGCCCAACGGTGACATCGAGATGTACTACGATGACTACGAGGCCATGAACTTCTTCCAGGAGGGCTCCACCCTCTTCTGCGGCATCAACGACCCCGCCGTCAGTGATGTCGTCACCCTCACCAGCGCCGACATGGCCGACTACTGGGGCAATGACGTACCCACCGCCGACAACTCGCGCTTCCGCCTGTTCGGCACCGGCACCGCCGTGCGCTTCACCGCTCCCCAGACCTGCTTCGTCAGCGCTCTGGCTCCCGCCCACGGCCTCATCACTCCCGGCGAGTCGGTGGAGGTCAAGGCCACCGTCGCCATCAACGACGCCATGGTTGCCGGTCCCACCGTCAACAACATCGCCATCGTCACCAACGACCCGCAGCCCGCCGTACACGCCGTACGCTTCGAGGCCACTGTTTCGGAGGAGGGCCTCGCCCCTGCCGTCACCGTCGCATCGACCGACATCGACTTCGGCAAGGTCTTCCGCACCAGCGAGCTGACCATCCCCGTCACCGTACGCAACACCGGCCGCAAGGGCCTCAGCGTCACCGCGGCCACCTTCACAGGCGCCTCCGGCATGACCGTCGGCAACGAGCTGCCCGCAATCCTCAAGCCCGGCATGGCCCTTGACCTGCTCGTCACCGTGTCCACCGACAAGGAGGGCGCACTCACCGACAAGCTCACCGTGGCCACCGACGCCGGCGACACCGAGGTAGCCGTACACGGCACCGTCATCGGCTCTCCCGTTCCCGCGCTGTCGCTCGAAAGCATCGAGGAGACCGTACTCTCGGGCACTCCCCTGGCCAGGACCTTCGAAATCAGCAACACCGGCAACGAGGACCTCACCTACTCGGTCACCGGTGACGAACTGGTACGCGCCGCCGTCCCCGAAAAGGCCGACGCCGCCGTCTCGTACACCTACAGTCAGGCTGTGGACGGCAAGTGTACCTTCGACTGGATTGACATCACCGCCGACCCCGAGGCCGAGCAGCACGCCTTCCGCTACTACAACGAGCACGACTGGATTGCCGTCGACCTGCCCTTCCAGTTCCCCTTCTACGGCAAGAAGTACAGCCGCATCTACATCTACAACACCGGCTTCGTCAGCTTCACCGAGCGTCACGACGACCGCATCTGGCCCGAGCCTCCCGCAACCTTCCCCCGCGAGACACTCTTCACCAACCTCATCGCTCCCTACTGGGGCCTGCACTCGATGAACACCACCAAGACCGCCGGCACTTACCACAAGATCAGCGACCATCAGGCCGTCATCAGCTTCATGGAGTACGGCAACTCGATGAACAACGGCGTGGACTTCCAGCTCATCCTCAACGATGACGGCTCGTTCAAGTTCCAGTACAAGAGCCACGACGAGTACGCCCAGCTCATGGGTTCGTTCGGCCTGGCCGGCATAAGCGACGAGAACGGCGAGCAGTACGTCCGTCTGCCCGACCGCTCCATCGCCTTCGGCAACGCCGTGGTCTTCACTCCCGTACGTCAGAACACCCTCAGCCCCGGCGAGAAAGACGAGATAACCCTCACCCTCGACACCGACCGCATGGCCGGCACATACACCTCCGCCGTAAGCGTGGTCACCAATGCCCCGCACGCCGGGAACATCGAAATTCCCGTCGCCCTCACCGTCACCGGCGAGGCCAAACCCGTCATCCCCGCCGAGGTCACCGTGACCAACGTCCTGGGCTACACCAGCACCGACTACTCCGACCCGCTGGTACAGATGGGCGCCTGCTACGCCGCCTACTTCAACGTGGCCAACGAGGGCACCGCTCCCATCACCATTACCGGCGTGACCTACGAGTCGCCCATGATCGAGGACGAATGGGGCCCCATGCCCGCGTTCAACCTCTTCGCCAACCTCGAGGGCATCGACTGGATTACCGGCGAGCCTTCAGGCCAGAAGCAGTGGGGTCCCGTCGAGCCCGAGTTCTTCACTCCCACCGTCGTGGGCAAGGAGCCTCTGGAGTTCGCCGTACCCATGATGCAGAGCGAGTTCTGGATGACTCCCGGCGAGTACACCATCCCCGTCACCATCACCTACGTTGACGGCGCTGTCGAGACCGGCGGCGACATAGGCGGCGGCGACATAGGCGGCTGGGACCCCCTCGCCGAAGGTGAGGACGAGGCCCGCACCGCTGTAGTGACCGTGAAATTCGTCGTCACTCCCGCACCCCAGATGTCCCTCGACAAGGAGGCCATCGCCGTCACCAACGCCGATGACGACCTTGTCACCACCGAGACCGTCGAAATCGCCAACAACGGCGAGTACGAGCTTCAGTTCACCCTCGAAATCGATCCCACCGGCGTGGGCGACGAGAGCGCAGGCGACACCGGCGGCGGCATCGACCCGCTGTCAAAGGTACGCGCCGCCAGGGGCGAGGCTCCCTCCGACTTAGTCGACGGCGTCTTCAGCGCCAAGCTCAGAAAGACCATCGCCAAGGCCGGCGAGCAGACCTACCACGCCTACGAGGCTCCCTCCGATTTCGAGTTCAACCGCGCACTGTTCTACAGCGTGATGCCCGGCAACAACGCCATCTACAACTATGGCGCCAACAGCCTGGTTGACGTCTACAAGGCTTCGGTGGCCTTCAAGGCTCCCGCCGACGGCTTCAACATCTCGCACATCTATCTGCCCGTCAACATCGAGACGGCAAGCAACGTCACCGTCCGCTTCGACATCGTCTCGGGCAACGACCCGGAGACCGGCGAGGTCATCGGCTCCACCGACCTCTTCGTCGAGTCGCAGCAGGGCGAGTCGGGCAAGTTCTTCGTCGTGCCTTTCGACCGTCCCGTATACATGACCCCCGGCGAGGAGTTCTGCGTTGTCGCCACATATCCCGAGGGCATCAAGTTCCCGACCTATATATGTGTCAAGGAGGAGCCCGTCACCGACGGCCGCTACCTCGGCTGGACCGAGAGCACAGGCTGGTTTGACGTGGCACGCCTCTTCGAGGGCCAGTACGGCTCGCTGGGCTACATCATGTCGTGCCTGGAGACCAAGGCCGGCGAACCCTGGGTGAAGCTGCTCAGCCCCGCCGCAGGCGCTGTCGCCCCCTCGGCCTCGGCTCCCGTCAGGGTACAGCTCAACGCCGCCGCAACGCGACTCGAGCGCGGCAACAAGGCCATGCTCATCATCCGCTCCAACGACCCGATGATGCCCGTGGTCAACCTGCCCGTCACTCTTGACCGCAACGCCGCTCCCGTCGTCGACGCTCCCGCCGGCAAGCTATACGCCCGCGAAGGCGAGCCCACCCGCGTCGAAATTCCCGTCACCGACCTCGACGGCGACGCCGTCACCGTCACCCTCGCCGACGAAAAGGGCATCGCGACCCTCGAAGGCGCAGGCGAACAGGGTAGCGTCGTAATCCCCGAAGGCACCGGCAGCGTGTCCGTGGTCCTCAGCCCCGGCTTCGGGCACAACGGCGAGCACAGCTTCGTCCTTGAGGCCGTCGACGCCAAGAACCACTCGACCGCCGTCCGCGTAAGCTACCAGGTAGAGAAGGTCAACCGCGCTCCCCAGCCCGTTCCCGCCGCAAAAGTGGTGGTCAACGAGGGCGAGATGTCGCAGCTCATCACCTTCTCCAACTACTTCGACGAACCCGACGGCGAGGAAATGACCTACGCCATCGAGGTAGCCGACCCGACCGTCGCCGAGCCCTACCAGTCAGCATCAGCAGTAGTACTCCGCGGTGTCAAGGCCGGTAACACCACCCTCACCGTCACCGCCGCCGACCCCGCAGGCCTCACCGCCTCGGTTGACATCCCCGTCGAGGTCACCGAAGCCGCCGGCATCGATGACGTCACCGCCGGTGATGCCACCGACAAAGTCGTAATCCTCGAGAACCCCGTCACCGACGCCATCCGCCTCCTCAGCGGCTACAGCGCCGCCGACGTCACCGTCACCGTCTTCGACATGACCGGCGCCACCGTCCTCTCCGCAGAGACCGACCTCCACGCCGGCGAGACGCTGACCATCCCCTTCACCGCCCCCCGCGGAGCCTACCTCCTGAGCATCAGCGCCCCCGGCCGCGAAGCCCAGACCCTCCGCCTCCTCCTCGACTGATAACCGACCCCCTCCCCCTCCCCAAGGCTGCGCCCCCGGCGCAGCCTTTTTTCGTACCGCCCGACATCAGCCTTCCCTATTGTCATCAAGAACGTGTATTTTGAAATGTTCCGTAAGCCGTTTTTGCCGTTTCGCGACAAAACGCTATATTTGCAAGATGAAGCGATTTGCTGGACAATGTGCTAAATACCGGCAGATATTGGTGGCAGGCGTAATCGCCGTTTTACTGGTGCTGGCTGACTATTTTTCGTCGAATATGAGCTTCCCGTTGCTCGATTCGTCGGATTCGCTCGCGCCATACGCCTATCTCCTGGAAAAGGACGAAGAGGACGGCGACGACGTACTTTGCGCCAACGTGGCACTGGACAAGGAGTTGGTGACAGTCCGCGATGAATTCGGCGACAGCGCAGGTCAGGCCGTCATTACCGACCGTGCCGCCCTGACGCGCTTCCTCGAGATTGTCGACAGCAGCCGGTACAGATATATCTTCATAGACATTCGCTTTGAACAGGGGTTCGAGACTCCGCACGACTCGGCGCTGTTCGCGCGCATAAAATCCATGCCCCGGGTTGTTTTTTCGACTCACCGGGGGCTCGAGAATGACATAACCGACCCCAGGCTTGCCGCCAAAGCCGCTTATGCCGACTATCGCCACAAACGACAGTCCGGGTTTTCGCGCTACGAGTTCCTGCAGGACGGCCATGAGTCGGTGGCCCTCAGGATGTACCGCGAGCTGGACGGCGGAGAAATACATCCTGCGGGTATGGGACATGCCGACCACGGACGCCTGTGCCACAACATGCTGTTTGTGCCCATACCGGTATCGGCGACCGAACAGTACGGCCCTGACGGCGAGGTACGTTTCCCTTATATGGGCACGCAGCTCCTGGGGAAATATACCCCGGGGGAACTCCGGAAGCTTGTGGACGGCAAGATTGTGCTCATCGGAGATTTCGACAACGACCTTCACGGCACCTTCACCGGCGATGTTCCGGGGCCTTTGTTGAGCTACTACGCCTACCGGGCGCTTGCCCGGGGAGACCATAAGGTCAGCTTCTGGCTTTATCTGTTTCTGACAGTCCTGTATTTCGGCATAACGCTCACCCTGCTGGGCAAGATGCCGCTGAAGATACATGTCAAAAGGCCGTTCCTTGTCCTGCTGCTGTCATTTGTCAGCTGGGGCCTGATTCTGTGGGCCCTCAAAGTGGGGCTGTTCCTATTCTTTTCGCTCGATTTCTGCGCCACACTTCCGGCGGCAGTCTTTTCGCTGATTTCCTTTTTCAGAAAAATAAAAACATCCCAGTCATAATGCAACGTTTCCTGCTTACTCTCATTGTCGCCCTCGTCACCGCAACCGGTTCAGTATGGGCCACCGACTATGTTATCACGGCTCTCAACACACCCACCATCACCATCGGCGGCAAGACCCTGAAAAAGGGTGACCGTTTCTCGGACCGCAGTGCCATCACATGGAAGGACAACCGCCAGTCGATGGAGGTGAAGAACCTCAGCACCGGCAGGCTGCACCGCCTCTCGGCCAAAGCCATGAAAACAAAATGGGATGCCCGCAGCATGGCCGATTTCATAGCTTCGACCACGAAAGGATCCACACGCGGCGAGCGCGGCAAGGTGCTGTTTGAAAAGGCCGTCAACGCTGACAGATTTCCGGAAAAACGCATAGCCCTCGTGATAGGCAATTCCGACTACGAGACCCAGACCTACCTGCGCAACGCCCAGAAAGACGCCGGTGACGTTGCCGCCACACTGCAGCAGCTCGGCTTCGACGTCATAGAGTCCTACGAATGCTCGTACGACGAGATGAAACAAGCTCTAGGCCTTTTCCGTGAAAAGGCTCCCGCATACGATATCGCCATATTCTATTTTGCCGGCCACGGCCTGCAGGACGAAGGTGTGAACTATCTCCTGCCCGTGGACGTGAGGCTGGAGATGCGTTCCGAACTCAAGGAGTGTCTCAATGCCGATGACGTGCTATACACCCTTGAGCACAGCGGCGTACCCGAGCGCATAGCTTTCCTGGACGCCTGCCGCAACATCAAGCGCTCATGGAACCGGAGTACAGACCAGGGTCTTGCACGCATGGAGGGCGAGCCCGGTACGGTAATCATGTTCTCCACATCCAGCGGCAATGTGGCCTTTGACGGCGACGGCGACAACAGCCCGTTCACCCGGGCACTCATGTCCAACATAGTAAAGACGGGTGCGGGCTTTGCCGAGACCATGGCATCCATCGCCCGCGACACATACGCAGGTACCGGCCGGCGGCAGACGCCGCTGCAGGTGGGCATGCTCATGAGCGATTTCACATTCAACAGGCCCGGCGTTACGGTATCACCCGCGGGCAGGGACGCCGCGGCAGGTGCCCCCGGTCAGGACGCAGCCCCGCGCCAGGGCGGCAGCCGGCCGACATACGAACCGGCACCCCGACCCTCGCAGCCTGCCGTGCGGCAGCCTGAGATGACCTTCGACGCCGATATCGCCGTAAGTCTGCGCAGTTGCAAACGGGCAGGTAACAAGCTGCTGCTCACATTCCTGCTCGAAAACCAGACACGCAAGGACCTGAAAAGCATGGTAACGGAAGACCGCCGGGGCCAGAAAACAAGCGTTTACGACAACGAGGGCAACGAATACCTCGGCGGCAAAGAGGCACTGTTCGCCGCCGGCGGCGACTCATACTTCGGACCATGTCCGTTAGTGAGCCTGCCAGTAGGACAGCCCGTCAAGCTGGTGATGTCAGTCAAAAACTTTTCGCCCACCGCCACCTCGCTCCCGGTGACAACTATAAATTTCAGGCAGGCCGGCACAGCCGAACCCTACGGCGCCGCCACGCTGGAAATCAGAAACATACCCGTAGGCTTTGAGGCGCCGCAGATGCCTGAGCGCACAGCGCGGGCATCGGCGGTCATGACGGCTCCCGATGTGGACGTGAAAGTGACGGACGCGCGTCGCGCAGGCACCGGAGTTACTTTCTCCGTCATCATGACCAACAACACCGGCAAGGCGCTGGCCCCAAGCATATTGGAGCGAGAGCCCTGCTCGGGGTACACCTATGCCACGCAGTTCATAACATCTGACGGCGAAATAAACGGCATTAACAAAGTGCTGGTGACGAAAGGCAATTCAAACGAAGCCGTTTATAACTTTCAACTGCCGCAGGGAGTGCCGGTGAAGCTGAACATCCGGCTGAAAGACTTCCCCCGCGACGAGTCCTCCGTCAAATACATCCAGTTCGCCCTGCGCAATATCGACCTTGCCGAGCCCTACGGCATCGCCGCCCTCACCATCGAAAACCTGCCCATACGCTGACACCCCTCACGGGCGGCAATCAGATTTTTTTGATGGGGCGGGCAGGGTTGCCGGCGACGAGGGTGCGGGGCGGGACGTCGCAGGTGACGACGGAGGCGGCGCCGATGACGGCACCGTCGCCGATGGTGACGCCGGGGAGGATGGTGGCGCCGCCGCCAATCCAGACATCGTTGCCGACGGTGACGGGCTCGGCCCACTCGCGGCCGGTGCGTCGCTCGTCGGGGTCGAGGGGGTGGCAGGCGGTATAGATGCTGACGTTGGGGCCGATGAAGACGTTGTCGCCGAATGTGACAAGGGCCTCGTCGAGGATGGTGAGGTTGAAGTTGGCGAAGAAATTGTCGCCGACGCGGATGTTGACGCCGTAGTCGCAGCGGAAGGGGCGGTTGACGTGCAGGTTTTTGCCGGCTGCGCCGAGGATTTCGCGCAGCACGGCGTGCAGGGCGTCCTCGTCATCGGCGGGCATGGTGTTGTAGCGGTGGAGCTTTTCGCGAGTGAACACGAGGCGGCGCAGGAACTCGGGGCTGGTGGCCTCGTATATCTCGCCGGAGAGCATTTTGGCCCACTCGGTTTCAAAGAGTTGCTGTTCTTCAGGGGTCATGGGGGTAAATGTTTGGAATGTTTAGTGCGCCTCGAGCCAGTTGGCGCCGACGCCGGCGGAGACGGTGAGGGGGACGCAGGCGTGGTAGGCGTCCTCCATGTTGCGTACTACGAGTTCCTGCATGGACTCGAGCTCGGCGGGGACGATGTCAAAGACAAGCTCGTCGTGTACCTGGAGTATCATGCGGCTTTTCATCGCCCGCTTTTCCATCTCGTCGAAGATGCGCACCATGGCTATCTTGATGATGTCGGCGGCCGAGCCCTGCAGTGGCGCGTTGATGGCGTTGCGCTCGGCAAAGGAGCGGACGGTGTGGCTGCGGTCGTTGATGGTGGGCAGGTAGCGACGACGTCCCATGATGGTGGTGACGTAGCCGTCGCGGCGGGCACGTTTTATCGACTCATCCATGTACTTCTGCACGTCGGGATAGGTGCGCATATAGCCGTCAATCAGCTCCTTGGCCTCGCTGCGGGGGATGCCAAGGCGCTGGCTGAGGCCGAAGGCCGAGATGCCGTAGATGATGCCGAAATTGGCTGTCTTGGCGTTGCGGCGCTGCGTGTCCGAGACCTCGCCGAGGGGCATGTGGTAGATTTTTGCCGCCGTGGAGCGGTGGATGTCCTCGCCGGCATTGAAGGCGTGTACCATGGCCGGGTCGCCGGACAGACAGGCCATCAGGCGCAGCTCAATCTGCGAATAGTCGGCGCTGAGGATGAGGTCGCCGGGGTCGGCGACCACGGCGCGGCGTATCTCGCGGCCCTGGTCGGTGCGGATGGGCAGGTTCTGGAGGTTGGGATTGGTGGACGAGATGCGTCCCGTTGCCGTAACCGTCTGGTTGAAAGTGGTATGTATCTTGCCGGTGGCAGGATTTATGAGTTTTGGCAGCGCGTCGATGTACGTCGTCAGCAGCTTGCGCAGACCGCGGATCTGCAGGATGAGGTCGACGATGGGGTACTGGCGGCGGTATTGTTCGAGGATTTCTTCGGTGGTGGACCAGGCGCCGCTCTTGGTCTTCTTTGCCGACGGGTCAATCTGCATGCGGCCGAAGAGGATTTCGCCCACCTGAGTCGGCGAGCCTACATTGAATTTCTCGCCGGCCATCTGCCAGCACTGCTCCTGCAGCTCGTCGAGGCGTGCCGACAGGCTGCGCGACATCTGACCTAAGACGCCGGCGTCAAAGCGTACACCCGTGCGCTCCATGGCGGCGAGGACGCGCACCAGCGGCATTTCGATGTCGTCAAGAAGTTTCTGCGTGCCCTCGGCGACGATGTCGCGGCGGAGAGCCGGCAGCAGGCGCCGCACAGCCTCGGCGCGGGCTGCGACGGTGGCGCCGACCTGGGCGGCCGTACCCTGCAGCGGCTTTTTGCGTTGTGCGGCCGTCATGGTGTAGCCCGGCAAAGTCAGTCCCAGCATCTGCATGGCGATGTCCGGCAGGTCATGCGGGGCGTCGGGTTTGAGAACGTAGTGGGCAACGGCAATATCGTAGTAGGGCGCGGTGACGGCGATGTTGTGGCGGCCGAGGATTATCATGTCGCGCTTGACGTCCTGGCTGACGTAGGTGACGGCGGGATTGTCGGTAAGCGGCTGCACCACCTCGGCCAGGGCGGCGGCGCTGAAGGCGTCCCAGGGAATGTAGGCGGTGAGGGCGTCGGAGGCGCTGACGCCGATGCCGCGTAGGGCGGCGGTCATGGCCTCGTCACCGTCGGCATAGACGCTGAAGGCGATGTCCCCGGGCGACGTCGCCAGCACGCGCCGGGCAAAGTCGGCCACCTGCTCGGGTGTCTCCGGAATTTCGAAGCCGGCGGAGGGCGCCGACAGCTCCTCGGCGGCAACGGGTTCGGATGAGGGCAGGGGAGCCGTCTGAGCCGCCGGCTCGTCATCACCGAACAGCGACGGCTGGACGGGGGCGTCGCCCGTGCCTAATTTCTTGAGGTATGACGAGAACTGCAGGTCGGTGAACAGCTCGCGCAGGCGCTTCACGTCCGGCTCGCGGCGCAGCAGTGCCCCGGGGGTGATGTCGAGGGGAACGTCGGTCTTGATGGTGACGAGGAATTTCGAGAAACGTATCTGTTCGGCCGCAGCCTCTACCTTTGCGCGCAGGGCGCCCTTGATTTGGTCGGTATTGTCAAGCATGTTCTCCACCGAGCCGAACTGCGCGATGAGCTTGGCGGCGGTCTTCTCGCCCACGCCGGGGCAGCCGGGGACGTTGTCGCTGACATCGCCCTCGAGAGCCAGCAGGTCGATTACCTGGCGGGGGCTGGAGATGCCGTAGCGCTCGCACACCTGCTGCGGGCCGCGCACCTCGAAATCCTTGCCCTTCAGCGCCGGGCGGTACATGAACACGTTGTCGGTGACGAGCTGGCCGTAGTCCTTGTCGGGCGTCATCATATAGGTGGTGAAACCCTCGCGCGAGGCCTCGGCGGCCAGCGTGCCTATGACGTCGTCGGCCTCGTAGCGCGGCACCTCGATGACGTGGATGCCCCATGCCTCGATAATCTCCTTGATGACGGGGATGGACAGAGTGATGTCCTCGGGCTGCTTGTCGCGCTGGGCCTTGTATTCGGCATAGACCTCGTGGCGGAAGGTGTCGCCGCCGGGCGGGTCGAAGCAGACGGCCATGTACTGCGGATTTTCCTTGCGCATTATCTCGTCAAGGACATTGGTGAAGCCGTAGACAGCCGATGTGTTGCGCCCGTCCGAGGTGTAGAACGGGCTGCGTATCATCGCGTAGTAGGCGCGGTAAATCAGTGCGTATGCGTCGAGCAGAAACAGTTTTTTTTCTTCCATCTTTGCCGGGTGTGTTATGTAACGGATGGTAAAATTACTAACTTATTATGAATAACGGCGCCGTATTACCGAATTTTTCGTAATTTTGCAGAGTTTTATGAACCAGCTCGACGAAATACGCGCCAGCCTTGCGCCCGACCTTAAGCTGATGGAGGACTGCATCCGCCGTCAGCTCGCCACTGGCAACCCCATGCTGCAGACCATCATAGACGGTTGCCTGCGCTCAAAGGGCAAGCAAATCCGTCCCATCCTCGTATTCCTGACGGCACGGCTGCTGAGCGGCATAAACGACCGCGTGGTGTCCGGAGCGGCGGCCCTGGAGCTGCTGCACAATGCCTCGCTGATTCATGACGACGTCGTCGACCAGTCGTCCGAGCGACGCGGCGCCCCCACCATCAACTCGGTATGGGACAACCATGTGGCCGTCCTCGCGGGCGACTTTTTCGTGTCGTCGGCGCTGCAGTTGGCCATCAAGACGGGCAATGTCGCCGTTGTCGAGACTGTCGCCGGGCTGGGCAAGACGCTGAGCTTGGGCGAGCTGGACCAGATTTACAACGCCATGCACGGCGAGCTGAGCGAGGAGAACTACCTCGGCGTGATAACGCTGAAGACGGCCTCGCTGTTCAAGGCCTGCGCCCGCACCGCCGCCGACGCCCTCGGTGTCGACGACGAGCGCTCGCGCGCCCTCGTGCGCTTTGCCGAGCTGCTGGGCCTGTGCTTCCAGATGCGCGACGATGTCTTTGACTATTTCAGCGACCCCGCCGTGGGCAAGCCCACCGGCAACGACCTGCGCGAGGGCAAGGTGACGCTGCCGCTGCTGCACGTCTTGGCTGACGGGTCGCTGCCCCTGCACGAGGCCATGAACGCGCTGGTGCGCTCGGGCTCGCTCAACGAGGGCGAGATTGAGACACTCACCACCTACGCCAAGACCTACGGCGGCATCGAATACACCTACGCCCGCATGGCCGGGCTCCGCGCCGAGGGCGTCGAAGCGCTCGGCTGTCTTCCTGACACCGAGGACAAGCGCCGCCTGATTGCCATATTCGACTACATCATCACCCGCAACCACTGATTATTGCGGTGGACGGAATTCTATACTACTATGGCTGAAAATAAAACCAGAGATACTAAGGAAACTGCAACCCAGACCGCACCCGAGGCCCGCGAACCCCATACTTTTAAGGAAAGAGTGGCTGCCACGCGTAAGACGCGCTGGTGGCGCTTCGGCATCGTGGCGTTCATCTACCTGCTCTGGGTAGTGTGGATGAACAACTACTGGTTCCTGCTGGGCCTGCCGCTGCTTTTCGACATCTACATCACCGGCTACATCCCCTTCACATGGTGGAAGAAATCGAAATCGGCGGCCACACGCTCGATAATGTCGTGGGTCGACGCTATCGTGTACGCGCTGATACTGGTCTACTTTGTTTTTGCCTTCATCGGTCAGAACTACCAGATTCCCTCGTCATCGCTTGAAAAGACGCTGCTCACGGGCGACTACCTGTGGGTCAACAAGATGGTCTACGGTCCGCGCGTGCCCATCACGCCCATACACTTCCCCCTGGCGCACAACACGATGCCCTTCATCGGCGGCGACAGCTATACGTCGTGGCCTGAGGTGGAGTACCGCCGCCTGCCCGGTCTGCGTGACGTCGAGCGCAACGACATCGTGGTGTTCAACTTCCCCGCCGGCGACACCGTGGCCACCAAATACGAGGAAGACCCCATGTATTACGAGCTGCTGGTCAAGCAGTACGGCTGGGGCGAGGTCAACACAAACACCGAGAAATTCGGCAAGGTGAAATACCGCCCCGTCGACCGACGCACCAACTTTGTCAAGCGCGTGGTAGGCCTCCCCGGCGAGCGCCTGGCCATCCATGACGATGTCATATACATCGACGGCAAGGCGCAGAAACAGCCCGAAAACGCCCAGTGGCAGTACATCGCCGCCCTGTCGCGCCCCATCACCGACGAGCAGATCAAGGAGTATGACATCAACCAGTCGGACGTCCAGATTCCCGAGGGAGTCAACGCCGAGGTGATGGAATATCTCCGCGCCAACCTCCCAGGCTCTAAGGAGACCGACGCCATCGTGGTCATTCCCCTGACCGAAAGGATGCTGAAGGAGATGAAGGCCTCCGGCCAGATTACCTCGGCAGTGCGCACGTCGCACCTCGCCGGCCTGCAGCCCGAGGGTCTCAACCTCTTCCCCGAAATCGCCGCAGCCGACTGGACGACCAGCGAATACGGCGGCGCCGACGGCATCCTCATCCCCAGGAAGTGCCTCACCGTGCCCATGAACGCGCAGACATGGGACCTCTACCAGCGCGTCATCCGCAACTACGAGCATCATCCCGACGCATACCTCAAGGATGGCACCGTCTACATCGGCGGCAAGCCCGTCAAATACTACACCTTCGGGATGGACTACTACTTCATGATGGGCGATAACCGCGACATGTCGCAGGACTCGCGCTTCTGGGGCTTCGTCCCCGAGGACCACATCATCGGCGTCCCCATGTTCATCCTCGCCTCCTTCGACCGCGAGCGCTCCCTCTTCGACGGCAAAATCCGCTGGAACCGCATCTTCCGCTCGGCCAACCCCGACAAATGACCCCGCCGGCAGTGCCCGAGCCGGCTGATAAATGCGTGAATATTTCGTGCTGAAAATGTAGGGACGTGCCTTTGGCACGTTTGTCCGGTCTGACATCGCAAAGCGATGTCCCTACATCAGTGATGGTTGAAATGCGCTGAAACTTTGCGCTCAAACTCTAAAAACTGTGGCAAATTCCGTTGTTGACCCCAAGCCCGTTCCGGTCCTGAAACCCGTCTTAGCGGCTCCCCTGAGCTGGTACGCCGCCATGGTCACTAATGACCTCGTCATCATCGACGGTGACCTCCCATTCGACAAGCGCGACAAGTTCACCCACCGCTTCGCCATCGCCGACGTCCGCGGTTCCCTCAACATCACCGTCCCCATCAGCCACAACACCGACGCCGGCAACCATCAACCTGCTTCCGCCACTGGTGTTTGTAGGCTCGTTCCCCACGGCCGTCCCACCTGGAACGACATCCTGATCAGCGACCACAACCGCTGGTGGCAGACCGCCGCCACCACCCTCGAGACCGCCTACGGCGGCACCCCCTGGTTCCACGACCTCTGGCCCCGCTTCCGCCACCTCTTCACCGACGAAGCCGTAGGCCGCCCCGTCCTCGCCTACCTCCTCGACATGGACGCCACCATCCGCTCCATCCTCCACCTCCCTGCCCGCATCACCGTCGGCCAACCCCTCGGTACTAATTTTGGCACCCCTCTGACCCTAACCTCCTTCCCCGAAGCCTCCACCACCATCCCCCCCTACCGCCAAATCCGTCAGGACACCTTAGGCCACATCCCGGGCCTCTCCATCCTCGACCCCCTCTTCAACCTCGGCCCCGACGACACCCTGGCCCTGCTGACAGAGACAATTTAATACGTTGCTTGTCAGGCATTTAAAAAAGAAGATTGAATGATGGATAGCTTGAACGCTTCATAGTAAATATCAACCGCACATAACAACTAATTTTTGGTTGATGAATATATATTCAGTCTCTTTTTCATTTTTTATCACGGGAGAATTTCGGTTTTTAGGGAAATTGTGCTATCTTTGCAGAGGCGGGGGATTTTTCGCCGCCTGTTTCTGAAATCGATTAGCTGAAATCAATTCGCTGAAATCAATTATTATCATAACCCATAAATTTAAAATCGAATGAAATTTGTTTTTAAGAACCTTGCCGCAGCGGCTTTTGCTCTGGGCGCCGCGGTGGCTTTGACTTCATGCAACTCGGATGACGACGGTGCTCTCACCAACGTGCAGTGGAGCTATTCGTTTGAGGTCACCAACTCGCAGGACTTCACCACCGAGGGCTACTATGACCGATGCTATGACACGGAGCTCAAGAGCATCCAGTATGCTCCCAACCTCGCCATGAGCCACTCCGCACAGGTCGACACTTACGACGGCGTCGAGTACAAGTCGTGGTACGGCTTCTGCCCCTCGCGCTCGAAGGACAACGCCGACCAGGGTGTCAGCGGCGACTGGATTGCCCACCAGTGGGGCAGCATCACCGGCGGCGGCGCCGACGGTTCGCTGGACTATGTGCTGGCTTACTGGGACACCCGCGAGCCTCTTGCCTCGGCAGGCGAAAAGATTCCCGAGGAGCCCTGCTGCGCCATGGTGTTCGCCACCGCCGGCACGTCCAACCCCCAGAGCGTGAAGATTACCAACAGCGCCTACGGCTACTACGCCATGCTCCACGGCACCGACTTCAACCTGCCCTTCAGCTCGACTGACTGGTGCAAGGTCATCTTCTACGGCGTCAACGACGGCCAGCGCGTCAGCAAGGTCGAACACTACCTCGCCAAGGACGGCAAAATCTCAAACACCTGGGAAACCGTCGACCTCACCCCGCTGGGCAACGTCCGCGCCGTCTACATGCAGATGGAGTCGAGCCAGACCAGCATGTGGGGCATGACCAACCCCTCGTTCTTCTGCCTGGACGACCTCAAGACCTCTTTCCAGACATACTGAGAAATCTGAAAAAGGGCGCACCCTATGTCTTTGAACATAGAGCGCCCTTTTTTCATTTATATATAGGCGCTGTAACAACGACAGGAAATGTAGGGACGTGCCTTTGGCACGTTTGCCCGGGCGAAAGGCCGCGGCATACCGCGACCATACATCCGTACCCGGCCTGACATCGCAAAGCGATGTCCCTACATTTGCCGGCACGCCCTTCAAGCCCTGAAAAACAAAAACACAACTGACACATGGCACAGAAAAAGAATACGGCCGCTGTTGCGGCCAAGCCCGCGGCGGCACGCAAGCCCCGCAAACGTACCCTGGGAATTTTGCGCGACGACCCGTGGCTGGAGCCCTTCGCCGCCGCCATCGAGGGTAGGCACGAGGACGCCCGTCGCCGCGAGAAGGAACTCACCGGCGGACGCCGCGGCGGTCTTGACCAGTTTGCCAACGCCCACAACTACTTCGGCCTGCACCGCACCGCCGACGGCGGCTGGGTCTTCAGAGAGTGGGCTCCCCACGCCACAGGGATAAGCCTCATCGGCGACTTCAACGGCTGGAAGGCCGGTGTCCCCGAGTACACCCTGCACCCCGTCGGCGACGGCAACTGGGAGGTGGAGATGCCCTTTGAGGCCATGCGTCACGGCCAGCTTTACAAGATGTACGTCAGCTGGGACGGCGGCAGCGGCGAACGCATCCCCGCCTATGCCACCCGCGTAGTCCAGGACGAGAAGACGCACCTTTTCTCGGCCCAGGTGTGGGACCCCGCCGAGCCATACGACTGGAAGGTCAGCAACTTCGAGCCGGACACACGCCCCCTGCTCATCTACGAATGCCACATCGGCATGGCCCAGGACAAGGAGGGCGTGGGTACCTACGCCGAGTTCCGCGACAACATCCTGCCGCGTATCGCCGCCGACGGCTACAACGCCATCCAGATTATGGCCATCCAGGAGCACCCCTACTACGGCTCGTTCGGCTACCATGTGTCAAATTTCTTTGCTCCGTCGAGCCGTTTCGGCACCCCCTACGACCTCAAGAGTCTCATCGACCGCGCCCACGAGCTGGGCCTGGCCTGCATCCTCGACATCGTACACAGTCATGCCGTCAAGAACGAGGCCGAGGGCCTGGCGCGCCTCGACGGCTCGTACGACCAGTATTTCAACACCGGCGCCCGCCGCGAGCATCCCGCCTGGGACTCGCTGCTGTTCAACTACGGCAAGACCGAAGTGCTCCATTTTCTGCTGTCGAACTGCAAATACTGGATTGAGGAGTTCCGCTTCGACGGCCTGCGCTTCGACGGCGTGACGTCGATGCTCTACTACGACCACGGCCTGGGTGCCAATTTCGGCGGCTACGGCGACTACTACAACGGCAACCAGGACACCGACGCCATCACCTACCTCACCCTGGCCAACAAGCTCGTCCATTCCATCTCCAAGACCGCCATCACCATCGCCGAGGAGATGAGCGGCATGCCCGGCCTCGCCCTCCCCGTCAAGGACGGCGGCATAGGCTTCGACTACCGCATGGCCATGGGCATCCCCGACTACTGGATCAAGATGCTCAAGGAGAAAAAAGACGAGGACTGGCATCCCACCTCGATTTTCTGGGAGCTCACCAACCGTCGTGCCGACGAAAAAACCATCAGCTACTGCGAGAGCCACGACCAGGCCCTCGTCGGCGACAAGACCATCATCTTCCGCCTCATCGACGACAAGATGTACTGGCACATGATGATGGGCGACGACGATATGACCGTCGCCCGCGGCATGGCCCTGCACAAGATGATACGCCTCGTCACCCTGGCCACCATCAACGGCGGCTACCTCAACTTCATGGGCAACGAGTGGGGCCACCCCGAGTGGATAGACTTCCCCCGCGAAGGCAACGGCTGGAGCTACAAATATGCACGCCGCCAGTGGAACCTCGTCGACAACCCCAACCTCAAGTACCACCTGCTCAACAACTTCGACAACGCCATGATTGAGCTTGTCGGCGGCGTCTACAACTTCCAGGCCCTGCCCGTGCGCAAGCTGTGGGAGAAGGATGACGACCAGATACTCGCCTTCATGCGCGGCGACCTCTGCTTTGTTTTCAACTTCAGCCCCGACAAGTCGTACGACGGCTACGGCATCCTCGCCCCTCCCGGCTGCTATCAGGCAGTCCTCGACACCGACCGCCCCGAGTTCGGCGGTTACGGCAACGTCGATGACGCCGTCAGACACCTCACCGCCCCCGACCCCCTCTACTCCCCCGCCGGCGTGGCCTGGCTCCGCCTATACCTCCCCGCCCGCACCGCCATCGTCCTCCACCGCACCGACTGATACAACCGAAAGAGCAAAATACATTACAAAACAAGACAGCGCCGTAATTCACGTTTTATGGCGCTGCCTTATTTAAGAAGCGAATCTGTACGAAAGGCTGAGGCCGGGGCGGTCAGCGGATGATTTTGCTGACGGTGGTGCCGGTGCGGAGGATGTAGATGCCGCGAGGGAGCGAGACGAGGTCAGGATTTTCGCCACGGGCGACGGGTGTACCGGTGATGTCGTAGATTTCAGTGACCGCATGGGCATTGGCGACAGGGGCGCTGACACCGGTGGTGCCTGCACTGCTTACCTCGACGCGGGACAGTTCGACAGCCTTGCCCATATTGTCCCTGAAGTACATTATGCACAGTACCTTCTGACCGGCATTGCGTAGAAGCGTGGGAGAGACGTCAATATCCCATGTAAGCGTCGAGGAGACATTTCGTCCCGAGGCGGGCAAGGTCACCTGTTGGCCTTTGGCCTCACCATATTCAAGACCACCCGAGACCGAATACAGAATAGGATAAACGGGCGCATCAAAAGTCTTGCCGTCCACAACCTGAATCCGGGCGGTCACCGTGGCCGATGACGTAGATGCCCCGCGTTCAATATCGACGGTCTGCCATAATACCTTGATATTGGCAGCTTCCGAGGCATCCGCGCCATAAGCGGTAAATGAAGCGGCGAGCAAAGCCGCAATCACGGCTAAAAAAGAGTGTTTTGTTTTCATAGTAGTGTTTGTCAGTTGATAAAGTTCTGTAAATACATGTGTTATACGTTGATATCCCCTTAGAGCCTTTCCAATATAACAACCGGCATCCCAATCTTGTCCCATCCTCCACATTTAAAAATTCTTAACGCCGGAGGACATCTCCTGCAGCTCTAACAAAATACCATGTTGATTTCCATATTACCCGAGGAAAGTCTGTTTTATCCCTACGCCGACTGCGAGGACCGCTCGGTGCTCTTCTCGCATCTTGTGCGTGACCTGCTCGGGCTGGACGTGGCGCTGGTCTATTACCCCAACCACCTGGCTACTGCCGTGCGCTTCACCGACAGCGTTGCCGGCGACGCCATGCAGGTAGGTCAGTCGCGCTTCGTTGTCTGCGACCCGACTTACATAGGCGCCCCCGTGGGCATGCAGATGCCGAACCTTGACTGTTCGAAAGTGCAGTGTACAGTCCTTGACCGCTGAATTAAGAGTCAGGTAAGCCTGTTTCGCAATTCCACTTTTGATTTCACGCGTAAAAGCCGTAACTTTGAGGGTTGAAATCAAACTACTGCCGAATGAAACAGGAAGTTATCGAAATAGACGGCCTTGATGGCCTGGAAAAGGCTGCCGACGCGTTTGTGCGCCTGATGGGCGACTACACCATCTTTGCCTTCTACGGCGAGATGGGAGCCGGGAAAACCACCTTTATCAACGCCCTCTCGCGCCGTCTGGGCGTGGAGGAGGACATGGCCAACTCGCCCTCGTTCTCAATCATCAACGAATATCGTTCGGACACCACAGCCGAACTCATCTACCATTTCGACCTCTATCGCCTGGAGAATCTGGAGGAAGCGATGGACATAGGTGTCGAGGACTACTTTGACAGCGGCGTGCTGTGCCTGCTGGAGTGGCCCGAGCGCATCGAGCCCATGCTCCCCGACGACACCGTCCGCGTCGACATCACCGCCGACCACGACACGGGCCGGCGCACCCTCACGGTCACCCTTCCCGACGAGGACTGATGAACCGCATCCACGTTGACACATGCGCGTCGACGCTGAGTTATGCCGCAGAGCTGTCTGCGGAGGACACTCCGCACGGCACTGTCGTCACCGCCCGCGAGCAGACGGCCGGACGCGGCCAGCGCGGCAACTCATGGGAGTCGGAGCCCGGCGCCAATCTCACCTTTTCGCTGGTTCTGCGTCCGCACAGGTGGCCGGCGGCCCGGCAGTTCGAGCTGTCAATGGCTGTCGCCACAGGCGTATGCCGCGCCCTGCGCCGAGCTCTGCCCGATGCCGGTGTCCGCGTGAAATGGCCCAACGACATATATGCCGGCGACCTGAAGATGGTGGGCATCCTCATCGAAAACACCGTCTCAGGCCCGTTCATAACCCGATCCATCGCCGGAATAGGCATCAACGTCAACCAAACGGTCTTCCGCTCCAAGGCCCCCAATCCCGTCTCCATGGCACAGATTGCCGGTCACCCCTTCGACCTCGACGCCGTGCTTGATGACGTCGTGGCCGAAATCCTCGGATACGTCGCCGGCGCCCTGACCTCGCCGACCCTCGTCGACGAATTCCACAGCCTGCTGTGGCGCAACGACGGAAAACCGCACCGCTGGCTCGACACACGCAGCCTCCGAATCTTCGAAGCCGCCATCTCCCGCGTCGACCTTTCCGGGCCGCTGGTGCTGCGGCTCAGTGACGGCTCGGAGCAGTCTTTTTATTTCAAAGAGGTTGCGGCGGTGCTGTAATACCATACTCCCCTGATGTTAAAACTGATTATCTGAAACCTATCTATTTCCTATGCTGATCAAGACTTTCGGAGGCGCCCTGACGGGCATTGACGCCATCACGGTCACCATCGAGGCATGCACGCAGCTCGGTGCCGGTCTTACCCTCGTAGGTCTGCCCGACACGGCTGTCAAGGAGTCGTGCCAGCGCGTCCAGGCCGCCATCACCAACATCGGCATGGAATTCCCGCGGTCGGCGATGACGGTCAACCTCGCCCCTGCCGACGTACGCAAGGAGGGTGCGGCCTACGACCTGCCAATCGCCCTTTCCGTACTCGTCGCCGGTGACAAACTGAGGGCGCCGGAGCTCGACAAATATTTCATCATGGGCGAATTGGGCCTCGACGGCGAAGTCCGTGCCATCCGCGGCGCCCTGCCCATGGCCATTCAGGCCCGCAAGGAGGGGTTCAGATACATGATTGTCCCCGACGCCAATGCCAGCGAGGCCGCCGTAGTCGACAATCTCACCGTCTACGGTGTGGACAACCTGCGGCAGGTCATCGACCACATCACCGGTGCCGCACCGCTGCAGCCGACGGTGGTGGACACGCGCGCCGAATTTGCCCGTGCTCAGGCCGCCTTCGACCTCGACTTCGCCGATGTCTGCGGCCAGGAAAATGTCAAACGCGCCTTTGAGGTCGCCTGCGCCGGCGGCCACAACATACTGCTTGTCGGCCCTCCCGGCTCCGGCAAGTCCATGATGGCCAAACGCCTGCCGTCAATTCTACCTCCGCTGACCCTCGCCGAGGCGCTGGAGACGACGAAAATCCACTCTGTAGCCGGCAAGCTGGGACGCGGCTCCATGCTCATGACCACGCGTCCGTTCCGTGCGCCCCATCACACCGTCTCGCCTGTGGCCCTCGTAGGCGGAGGCGCCAACCCCATGCCGGGCGAAATCTCCCTTGCGCACAACGGAGTGCTCCACCTCGACGAATTCCCCGAATTCAACCGCCAGGTCCTTGAAGTGCTGCGACAGCCTCTTGAGGACCGCAAAATTCTGGTGTCGAGAGCAAAATATACCGTCGAGTACCCCGCCGGATTCATGCTCGTGGCCTCGATGAACCCATGCCCCTGCGGCTACTACACCCACCCTACCCGTGCCTGCACATGTTCGCCGGGCGCCGTGGCCAAATACAAAAACCGCATTTCCGGCCCGTTGCTCGACCGCATAGACATCCAGTGCGAGATACAGCCCGTGCCCTTCGACCAGCTCAGCCAGGATGCGCCGGGCGAGTCTTCCGCCGCCATCCGCGAGCGCGTCGTCGCCGCCCGCGCCATCCAGGCCGAGCGTTTCAAGGACACCCCCGGCGTCTACTGCAACGCCCAGATGTCCAGCAAGATGCTGCGCCGGTACTGTGTCCTCGACGACGCCTCCATGCGCCTCCTCCGCACCGCCATGGACCGCTACGACATGTCGGCCCGCGCATACGACCGCATCCTCCGAGTCGCCCGCACCATCGCCGACCTCCACGCCTGCCCCGACATCCTCCCCGGCCACATCCGCGAAGCCATCTCCTACCGCGCCCTCGACCGCTCCACCTGGGGCACCACCTTCTGACCGCCGTCACCCCGTTATCGGTCGAGCTCGACCGATAACAGTTATTCTCGACCGTTAACTTAAATACCTCTAAAGATCCCGCCTATGCCACTCCCCGCCTACCACAAACCTACCATACCCAGCCATAAACGGCGGGCTCCGTGGCATAATTATTATGAAAGAGGTACTTACATGGTCACCTTCAACAAGGCATACAAATGTCCTAATCTCAGCACTCTTGAATACACCACGCCCGATAGCGCTACAACAACTTTATCCCCGGTCGGTCTAATCCTCCGGGACCAGATTGAGGTCACACCTCGTTTCTCTCCCGAAATACACATCCACGATTATGTGATAATGCCCGACCATGTACACGTACTGATTGAGGTGACGCAGCCGATGCCGCGGCATCTCGGTGACGTAATTCAGGCGATAAAGTCAGCCTCAACATCCCGCATACGAAAACATACCGGTGACCTGGGCCTCATTGCCTTTGAAGGGGGCTTTCATGACCGAATAATATTCGATAAAAAGCAGTTTGAAACAGTCCAGCGATACATCCATGATAACCCGCGCCGTCTCGCAATTCGCCATGACAACCCGGACTATTTTCGTCGCGTCAGCAATCTGAGCATTGATGGATATGGGTGCCGGGCATACGGAAACCTACAACTCCTCGATAAACCTTTCAAAGAGCAGGTTATCGTACATCGTGCCGAAAACGACGCAGAGCGCAGGCGAAACCGCGAGCGGTGGATCTATACCGCAGCCAATAATGGAGTCCTTGTTTCGCCTTTCATCTCTCCTGCTGAAAAAGCTATCCGTGAAGAGGCCGAAGAGTGCGGCGGAAATTTTATCATCCTCACCAACGATACTATAGGTGAACGTCACAAGCCTGCCGGGCGAGATTTTGAACTGTGTACCAAAGGTCGTTTGCTGATTATTAGCGCCGGACTGCCTCAAACACGCATTATCTCTCGTGCCACATGTCTGGCACTTAACTCCCTGGCGGCAAAGGTGGCAGATTTATAACTGTTATCGGTCGAGCTCGACCGATAACGGGGTGCCGGCGAGGTAGAGGGTGCGGATGTAGGGGGTGGTGTACTGGTAGGGGATGACGGCGAGGTCGGTGAGGGGACGAGTGAGGATGAAGTCGGCGCGGTAGTGGGGTAGGATGAGGCCGTGGGTGGCCGCTAGGCCCATGGCGGCGGCGCCGGTGGCGGTGCAACAGGTGAGGGCCTGCTCGGGGGTGAGTTTCATCTTTATGCAGCCGAGGGCCCAGACGAAGCGCATGTCGCCGGAAGGCGACGAGCCGGGGTTGTAGTCGGAGGCCAGAGCCACGCGGCAGCCTGCGGCAAGGGCGCGACGGGCGGGAGCGTAGGGCAGGTTTGAGAAGAAGCTGGCGCCGGGGAGCATGGTGGCGATGGTCTGCGAGCCGGCAAGCATTGCCAGCTCGGCGTCGCGGGCCTGTTCGAGATGGTCGACGGAAACGGCACCGTGAGAGACACCCACTTCGGTGCCTCCGCTGGCGGCAAGCTCGTCGGCGTGGATTTTGGGCCGCATGCCGTAGCGTGCCGCGGCCTCGAGGATGCGGGCGGTCTGTGTCGGGGTGAAGAAGCCGCGGTCGCAGAATACATCGACAAAATCGGCAAGTCCTTCGGCGGCGACGGCGGGCAGCATGTCATCGACAATATGGGTGACGTAGTCCTCCTGCCGCCCTGCAAAGGCACGTCCCACGGCGTGGGCGCCGAGGAAGGTGGCGCGGACGGTCATCGGCGACGCCTCGGCGATACGCGCTATCACGCGCAGCATCTTCAGTTCGTCGGGAAGGGTTAGACCGTAGCCGCTCTTTAGCTCTATCGAACCGGTGCCCTTGCGCATGACCTCGTCGGCGCGTGCCATCGACTGGGTGAAGAGCTCGTCCTCGGAGGTCTCGTGCAGCAGGTCGGCGCTGTTGAGGATGCCGCCTCCGCGGGCGGCAATTTCCTCGTAACTCAGGCCCTCTATCTTGTCGCGGAACTCGCCGTGACGGCTTCCGGCAAAGACAATGTGCGTGTGTGAGTCGCAGTACGACGGCAGAGCCATACCTCCCTGCGCATCAACGATTTCCTCGTCATCGTAAGGGGTCGGACAAGCCGTCATCGGTCCCATGGCGACGAAATTCTCACCCTCGGTGCGCAACCAGGCCGGGCCGGCGCATTCGTAGCCGAAAATGCGGGATATGTTTTTTACCAGCATATAGCCTTACTGCTCTTTCAGGAATTGTACACTTGCCTCGATGAGGGGAGACATCACGGTGTCATCGACGATGAAGGGCACCACCTTGCGGTACTGCGCGTGCCATTCCTCCAGCGCCGGCGACGTGTGGAGGGGACGGCGGAACTCTATTGCCTGCGCGGCGTTCATCAGCTCTATGGCCAGCACACGGCGCACGTTGTCGACAACCTGAACCAACTTGGTGGCGCTGTTGCCGCCCATCGACACATGGTCCTCCTGACCCTGCGATGACGGGATGCTGTCGCAGCTCGTGGGCCAGCACAGTCCCTTGTTCTGGTTGACGACGGAGGCGGCGGCGTACTGCGGGATCATGAAACCGCTGTTCAGGCCGGGATTGGCGACCAGGAACGACGGCAGGTCGCGTGCTCCGGAGATGAGGCGGAAAATGCGGCGCTCCGAGATGTTGGCAAGCTCCGACATGGCCAGACACAGGTAATCCATCGGCAACGCTATCGGCTCGCCGTGGAAGTTTCCGGCCGAGACCACCATATCCAGCTCGGGGAAGACCATCGGGTTGTCCGTAGGACTGTTGATTTCCGTCTCGATGACGTTGCGCACGAAAGCGAAAGCGTCCTTGACGGCACCGTGTACCTGAGGCATGCAGCGGAACGAGTACGGGTCCTGCACATGCTTCTTGGGCCGGGCGATAAGCTGACTACCCTCCAACCAGTGGCGCACGGCCTGAGCCGTCTGCAGCTGTCCGGGATGGGCGCGCACGACATGCACCTCATCCACAAACGGCTCGATGCGGCCGTCGAAGGCATCGAGGCTGAGTGCGCCGATTTTGTCGGCCAGCCTTATCAGTTTTTCGGCGGCGAGCAGCGCATGCACAGCGTTTGCGGCCATGAACTGCGTGCCGTTGAGGAGCGCCAGGCCTTCCTTCGATGCCAGGCGGATTGGCTCGAGGCCAAGTTCGGCCAGCACCTCGGCAGAGGGGCGTACTTTGCCCTTGTAATGCACCTCACCGAGGCCGAGCAGGGGCAGGCACATGTTGGCCAGCGGCGCCAGGTCGCCCGAGGCGCCGAGCGAGCCCAGGCGGTAGACGACGGGGCTGACGCCGAGGTTGAAGAAGTCGAGCAGACGCTGTACGGTGCCGAGCTGGGCGCCCGAATTGCCGTAGCTGAGGCTCTGGGCCTTGAGCAGGAGCATCAGGCGCACGATTTCCGGGTCAAGCATCTCGCCTAAGCCGCATGAATGGCTCTTGACGAGGTTCTCCTGAAGCTGCGCCAGTCCGTCGGCGGAGACACTGACGTTGCAGAGGCTGCCGAAGCCCGTGGTGACGCCGTAGATGGGTCTGTCGGCCCGTTCAATCTTTTTGTCGAGGTATTCGCGGCAGCTGACGATGCGGCTGACGGCAATGTCGGACAGCCCGACATGCATCCCGTTTTCGATTATTGAGCGCACCGTGTCGAGAGACAGGCGCTGCGAGGGGTCGATAAGGTATGTTTTCATTTCTTAGGTAGAGTTTTTTCGATAATTTCGTCATCGACGAGATTGGGCATCGTCACCGTCAGGCCGGGCGTGCGCTCCATCTCGCGGCGGATGGCTGTCATGGCACCGTCGTTGCGGCCCCACGAGCGGCGTGCTATGCCGTTGTTGACGTCCCACAGCAGCATCTCGCGGATGCGTCGGTCGGCGTCTTCCGAGCCGTCGATAACCATGCCGAAGCCGCCGTTTATCACCTCGCCCCATCCTACGCCGCCGCCGTTGTGCAGCGACACCCAGGTTGCGCCGCGGAAGGCGTCACCGATGACGTTCTGGACGGCCATGTCGGCGCAGAACTGCGAGCCGTCGGTGATGTTGGAGGTCTCTCGGTAGGGCGAGTCGGTGCCCGAGACGTCGTGGTGGTCGCGGCCCAGGACTATCGGCGCCGTTATCTCGCCGCGGCGGATGGCGTCGTTGAAAGCCAGGGCGATGCGTGCGCGGCCCTCGGCGTCGGCATAGAGGATGCGGGCCTGCGAGCCCACGACAAGGTGGTTGTCGCCGGCCTGGCGTATCCAGTGCAGGTTGTCGGCAAGTTGGCCGCGGATGTCGGCGGGAGCGGTCTCTAGCATCTTCTCGAGGACGTCGCCGGCAATTTTGTCCGACTTGGCAAGGTCCTCGGGGTCGCCGCTGGTGCAGACCCAGCGGAAGGGGCCGAAGCCGTAGTCAAAGAAGTCGGGACCCATAATTGCCTGGACGTACGACGGATAGCGGAAGCCGTTGCCGTCGGCGGCCATGATGTCGGCACCGGCGCGGCTTGCCTGAAGCAGGAAGGCGTTGCCGTAGTCGAAGAAGTACATGCCCTTGTCGGTGAGGCGGTTGATTGCGGTCACCTGGCGGCGGAGCGATTTGTGCACCTCGTCGGCGAAGCGCTCGGGGTCGTCGGCCATCATGGCCTTGGCCTCGTCGAATTTCAGTCCGGCGGGATAGTAGCCGCCGGCGTAGGGGTTGTGGAGGGAAGTCTGGTCCGAGCCGAGGTCCACCTGTACGCCATTGTCAGCGAGGAATTCCCACAGGTCGACGATATTGCCCTGATAGGCGAACGAAACGGCTTCGCCGGCCGTGCGCGCCTCGTTGACGCGTTTGAGCAGTGCGGACAGGTCGGTGAAAACCTCGTCCACCCATCCCTGTTCGTGGCGCTTGGCCACGGCGGCTGGATTGATTTCGGCTGTCACGGACACCACTCCGGCGATATTTCCGGCCTTGGGCTGTGCGCCCGACATGCCGCCAAGGCCAGCAGTCACGAAGAGCATGCCGCGCAGGCTATGGTCGGCCGCCTTGCTTTGGCGGCGTCCGGCGTTGAGGACGGTGATGGTGGTGCCGTGGACAATGCCCTGCGGGCCGATGTACATGTACGAGCCGGCAGTCATCTGGCCGTACTGCGACACGCCGAGGGCGTTCATGCGCTCCCAGTCGTCGGGGCTGGAATAGTTGGGAATGACCATGCCGTTGGTCACCACTACGCGCGGCGCTCCGGGATGCGAGGGGAAGAGGCCGAGGGGATGGCCCGAGTACATGACCAGCGTCTGCTCGTCGGTCATCTCGCTAAGGTATTTCATCGTCAGGCGGTACTGCGCCCAGTTCTGGAACACGGCGCCGTTGCCTCCGTAGGTGATGAGCTCGTGGGGATGCTGGGCCACGCGCGGGTCGAGGTTGTTATGTATCATCACCATGATTGCCTGCGCCTGGCGGCTCCGGGCGGGATACTCGTCGATGGGACGGGCATACATGGGGTATGTGGGACGGTAACGGTACATGTATATGCGGCCGTAGCGGTGCAGCTCGTCGGCGAACTCCGGGGCGAGGGCGGCATGCTGCTCCTTGGGGAAATAGCGCAGGGCGTTGCGCAGGGCAAGGCGCTCCTGCTCGGGGGTAAGGATGTGCTTGCGGCGCGGTGCGTGGTTTACCGTGGTGTCATATGCTTGTGCTGCCGGAATTTCGGCGGGAATGCCGCCGCGGATGTCGGCGCGAAACTCTTCCAAAGTCATTTTTCCTGGATTTTTGCGATTATCATTTCAATAAGGGCGGCCTCGCGTTCCCTGGCCTCTTTCTCGATGGCCTCGGCACGCCCGACAAGCTCCTTAGCCTTCTCGCGGTCTTTGAGACCCGCGGCGTTGATGCGTACGTTGAGACCGGCGCCGAGGACGGCGGCACGGGCTGCAAGAACGCCTACGCCAGCGTCGGAGATGCTGGCGGGGTTGCCGGTCTCGGCCATGGCCTCGCAGATGTCGAAACATTCGTTGGCGGCGCGCATGGTGCGCAGGGGGACGAGGGTGGCATAAAGCGTGGCCTCCTCCATGGCCTTGTCGCGCAGGTCTTTTTCGTGGTCGGTACTCTTGGGCATCTGTATGGCCGCCATGATGCGGTTGAAGGCGGCGGTGTCCTCGTCGACGAGGTCGAGCAGACGCTCCATCAGCATCTGTCCGCCGTCGGCGTAGTTCGAGAACTCCTCCCAGCGGTCGTCCCAGCCTGCCTTGTGGGCGCTGAGGTTAGCAACCATAGTGCCTAAGGCGGCGGCGAGGGCGCCCATGTAGGCCGAGACGGAGCCGCCACCGGGAGCGGGTGACTCGCTGGCGGTCTCCTCGGCAAAACCCTTGACGGTGAGGTCGACGAGCTTTTTGCCGTCCTCCGGCTCAATCATGTATTCGATGATTTTATCCTTGGGGTTGAAGGGCGCCAGCTCGTCCAGACCCATCGACTTGATGGCCATGCGCACGATTTCGTGCTCGGGGATGCCCGTCGAGCGCTGCTGTTTGTGCAGGAAATAACGGCCGGCGTCGGTGATGGCCTTCTTGGGCACGAGGCCGACAATCTCGGTGCCGGTGACGCGGATGCCGCGGGCGGCGGCGGCGCGGGTGACCTCGTCGAAAGCCACATGCAGGGGCGTGCGCGAGATGTCGGTGATGTTCATCGATACCTGGGCGATGCCGTATTCGTCGATGTACCAGCCTATTGCCTTTGTGCCGGGCAGGGTGCCGGGAATCATTATCACGTTGCCGTTCTCGTCCTTCACGGGCTTGCCGTTGGGCTTGCCACCCTCACGTTTGGGACGTCCCTTCTCGCGGACATCGAAGGCGATTGCGTTGGCGCGACGTGTGCTGGTGGTGTTGAGGTTGAAGTTGACGGCAATGAGGAAGTCGCGTGCGCCGACGGCTGTGGCGCCGGTGCGGGCGACGTTTTCGTCGTAAGGACGGTCGCCGAAGTCGGGGGCGAGGCCCGGAGTGTTCATCTTCTCGGGCAACGCCTCGTATTCGCCCTGGCGGCAGACGGCGAGGTTGCGGCGTTCAGGCGTGAAGGCGGCGGCCTCGTAGCAGTATGTGGGGATGCCGAGGTCATCCGAGATGCGCTTTGCCAGGTCGCGGGCCATCTGCGCGCATTCCTCGAGGGTGACACCCGACACCGGGATAAGGGGCAGCACGTCCGTGGCGCCCATGCGCGGGTGTGCGCCGTGGTGCAGGTTCATGTCGATGAGCTCCGAAGCCCGGCGTACACCGCGGAAGGCGGCCTCTACGACGGCCTCCGGCTCGCCTACAAACGTCACCACCGTGCGGTTGGTAGCCTCGCCCGGGTCGACATCCAGCAGCCGGATGCCTTTGACCGACTCGATAGCGTCAGTGATTTTCTTTATGATTTCCTTATTGCGTCCCTCGCTGAAGTTGGGCACGCATTCAATTATCCGTTTTTCCATGACAAAATACTTAAGGTTTTACAACACCACAAATTTAAACAAAAAACGCGACACCGCCAACTGGCACGGCAATTGGTCTGACGGCCAACCCTCGCTGAAGCTCGGGGGCTTGGACAAAAAGGGCGGCACGCAAAGCTGGTGTGAGGTTGTCCCCTACTCTGCCTTTTTGTTTCAGCTCCCGAGCTTCAGCGAGGATTTATGTCTCCCTTTGCAAGCGCCTCCGCCAGCGCGTTCATGCGCAGGCAGGTGGCGCGGGTGAGGGTTTTGACCGGGCTTTTGATGCTGATGATGAGCAGCCGCCCTTCGGTGCAGAGGGCAAAGTCGTGGGCGGCAGGCTTGTAGCGCTCCGGAAACGACTGGTCGGTGATAAGGATGATTTTGCCGCCAAGGTCTTCTATCTGCGTGCGTAACGCCCGCTCGGCAGGCGAGATGAATGGTGAGACGATGACGCCACCGTTAGCTGCGGTATAGAGCCAGCTGTCGGTAAAGGCCTGCAACTCGTTGGCCGTGTAGCGGCGATGTACGGCCAAAGCCTCCTTGAACGGGTTTGACAGCAAATGCATGTTGCCGTAGGCCTGACAGTTGACGCCGTCAATAGTGATGCTGTTTATGCGTGTAAAAAACTCGGGGTGCCCGCGACGGACAGCCAGACGGTACGGGTTCTCGCGCAGGTAGGCATACAGCCGGTCGAGATTGCGTGAAGGCTTAAGTATCTGGTCGTTAAATCCTCTTTCAAAGGCCTGACAGCCGGCAGCCTCGTTTACAGCGACCTTGAAGCGGGCGATGATACGCCCCAGCCTGTCTGCCGTCCGCTCTCTCACCTGTATCAGAAGATGCACATGGTCCGGCATCAGAGCGTATTGCAGCAGCTGCACCGCCGGCTCCACATCGGCAATACGCCAAAGCACCTCTTTGACAGCATTCCCCATGGCCGAGGCCACCACATGCGGGCTCCCCTTTTGCCCGACCGGCAAACCGCAACAACCCTCCAGCCTACCGAAAGCCTGCACCCCCTCGCCCTTCTTCAGCGTAACCATGTAAATACACCGTGACCGGTAGTCATGCCACGGGGCACGCTGCTGAATGGACATAGTCTTTGATTTTTGAGTTTAATATTAATTTGAACTGAAAATCAAAAACTTAGACAAAACCGGGTAGGCAGCCTCAACAGTCCTGCGGTCCGGCCTTTTTGTTTTTGCTCCCGAGCTTCAGCGAGGGGTATGGCCGAGGGTTCTGAGGGCGGGGGTGAGGGCGTGGCCGTGGTAGAGCTGGGTGCCGGTGGAGTCGGTGACGATGAAGAAGGGGACGGTGGTGATGGAGAGGGGGGAGAGCGAGGGTGTAGCGGTGGCTTCGGGCATCCAGGCGGAGGGCCAGGTGACGGAGTCGTTGCGGAGGTCGCGCTTCCACATCAGGGTGTCGACGTCGAAACGGATGTCGAGGATGGCGGTTCTGGCGGGCTTGTCTTTCTGGAAGGTGTGGAGTGCGCGCATGATGGAGTCGCGTCCGGCGGGTCCAGCGGTGAAGACGAGGAGGGTGCGGTTGTTGTCGCCGGGACGGAAAGTGGCCATGGTGTCGGTCTTGGAAGAGAGGTACCGGAAAGGCATGACCTTGTTGTAGCCGCCGTTTTTGTCGCGCTGGACGCTGTTGGCGGTCAGCAGCTCGACTATACACTGGGGACGCGCTTCGGGCTTGATTGACTCGAGGATGGTCATGGCGCCCTGCGGGTCGACGGACGAGTCGTAATAGGCCGCGAGGAGCAGTGCCGACAGCAGGTCGTCCTTGTGCGCGCGGGCGTACTTTGCCACGGCCTTATTACGGACAGAGGCGTCAAGGCCTTTGAGGATGGGCCGGTTGGTGGCGGCCCAGGCGTTCCAGCGCTCCATGATATCGTTGCCGGTGGCCTGCGAGGCCACCGGGTCGTCGGCGTTTACCTTCAGCCGGATTTTGTCGCCGTTTTCGGCATAGAAGACGGCCAGACGGCGGTAATCGTTGTCAAGCACCTGCACAAGGGCGCCGTCACGGGGCGCCACGCCCTTGAAGACGAATTTGCCGTCGCGGGCGGCGGTAATGACGTTGTTGAGGTTGTCGTCACCGACGTAAACGAATCGCAGGTTCATCGTGCGTCCGCCTTCGACGGTGCCCTCGATGGTGAAATATTTCTTTTCGGAGCAGCCGCCGAGCACCATCAGGCACAGCGACATAAGCATAACGGTGAGCGCTCTCATGACAGTATGGGGGTTATGCGCACGAGGGCGTCGACAAAGCGGTCGGCCTCGTCCATTGTGTTGTAAACGCCCATCGACGCACGCACCGTGCCGGACACACCGAGCACCTCCATCAGCGGCTGAGCGCAATGGTGGCCCGTGCGAACGGCTATGCCGAGCTTGTCGAGGAGCATGCCGGTGTCGTACGAATGGGCGTCGCCGATGAGGAACGACAGCACGGGACATTTGCCGGGAGCCGTGCCGAAAATGCGCACCTGAGGCAGCTCCCGGGCAATACGCTCCGTGATATGGCGGTAGAGGGCCGTCTCGTGCGCCTCGATGGCGTCGATGCCGACGCCGTCCATAAACTTTATGGCCTCTCGCAGGGCGGGGATACAGGCGTAGTCGGGCGTACCGGCCTCGAACTTGAAAGGAAGCTCGGCAAAAGTCGTGCCCATCGGCAGGCGCACATGGTCAATCATCTCTCCCCCACCCTGGTACGGCGGCATCTGCTCAAGCAGTTCGCGGCGCCCCCACAGCACGCCCACACCGGTGGGACCGTAGATTTTGTGGCCGGAAAAGACGTAGAAATCGCATCCGAGAGCGTTGACATCAATCTTGTAGTGCGGTGCACCCTGGGCGCCGTCGACAAGGCAAAGAGCGCCGTGCGAGTGCGCTATCCCGGCAATCTCGGCAACGGGGTTTACCGTGCCGAGCACGTTGCTTACATGCGCCACGGTGACGATGCGCGTGCGGTCGGTCACCAGAGCGCGCAGGGCGTCGATGTCGAGGCTGCCGTCAGCGTTTATGGGAACGACCTTGATGACGAGGCCGCGCCGCCCGGCCGCCAGCTGCCAGGGCACGATATTGCTGTGGTGCTCCATGACGGTGAGGACAATCTCGTCGCCGGCTTCCATGCCCTGTGTAAGGCACGAGGCCACGAGATTGATGCCCTCCGTGGTGCCGCGGGTGAAAATCACCTCGGCGGGGTCGGGAGCGCCTATCCATGCCGCCACCTCGCGGCGCGTCAGCTCCTGCTCGTCGGTAGCCTCCTGCGACAGGCAGTGCACACCGCGGTGTACGTTGGCATGGTGCTTCGTGTAGGTGCGCGTGATAGCGTCGATGACGCTCTTTGGCACCTGCGCCGTGGCCGCGTTGTCGAAGTATATCAGGTCGTGCCCGTAAACCTTGCGGGAGAGGATGGGAAACTCTTTGCGTATTTTTTCTACGTCCAGCATAATTTCGAACGGTATTCAGGGTTCAACTTCGGGCGAGCAGACCGCGCACAGGTCGTTGGGAGAGCCGAAACGGCGCGAGACGAGCTGGCGCATGCGCTCGCGCAGGGGCAGCAGGGTGATGGTGTCGATGACATCGACCATAAAGGCCTGCATCAGCATAGTGCGCGCCTCGTCGACGGGGATGCCGCGCGTGCGCATGTAGAAGAGAGCCTCCTCGTCGAGCTGGCCCGTGGCGGCGCCGTGGTTGGCCTTGACATCGTCGCAGTAAATCTCGAGCTGGGGACGCGAGTGCATGCGCGCGTCTTTGGAGGCCAGGATGTTGCGGTTGTTCTGGTACGCCTCGGTGTGGTGGGCGCCGGGCTGAACCTTTATCAGGCCCTCGAAGGCGCAGCGGGCCTCCTCGTCGGCGACATACTTGAACAGCTGGTCGCTGTGGCAGTGCGGGGCGTTGTGGACGACGAGGGTGGAGTTGTCGGCCACCTGCGTGCCTCCGGCAGTGGCCATGCCCGAGAGACGGCATTCGGCGCCCTCGCCGTCGAGGCTGACGAGGATGTCGTTGCGGGTCCGGCCACAGCGCAGGGTGGTGATGTTGGAGCGGAAGGTCGAGTCGGCGCTCTGGCGCACGGCCACACAGGCGTAGCGGTCGGTGGTGGCAGCGCTCTCCTGCATGTCGTAGTATTCGAAGTGCGAACCCGGGCCGAGGTCAATCTCCACCACGGTGTCCGAGGCCATTCTGACGGGATGGCCGTCAACGTCGACGGCGGGGGCGCTGTGGTCGCACACCAGCAGACGGCATTCGGCGCCTGCCTCCAGCACAACCAAGAGGCGGCGGAGCGCCAGCAGCGGGCTCGTCACGCCGCCGAGGATTTCGATGAGCTGTATAGGCTGCGGCAGCCTGACGTCGCGGGCGATATGCACCAGCACGCCGTCCTGGGCCAGCATGGTATTGAGGGCGACGGCAGAATTGTCGGCGGGGGCGACGGAGCCGTAGAAGCGGTCGAGCACCTCCGGCATGGACTGTGCCGCGCGGCGCAGCGTGGTGACGGTGACGCCCTCGGGAAGACGTTTCGCCATGGCCTCGCCGGGACCGAAGATGTCGTTGGCGACCACACCCATCAGCGACGAAACATTGGGAACGCCGCAGCGGAAGGCCGACTGCAGGTCGGCACGGAAGCCGAGGCGGCCGATGTTGACGCCGTAGTCGGGCGCGAACATGGCGTTGAGGTCGGTGTGCGCGTATCCGTCCTGGCCGCGGCGCGGCAGCAGCGTGCCCCCGGCGGTCAGAAACTCGTGGGCGCGCCGGCGCAGGCGGTTCATGGCCTCGGGAGAGCCCTCGCGGAGGTCGTGGCCGTACTGCTCGTACAGGTCGGTATATTGTTTTAGCGAATTGCTTTGCATGGGCTCTTATTTTTGTGCGGCGTCGGCCTGCTGCTTGATCCAGTCGTAGCCCTTCTCCTCGAGTTCGAGGGCCAGCTCGGGCCCGCCGGTGTAGACGATGCGTCCGTTGTAGAGGATGTGTACCACGTCGGGCTTGATGTAGTCGAGCAGACGCTGGTAGTGGGTGATGACGATTGTGGCATTCTGCGGCGTGCGCAGGGCGTTGACGCCGTTTGCGACGATGCGCAGGGCGTCGATGTCGAGGCCCGAGTCCGTCTCGTCGAGGATTGACAGCTTGGGCTCGAGAACGGCCATCTGGAAGATTTCGTTACGCTTTTTCTCGCCGCCGGAGAAGCCCTCGTTGACCGAGCGTGAGGCCAGTTTGGAGTCCAGCTCGACGATGGCGCGCTTCTGACGCATGAGCTTGAGGAACTCGGCGGCGGGCATGGGCTTTTCGCCGAGATACTCGCGCTTGGCGTTGACGGCGGCACGCATGAAGTTTGTCATCGACACTCCGGGGATTTCCACTGGGTACTGGAACGAGAGGAAAAGGCCCTCGTGGCTGCGGTCCTCGGGCGACAGGCTCAGCAGGTCCTTGCCGTCGAGGGTGGCCGTGCCGGCGGTGACGGTAAAGCGCGGGTCACCGGCGAGGACGCCCGAGAGCGTGCTCTTGCCCGAGCCGTTGGGACCCATGATGGCGTGCACGGTACCGGGCTCTATGGTGAGGTCGATGCCTTTGAGTATTTCCTTGCCGTCGATGCCGGCATGCAGATTTTTGACTTCTAAAAGTGACATAGGGTATTGTTGTTCATTAGCTAAAATAGCCATTACAGCTATTTTAGCTGTTAAAATTTATCCGACGGCGCCCTCGAGGGTTATCGCCAGCAGTTTCTGGGCCTCCACGGCAAACTCCATGGGGAGCTTGCTCATCACCTCGCGGGCGTAGCCGTTGACGATGAGGGCGACGGCCTCCTCGGTGGGGATACCGCGCTGGTTGCAGTAGAAAAGCTGGTCTTCGCTGATTTTCGAGGTCGTGGCCTCGTGCTCGACTATGGCGTTGTCGTTTTTGACGTCGATGTAGGGGAAGGTGTGGGCGCCGCATTTGTCACCCAGCAGCAGTGAGTCGCACTGCGTATAGTTGCGTGCGCGCTCGGCGCCGGGAGCAACCGAAACGAGGCCGCGGTACGAGTTCTGCGAGCGTCCGGCGCTGATGCCCTTGGAGACGATGGTGGAGCGCGTGTCGCGGCCAAGATGTATCATCTTGGTACCCGTGTCAGCCTGCTGGCGGTTGTTGGTGACGGCGACGCTGTAGAACTCGCCCGTGCTGCCGTCGCCCTTGAGGATGCAGCCGGGATATTTCCATGTGATGGCCGAGCCGGTCTCGACCTGCGTCCACGAGATTTTTGAGCGCTCGCCGCGGCAGAGACCTCGCTTGGTGACGAAGTTGTAGATGCCGCCACGGCCCTCGGCGTCACCGGCGTACCAGTTCTGGACGGTCGAGTACTTGACTTCGGCGCGGTCCTCGACGATAATCTCCACGATTGCGGCGTGCAGCTGGTTCTCGTCGCGGATGGGGGCGGTGCAGCCCTCGAGATACGACACGTAGGCGTCGTCATCGGCCACGATGAGTGTGCGCTCGAACTGTCCCGTACCGGCGGCGTTGATGCGGAAATAGGTGCTCAGCTCCATCGGGCAGCGCACGCCTTTGGGGATATAGACGAAGGAGCCGTCGGAGAACACCGCCGAGTTGAGGGCGGCGTAGAAATTATCGGTGTAGGGCACGACCTTGCCCAGATATTTGCGCACCAGGTCAGGGTATTCCCTTACGGCTTCGGAGAAGGAGCAGAAGATGATGCCTTTTTCGGCGAGTCTGGCTCGGTGGGTGGTCTTTACGGACACGGAGTCCATGACGGCGTCGACGGCCATTCCGCTGAGCTGTTTCTGCTCCTCGAGGGGTATGCCCAGGCGGTTGAAGGTGTCGAGCAGGGCCGGGTCGACCTCGTCAAGGCTCTTGGGGCCTTGCTTGGTCTTGGGGGCGGCGAAGTAGGAGATTGCCTGGAAGTCTATTTCGGGGATGTCGAGGTGCGCCCAGTGTGGCGGCGTCAGCGTCAGCCAGTGGCGGAAGGCCTTGAGACGGAAATCGAGCAGCCACTCGGGCTCGCCCTTCAGGCGCGAGATTGTGCGCACCACTTCCTCGTTGAGGCCGCGCTCGAGGATGTGCGTGTCTATGTCGGACACGAAGCCGTATTTGTACTCCTCCCCGACGGCCTCGTCGATGGCGCGCCGGTTGGAATTCTCCTCAGCGGTTTCGGTGCTGAAATGTGCTTTATCGTTACTGTACTTATCGTTCATGTCTATTCAACATTAGCGGCATACAAGCTGTTCACAGCCTGCCGTTTCAACCCACAAAGTTAGCAAAATTTCACAACTCCGCCAACACGTTTTCCACCGGAGACGGCACGGGCGGCCTCCGGTGTGGGAGGCCGCCCGTGGTCAGGGGGTTATGACGTAACTCTGCCTAATCAGAAGAGCTTGGTCTTGTTGGGGTTGATGCAGATGCCGAGGCCCTGGTCAGCCGACTCGCTGTAGTGTACGATTTTCTTAGTGGCGGGGTCGTAGTAGACGATGCCGACGGGGACACCGGAGGTGTCGGTGCCGGTAGGACGCCAGCAGAAATATACGCGGCCGGTCTCCTTGTCGAGGGCGAACTGGCAGGTGTTGACGGACTCCGAGCCGGTGGTGTTGATGGGGTCGGCCTCCATAGCCAGGAAGGCGGTGGTGCCCATGTCGTTGATAACCTCGGTCTCGTTGGGCAGAGGACGTGCGTAGAAGCCTTCCTTGCCGGTGGCGGCGTTCCAGATGTAGATGGCGCTGCGGGCCTCGTCGATGGTCATGGCGCGGAAGTCAAGACCGGCACCGACTATGGGATAAGGAACCTGAGCCTTGTCAGCCTCGGCCTGGGTCTTGTAGATGTCCGAGTCCTTGTAGCGTACGATACCGTAGCCGTTAAAGCCGAAGGCCTCCCACCACATGCCCTTGCTGTCACGCTCAATCGAGACGGGAACGGCACCGTAGGCTATGCCCTTGTTGTAGTAGGGAATGAGGTTGGCCTTCATGGTGTAATCGGTACGCAGGTAGGTGTCGCCGCTCTTGGCAGTGCCGATGACGCCGCCGCGGGTGGTAAGCTCGGTGCGCGAGATACCCTGGTTACGGTCCGAATAGTAGAGGTAACCGTTGCTTACGCAGGTGCGGAAGGGGTCGCAGAAGGCGGGACCGCCGACGTTGGTGACAACGGTGTTGACACCGGTGCCGTCGGTGCGCATGGCGTTGATGTAGCCGTCGCCGTTGATACCGTCAAGGTCGTTGATGTAGGTGTACTGCTTGCCTGCGTCGGCGATGTAAATCCAGCCCTGCTTGACAGCGTTGCCTTCTTCGTCGAAGCCGTCAACGTCGGCGTAAGCCAGGTTGAGGACAGTCGAGCCGGCCGAGACGCCCATGTCGTAGGGGAAGACCTTGGTGCCCTTGGGGAGCTTGGTGAGGTCGACCAGCTTGAGGGCCTTGATGTTGCCGCTGCGCTGAGCGTAGTAGAGAGTGGGAGCGGGTTCGCTGCAGCCTACCTGTACGTTGAGGTAGATGTCCTCGAGACGGCGGTTCTCGCCGTCAACGTCAAACCAGGTCGAGATTTCGATGCGCTGGCTGCCGATGTTGCTGAAGCGGACGTCGCCGGGATAGTCGACCGTGCCGTTCTCGGAGAAGCCGGTGAAAGAGGTCAGGGGCTTGCCGTCGGCGGTAGTGGTGCCTTCGGGGAAACGCCACTCGTAGCGAACTTTCAGATCCTCGGGGTTGGGAAGCTCGAGTTTGAAGGACAGGGTGGTGTTGTTGAACTCTACGATTTCGGTGCTCTGCTCGGCAACGGAGAGAGTGGGCACGATGTCGTAAATCATGATGGGATAGGTGCGCGAGCCTACGCCGTCAACCGTAAGGGTAACCTGATAGTTGCCGGCCTTGGCGTACTTGTGCACGGGGTTGGGGTCGTTGCTGGTTGTGCCGTCGCCGAAATCCCATGTAACAGCGCCGCTCTTTGAAGAGGTGTTGTTGAATTTCACCGTCGACACCACATAGTAGTCGAGGGTGTACTCGTCACCGTCTACGTTGTAAGTGAAGTCTACGTCCTTGCTTTCGAAATAGTTGTAATCGGGGGTCTCGTCAGAGCAGGAGACGGCGCCGAAGGCCATCATTCCGGCGGCAAGGGGAGCTATTATATTTAAAAATTTCATAGTCTTGACAAGTGATGGATGGATTAGTTAACGGAGATTACACGAACGTCAGTTGCGATGCCTTCCTCGCCGTCGGTGTCATACACGCGGAACTGGGCGTTGAGCGAGTATTTGCGGCTGAACTCCACCTTGTAGACCTTGTCCGTCGAGTCGTAGATCCAGTCGGGGAAGGGGATGTATGAAAGCAGTTCCTTGAAGGCGGGCATGTAGTTTGCGCGCACTGTCGAGATAATCTGGCCACGGTCGTCATCGTAGCGGCAGAATACCCACTCGGCCGACTTGTAGACGGGGTAGCAGGGGTAGCCGTTGTACTGGAGGGCGCCGTTGTCACCGGGGGTGGGAGCGTCCTTGGCGACCTCGTGGATGTAGGTGACTCCGTTCTCGACGGTCTTGTAGTAGTAGCCGACGATGGCGTCATCCGAAGCCTCGGTGGTGGCGAACCACAGGTCGGACTTCTCGGCGGTGCCCTGGTCAGACTTGGTCATGTCGATGTTGTCGGGCAGGCTGACGCCGTACTTCTGGTTGACAGCGGCAAACTGCTCGTTGGTGAAGGCGTAGTTGCAGTATACCACGCGCAGGCTGCTGTAGTAGGTCGAGTCGGCGGTGAGGCGGTCGATGACCTCGCTGCAGAATTCCTCGGCGAAGCCGGCGGGGTAGTAGCTGTCGAAGCGCTCCTGGTCCCATGTCGGGGCGTCCACCCAGCTTACGGGACGGAGGGTGCGCGAGACGGGCACCTGGCCGTTGATGACATACTCGTAGTGGCGTATCTGGTCGTCGCCGTCGATCTCGATGTCGTCGAGGGAGGCCTGCGAGTGGTCGTAGCGTACGATGGGAGCGTACGAGCGCACTTCCTCGTTGGAGGTAAAGGTCTTGGTGTAAGCCATGGCGGCGCCGGCCAGCTTGGCGGTCACGGCAGCGCTCTCATCACGGTTGACGTTGTACCAGACCTCGCTGTAAGCCGGAGTTTTGCCGGGCGACACATTGTACTTACCCTGGAAACTGAAGCTCTCGCCGGCGGGGCAGGCGGTGGAGCCCACTTCCCAATAGGCTACGGGAACTTCCTGGCCGGGAGTGACGACCTCGTCGAGGAGGTCGCGGTGACCGCACGAGCTCAGAAGCAGTCCGGCACCCATGGCCATAAGCAGATTCTTATATTGTGATTTCATTTTATATTAATGTTCAATATTGGATGATTAAGTTTCTTGGGCTTATTCCTGAGTGAGCGAAGTGCGTACACCGGCTTCCTCGGCCCAGATCATGGGCTTGCGCAGCCAGATGTGGTTCTTGGAGGCGCCCAGGCGCTCCAGCTCGGCAAGGTTGTATTTCTCCTCGGTCTCGGGGTCGTAGTTGACGCGCTGAATCCAGCAGTTCTCCTTCTCGGCCTCGCTGAGCCCGTCTACCCAGAATGCGGCGTAGAGGTTGTAGGGACGGCGCAGGGTGGGATAGACAATCTCCTTGTTGGGACCGATGCCGTAGGCGTTGCGGTTGTTGGAGTAGTGGTAGCGGCGCATGTCGGTCCACTGCTCGGGCTGCATGTACATCGAGATGTACTTCTGAATCATCAGGTCAGAGAGGGTGAAGGTCGACGGGTTGAAGAACCAGTGCTTGTTGCCGATCTGGTCGGCGGGCTTGCAGCGCTTGGTGGCCTCGTTGTCGAAGAAGGCGGTGAGGATGCGCTCGTAGCGCTCCTTGTCGGCGTTGTTGCCGGGTTCGCCGCCTGCCTTGGGATATGCGCCGCCGTTATCTCGCTGGAAGCGGTCGAGGTGACGCTGGCAGTTGTTCTCGGTGGCCTCGCGGACAAGTGCGCAGGCTTTGGCCTTGTCACCTTTCCAGTAGTAAGCCTCGGCCTGGATGAAGTAGAGCTCCTCCATGGTGAACAGCGGGGTGTAGGCGTCCACACCGCCGGCGTAAGCGCCCATGTAGAGGTCGGGGTAGTTGGCCTGCTTGAAGGTGGAGCCGCCACCGATGTTGTTCTCGAGGTAACGGTACATGACGCGGTTGGTCTTGTTGCTGGCGCTGATGGGACCGTTCTGTGGTTTCATCATCGTCATCAGGCGCGGGTCGGCGCCGTAGCCGTTCTCGCGGTCCCAGTAACCCTGGAGGTTTTCGTTGCCCTGGTTGATGACACCGAGGCAGTCTTCCATGAAGAAGCGCGAGGGAACGGCTGTGTTGAGGTCGTTCGAGCGCGACTCCCAGCTGTTGATTTTGGGACGTACCGAGCTCCACTGTGCGTTGGCCTCGGTGATGCCGCCATCAAAGTTGTAACGGGGCTCGTTGCCGAACCAGCTGCCGTAGAGGAGGTCGCCCTTGCGCCACTGGTCGATGGCCTGCTGGGCCGAGGCGATGATTTCGTCGCACATGGCGGCGGAAGTGTTGACGTTGGGGATGTTGCGGAGCAACAGACGTGCGCGGATGGCGTAAACGAGACCTTTCCACTTTTCGAGGTCACCGGCATAGATGCGGTCCTGCTTCACGTCGATGACTTTTGAGCTGCCCTGAGTGACTGCGGGGTCCTCGTACATGTCCAGGAGCGCGGGGATTTCCTCGTTGAGCATCCAGTTGTAAATCGAGGCCTGAGTGTCGTAGCGGGGCGAGTTGCTAAGGTATGCTTCGGAGCGGGGCATGTCGCCGAACATATCGGTGGTGAGCTGTGTGCTCATCAGGCGGATGGTGCGGGCGATGAGGGCGTAGTTGGGCGAGCCGGCGGCTTCGGAGTTGGCAAGAAGGTCGTTGGTGTTCTTGCCGATGTCGAAGAAGTGGCGGCGCCACTGCGGGTGACGGTTCATGGTCAGGAACTGCCAGCCGCTCTTGTAGGCGTACGAGCCGGTCTGGCTGCGTCCGGTGGTGGTGAGGCACTGCGACAGATAGATGCCGTACTCGGCGTGGTCGTAGTTAATCTGGCTGGCGTAGAATATCAGCACAGGCAGACCGAGCTCACAGGTGTTCTGGTGGGCGGCGTCCGGATTTACATTCTCCATCAGCGTGTCGTCACAGCCGGTGGCGGCAAAGCCTACCAGCGCTGCGAGGGCCCATGTCTTTATCTTGTTCATATCCTATTGATATCGGAATTGATTGTTTGTGATAAGGATTTAATTAACGTCCCGGGGCTCAGAAGCTGAGGTTGAGGGAGATGTTGTAGCTGCGCATGGTGGGAACCGAGTAGTTGTCGATGCCCATCGAGCCGGTACCGTTGGATGCAGAAGGCATGACCTGCGGGTCGACGCCCGAGTACTTTGTGAGCAGGAAGAGGTTGCGGCCGGTGAACGACAGCTTGGCGCCCTTGACGGGGTTGCTGCTGCCGAGACGCTTGAGCAGGTTGCCGAAGTCGTAGGCGAGGGTGACGTAGCTCAGGCGGAGGTACGAGCCGTCCTCGATGAAGTTGGACGAGACGTTGTAGATGTAGTTGTTGAAGGTGGTCTGGTCAAGGATGACGGGAGTGGTGTTGGGGCTGTAGGTGCCGTCGCCGTTCTCGACAACGCCGTTGAAGACGACCTTGCGGCTGCGGTAGTTGAGCAGGTTGCGGGCCATGCCGTTGCTGTAGAGGCCGCGGCCTGTCACGTTGGCCACGTCACCGCCTACACGGCCGTCGAGGAGGAACGACAGGCTGAGGTCCTTCCAGCTGACTGTGGAGCCGAGACCGATGAGGCAGTCGGGCTCGCGGTTGCCGAGGTAGCTGTCCTTCTTGGGCGAGATGCGGGGATAGCCGCTTTCGTCGATGAGGATGTCGCCGTTTTCGTTGCGCAGGTAGTCGATACCGGAGAGACCGGTGGTGGACTGGCCGGCGTAAGCGGAGGCGAAGATGTCGCCGTACTGGCCGCCGGTGATTTCACTTACCGACTCGGGGAGCTTGACGACCTTGCCGCGGTTGTACGAGAAGTTCAGGGTAGCGGTCCAGTTCCAGTCCTTGCCGGTGATGATGTCCTGGTTGAGGGTGAGCTCGAGACCTTTGTTCTCGATGGTACCCTCGTTGCGGGTCTGGAGGATGGTGCCCGACGAGGGCGATACGCGTACCGTCACAATCTGGTTGTCGACGGTGGTGTTGTAGTATGCGATGTCGAGGCGGGTGCGGTTGCGGAAGAAGCGCAGGTCAGCGCCGATTTCCCACGACTTGGTCATCTCGGGTTCAAGCTCTACGGCGCGCGAAAGTGTCGGGTTGGTGCCGATACCGCCGTCGGGGAAGTTTGTCCAGGTCTTGTAGTTGTCCGAGAACTGGTTTGCGGGAGCGTCCTTACCTACCTTTGCCCAGTTGCCGCGGATCTTACCGTAGGAGAACCAGTTGTTCTGGAGGTGCAGCAGTTCGCTGAAGATGACACCGCCGGTGAACGAGGGATAGAAGTAGTGGGGACGGTTGGTCTGCTTGAGGGTCGACGAGCCGTCGACACGGCCGGTTACCGAAGCCTGGATGACGTTGCGGTAGTCGTAGCGGATTTCGCCGAAGTAGCCGTACTTGTTGCGCTTGGCGTGGTTGAGGAATACCTGGTGGTCGCCTGTGCCGTACTGGAGGTACTTGGCGGTGAGGTTATTGAGCGAGATGAAGTCGCCGTCGAGGACGAACTTGTAACCGCCCATGCCGGCCGAGTAGCTGCGGCTCTCGGTGTATTCGGCACCGATGAAGATGTTGAAGTTGTTCTGATGGGGGAGGCTGAACGAGTAGTTGGCCAGGGCCTGTGCGGTGAAACGCTGGCCGCGCGAGGGGCTGAACTGGTACGAGCCCATGCGCTGGTCGTAGGCCTGCTGGATGTCCTTGGGGAACTCGGTGCCGGTCACGTTGCCCTCTTCGTCGTAGATGTTGTCGAAGATGAACTCGCGGCCGTCACGGCTGTAGCGGGGCAGCGAAGCCGACTCAGAGGTGCTCCAGGTCTTGTCGTAGTTGACCTTGCCGGTGAAGGTGAGGTTCTTGACGGGCTCCCACTGGATAGAACCGTTAATAATAATGTGTGAGCTTTCGGCCTCGCCGCGGTCTTTGTAGCGGCCGTACCAGGGCGACATGGTGGCGCCCACGCGCTGCGAGTTGGTGAGCTCGTCCCAGCGGTCGTAGCGGTTGCTCCAGTTGGGCAGACCGGTGTTGGGGTCCTCATAGTCGGCCATGTCGCGGTTGATGGACCAGCCGTATACGGTGCTCATCGAGTTGCCGAACGAGCGGCTGCGGGTCTCGGTGAAGTTGGTCGAAACCATCATCTTGACGGTGCTCGAGGGATTGAACTCACCCTTTACGAACACGCCCATGCGCTTGCGGTAGTCCTTGGGAACGACACCCTGGTTGTCCATGTAGTTGGCCGAAGCGTAGGCGCTGTACTTGTCGTTACCTCCCGAGATGGAGACGTCATACTTCTGCATGAAGCCTGTGCCCAGGAAGTTGTGGACGTTGTCGTAGCGCGTGTCGTTGGCGTCGAGACGGGGACCCCAGCCACCGCTGGTGTTGGAGGTGTAGATGCCGTTGGCGCCGCCTACGTAGATGTCCTGCAGGGGCGGAATGTCCAGCACGTTGCTGAACTCCCAGCCGCCGTTGAAAGTGACGTTGACTTTGCCGTCCTTACCGCTCTTGGTGGTGATGATGATGACGCCGTTGGCGCCTTCCTGACCGTAGAGGGCCGAGGCTGCGGCGCCTTTCAGCACCGACATGCTCTCGATGTCGTTGGAGTTGATGTCGCCGATTGTCGAGGCGCCGCCGCGGACGGGCATGCCGTCGATGACAAACAGAGGTTCGTTGGACTGTGCGTTGTTTACCGACGAGATGGCGCGGATAACGACCTGGCTGGCCGAGTTGGGCGAGCCGCCGGCCATCGATACCTTGACGCCGGATACCTTACCCTGGAGGGTGTTGACGAAGTTGGCCGACTGACCGGCTGTGACCTCGTCGCTCTTGAGCTCCTGCACGCCGAAGTTAAGTTTGGCCTTGGCCTGGCTCTGACCCATGGCCGTTACAACGACTTCGCCGAGGACGTCAACGTTGGGCTCGAGTTTGACGTTGATTTCGGTACGGCTGCCGACTTTCTCGGTGACGGTCTTGCAACCGATGAACGAGAACTGCAGAACAGCATTGTCGCCGGGTACATTAATCGAATATTTTCCGTCCATGTCGGTGGCGACGCCACCTTTGACGCCCTTGACGGTAACTGAGACGCCCATTGCCGGTTCGTCGAATTCATCAGTCACCGTACCGGTCACGACACGGGCTTGCACCAGTATCGCCATGAAGGAAAACAACAGTAGAAATAGCTGTTTTTTCATAATTGCATTTGTGTGATTGATTTGTTGTTCAAGGTTAAACCTTCAATTTCTGTCCGTCCGGACAGTAGCTAACGGTTGGTTGATTTAAAGTGTCTTTTTACTGTTTGGATTGGATTAAATTTTTATTGTTTGTTTGATTGGTTCAGTTTTCCGGATTAGAGAGAGGATGCTCTGTGGCTTTAAAGTTTTCAAAGGTCCGCAGGGGCTTTAAGGTCTTTAAAATCCTTAAGGTCCTTAAAGTCTTTTGAGCCCTTGGAGACCTTATGCCTTTTGGTTAGGGCATATTCGTTACAAACTTACTACTTTTTTGCCGTCCGCTCGGATTTAGTTAAGCAAATTTAGCATTATTTTATCCTTAATCACAAAATTTAACAGTACAACAAAGCAGTTATCATATTTATGTGTATCTTTGCACTACAAAACAATGAAACAAACTATGCGCATCGATATAATTACTGTTTTGCCCGAAATGCTGGAGTCGCCCCTGGGCTGCTCCATCCTCAAGCGCGCCTGCGACAAGGGGCTGGCCGAAATTCACGTGCACAACCTGCGCGACTACACCCTCAACAAGCACCGCAAGGTCGACGACTACCCCTTCGGCGGCGAGGCCGGCATGGTGATGCAGATTGAGCCCGTCGACCGCTGCATATCGGCGCTGAAGGCCGAGCGCGACTACGACGAGGTCATCTTCACCGCCCCCGACGGCGAGCAGTTCACCCAACCCATGGCCAATCAGCTGTCGATGCTCGACAACATCATCATCCTCTGCGGCCACTACAAGGGCATCGACTACCGCATCCGCGAGCATCTGATAACAAAAGAAATCTCGGTTGGCGACTACGTCCTCACCGGCGGCGAAATGCCGGCGGCAATCATCGCCGACGCCATCGTACGCCTCATCCCCGGCGCCATCGGCGACGAGCAGTCGGCCCTCACCGACTCGTTCCAGGACAACCTCCTCGAGCCGCCCATCTACACCCGCCCCGCCGAGTACAAGGGCTGGCGCGTCCCCGACATCCTCCTCTCCGGCCACGAGGCCCGCATTGCCGAGTGGAAGCACGACCAGGCCGTAGCCCGCACCCTCCGCCTCCGCCCCGACCTCCTCAAAAACGGCTGAGATACAGCAAAGGCCCGCCAACTGGTTGTTTGGCAGGCCTTTGTTGTGTTAATACGCGGAATATTTACTGGTCGATGTATTTTGACAGGGATGTCATTATCTTTGGCAACAGGGCCTGTGTCGCCTTCATGCTCTCATCGTTGATGGACTGAAGCGAGGAGGCGATTCTTTTCCCGCGAGGTGTGGAATAGAATGCGTTTAAAGCGCGCAAGTCCTCGATAGACAGATATTTATAGTAAGCATCGGTATAGATGTTCACCAGGTCGGGCCAAAGATCGTCCACAACACCTGTGGCAGCCGCATTGACGTCAGAAATGGGGATGTTCATCGTCGCCCAGGTTTTTGCGATTGTCGACTGGAGAAGTGCTTTGACGTGGGTAGCCTCGAGTATCTGCTCGACCTCAGCCCTGTAGGTCTTGTCGGCAGTTGTCGTAGTCTGCGCCGAGGCGATGACGCTGCCCGCAAAGACAAGCAGCAGGCATGCTAAAAACTTTTTCATTCTATTTAGTATTAGTGGGTTGCTTTATTCGTCGGCAACGACTTTGGCCAGTGTCCAGTAGCCTTTGGCGTCGCGGATAAACTCGAAGGTGTGGGTGACGTACGAGTCAACCCAGCCGCAGTCGAGGTAGACTTTGTTGTACTGGATTTCGCCCCATGACTGGTAGAACTGGTCGCCGTCCTTGGCGAAGGGTTTCTTGGCCTCGAAGTTACCGGGGGTGAGGATGTCGGCGAATTTTTCCTTCTCGGCATCGGTGACTTTGAGTCGCTCGGCGAGGAATTCGGGGTCGGTGTTGAACTTCTGGATAAAAGTCTTGAAAGCCTCGGGACCCTTGTTGCAGGGAGCGGTGGCACTTTCCATTTTCTTGACCGAGGTAGCGACCTCGGCAGCAGTCTGAGCCTGTGCGCCGACGGCGAATACGGCCATCACGGCAACAGCGATGAGATAACGTAAAATTTTCATAGGTTTATTATTTAAAGTATTAATATACAACATTTAATGGACTTATCCGATGCAGGGATGCACCCCGGTGCATCCGCACTTACAGCGTCCCGAGAGCGAACAGTATCCCGCCCCAGAAAATCGTCAGCACCAGCAACAGCACCGCTGCGGCGACGATGGCCACGAGGGTGAGGTTGCGCCAGGCTCCGCGGGGCTGACGGAGGGCGATTATCGAGGCGATGAGGCCGGCGACACCGAGCACCAGCGTGGCAACCTCGCTGAACGGGAGGGCCACCCACGCCAGGACGGTAATCACGAAGCTGATTACTGCCGGCCATTTCTTTGCCGGACGTGCGGCGGGAGCGGCCTCCGGCTGAGCGGCGGGAGCTTCATCGGCCGCGGCCTGAGCCGGTTTGACCTCCGGAGCCTCGGCCTCGGGCTTGTCGACGGGCGGGATGCCGAGCTCGGGCACGGCCCGGTCTTTATTGTCGTTTTTATTTGCTGTCAGTGGCATATCTTATCCTATTGTTTGCAAAAGTAATAAATTTCGCCGATTTTGAATTGCCGACGTACATATAAAAGACAATTATCTTTTTTAAAGGTTTAATTTTTACTAATTTTGCCGCAAACTAACCGCATTTTTCCCCGCATGGAAGAGCTGATGCAATATGTGTGGCGCTACCGCCTGTGGCCCGAGCTGTCGCTGAGGACAGCCGACGGCCTCGACGTGGAGGTTGTCGACCAGGGTCAGCTCAACCGCGGCTCGGGTCCGGACTTCTTCAACGCCTCAATACGCATCGGCGATGAATTGTGGGCGGGAAATGTCGAAATTCACGTCCGGGCATCGGACTGGCACCGCCACGGCCATGACGGCGACGCGGCCTACGACAACGTCATCCTGCACGTCGTGGCCTACGACGACTGCGAAATCTGCCGCAGCGACGGCTCGGTAATTCCGCAGGTGACAATACGGTGCCATGAGGCGCTGGAACAGGAATACCGCAGTTTCATGCAGTCGCCGTCGTCCGAGCTGCCCTGCGCGCGCCATCTTGCCGAGGTGCCGGCGATTATCCTACACGACTGGCTGACAGCGCTGGCTTTCGAGCGGCTTCAACGCAAGGCCGACGACGTATTGAAGCTCGTAGGGGCCACCCACGGCGACTGGAACACCGCCGCCTACGTCACCCTTGCACGCGCGATGGGTTTCGGCTCAAACGCCGATGCCATGGAACGCGTGGCCCGCGCCACGCCGCTGAAGCGCATACGCCGCCATGCCGACTCGCAGACGGCCGTCGAGGCCATGCTGATAGGCCGTGCCGGACTGCTCAGCGAGACGCCCCGCGATGCCTACGAGGCGCGTCTGCTCACCGATTTCCATTTCTACAGCCACAAATTCGGCACCGCCGAGGACCTTGAGCTCCTCAACTGCGCCGGCGAACCGGGAGCGCCCTACACCCCGCCCGTCTGGAACATGCGCCAGCGGCCCGCCAACACGCCCCTGCGGCGCGTAGTCACGCTGGCCTCGTTTATATGCGCCCACGGGTCGCCCGGTCCGGAGATGCTCTCCGTCAGCAGCTACGAGCAGGCGCGCGAGCTCTTCGGCTTCACCATTCCACAATACTGGCGCGACCATCAGAATTTCGGCGTCCCCGGCAAATTTCCTGCCGCCGCCTTCGCCGAGGGCAGCATCCGCCTCCTATGCATCAACGCCATCGTCCCGCTCAAATACGCCCACGCCGAATACACCGGCGACGAGCGCCGGTGCGAAGAGGCCGTCGAGCTCCTGCAATCCCTGAAACCCGAGAAAAACTCCGTAACCGCCCTCTTCGAGAACTGCGGCCTCGAAATCAAAGACGCCTTCGCCTCCCAGGCCGTCCTCCAGCTCCGCCGAGCCTACTGCGAGCCCCGCAAATGCCTATACTGCCGCCTCGGCCACAAACTCCTCTCCTCCAAAATAAAACTCAATCATTAAGGCACTGTTTACAGACCTTTTTTGAAAATATTACCCCTATAATTTTGCTATCAAAAATAATAGCATTAACTTTGTAATCCAAACGCCCATGAAATACAATGAACTACACCGACTCCTTCGTGAAATAGGGTGCTATCCCGTCAAAGGGAGGCAGATTGCAGGACACCCTGCCTGGTTCAGCCCTGTAACCGGAAAGATATTCCCGACAAGTAATCATGGGAGCTAGGACGTCAAAAGAGGAACGCTGAAAAACATTCTCCGAGACTCTGGTCTCAAACTCTAAAAGGCATAAATAGTCTCTTATAATCAAAAGTATTCCAAAATTGTTATCAAAATAAATAGCAAATATATGAAAACCATAAAAGTTTATATCGTCCGCGAAAGCGACGGAACTTATTCATCTTATATGGATGACAAGGCCAACCTTCCCTATGGGCTTATCGGTGAGGGCTCGACCGTGGCTGAGGCGATGGATGAATGGACCCGCGCTTACGATGACATGAAGAAATTATTCGAGGAAGAAGGCAAGGATTTTGTCGAGGCAAAATTCTCCTTTGCCTACGATGTCCCCTCGTTTCTTCTCTACTACGCCGGCAAACTCACCTATTCCGGCCTGGCCAAACTCACCGGAATATCCGCAGCCCAGCTCTCGCAGTACGCCAACGGCTACCGCAATCCCTCGCCCAAAACAACCCGAAAAATCCAGAACGCGCTCCACGCATTCGGTAGAGGCTGTCTAACAACCAAAGTTAGGCAGTCTCTCTTTTATACACAAAATCTGA
>JBJEDC010000004.1:0-5732 GCA_051871645.1 Muribaculaceae bacterium | reverse complement strand
TGAACGTAGAGGACAGAGGCGTCGATGCTGAGCTGGGGCACAGGATAGAACGAGAGGCCTACCGAGGGTTCGATTTTTGTCGCGCCGGGAGTCTCGGGATTGTAGTGCTGCTTGCTGACGGGTGTCTGGTCAATCATCAGGCCGGCGCGTACCTTGAAGCGATGTGTGAGGTCGTACTGCGTACCGAGTTTGAAAGTCCACGAGTTCTTGTAGTTCTTGTCGATGTGCTGGTCATAGGACTTTACCTGCTCGCTCAGGAACTCGACATCGAGGTGCTGGTAGGCGTGCCAGCCGGTGAGCTGTGCGTCGGCGGCGATGACAAGTTTCTCGATGGGGCGGTAGGAAACGCCGAAGTTTAGCACCCAGGGCGCAGGCATCTGAGCCTTGAAATTGGCCTGGTGAATCATGTTCAAACGCTGCTCGAGGATGGTGCGGGCGACATCGTTGGCATATGTGACTGTGGCCTCGCCCGAGCGGACTTTCATGGTCTGCTGCGAGCGCCAGCTTGCGCCCACAGTCCACTTTTTGTTGATGTCCCAGAGGACGCCGATGTTAGCACCTACCGCAACGTCGGCACTGCCCTTGAGACCTACCGAAGCGGGCGTGGTGCTGCCGAAGCGGTAGGGATTGCCCATAGCCTGAAGCATCATGTCAAGCGACGAGCCGCTGACGAGGCCCTTGCTCATGTCCACATTGCCCCAGGTGACCATGATGCCTGCGCCGACACTGAGGTTGGGGAGGATTTTCCACGAGAAAGTGGGCTGGACGGTGAAAATCTGCAGTTTGACGCGCTGGTTGAGCTCGGCGCCGGGCCAATTGTCGCTCCAGTCGATTTTCGAGCCGTAGGGAGTGTAGAACGAGATACCGGCGGCGAAATTGTCGTAGACCTTCATGCCGAGGTGAGCAGCCAGCGGCGTGGCGTATGTCGACATGTTCTCGTACTTCACGCCACTCGGCACTTTTGCCGTTACGGTAGGCTTGATCATCGTGAAGGAGCCGTTGAAGTCGATGTTTTTGTCGAGGTAGCTCAGGGCACCGGGGTTAAAGAACATCGACTCGGAGCCCAGTTTGAGGGCAACGCCGGTGTGTCCCATGCCTGTCTGGCGGGCGCTGAGGCTGTTTACCTGATAGCCCTCGGCAAATGCCGGAGCCGTCATGGCGACCGCTGCCGCCAGAATTGTCAGTTTTTTCTTCATTTTGTACCTGATTGGATTGTAATGATTGGTTTCTTGTTTGTGAATTATGTCAGTACGGGTCGACGTCGTAGTATACGACGGCGGCGCGCATGTCGCGATGGCGGAACATGCCCGTGTAAACGTCGCGGAGGATGGAGCGTATCTGCTTCATCGACACACCCGGCTCTATCTTGAGCATGATGCGGCGTATGTAGAGGTTCTGAACGCGTCCCACCACCGGCTCCTGGGGACCTGTGACTCGGTTACCGAGCTGACGGCGCAGGTCATCGGCATAGCAACGCGACAGGTCATCGGCCACGCGCGGGTCCTTGTGCTTGATGTAGACGTAGATGAGGCGCGAGAACGGCGGATAGAAATACTGCTGACGCGCCTTCAGTTCAAGGTTGTAGAAAGCGCTGTAATTATGCGTGAGCACATGCCGGACCACGGGATGGTCGGGGGTGCGCGTCTGTATTATCACCTCCCCCGCCCCGTCCTTGCGGCCGGCACGTCCGGCAACCTGTTCGAGCATATTGAAGGCCCGCTCGGCCGACCGGAAATCCGGGTAGCTGATGACGGCATCGGCGTCGAGCACGACTACGGTGCCCACTGCGTCGAAATCAAGACCTTTGGTCACCATCTGAGTGCCTATGAGGACATCGGCCTTGCGTTCGCTGAAGCTGTCGATAATCTGCGAGTAGCTGTCCTTGTTTCGCGTGGTGTCGAGGTCCATCCTCAGCAGACGCATTCCGGGAAGCGCCTCCTCAAGGTTTTCCTCCAGGCGCTCGGTGCCGTAGCCGAGGATACTCAGCGAGGGCGTGCCGCATACGGGGCACACTTCGGGCAAGGCATACGATGCCGTGCAGTAGTGGCAGACGAGGCGGTCAAGGCGACGGTGGTAGGTCAGCGAGACATCGCAGTGCTCGCATCTGGGCGTAAAGCCACACTGGCGGCATGTGGCCACGGGCGCGTAGCCGCGGCGGTTGTGGAAGACGATGGCCTGCCTGTCCTTTGAAACGACATCGCGTATGGAGTCTACAGTTTCGTTGGCAAAAGGTCCTGTGACAAGGCGGCGGTTGCGGGCATTATTCATGTCCACCACCCTGACCTTGGGCAGCTCCATGTTGCCGTAGCGCTCGGTCAGCGTGACAAGGCCGTACTTGCCGTTGGATGCCTTCCAGTATGTCTCCACTGAGGGCGTAGCGCTGCCGAGGAGTGTCTTTGCGCCGTGCATCGACGCCAGCAGGATGCCACAGTCACGTCCGTTATAGCGCGGCGCGGGGTCGAACTGCTTGTAGCTGCTCTCGTGCTCCTCGTCCACAATCACCAGCCCAAGGCGGGCAAAGGGCAGGAACACCGACGAGCGCGCGCCGATGACCACGCACGGCTCACCGGAGTGCAGCATGCGCTGCCATATCTCCACGCGCTCGTTGTCGCTGAAACGAGAGTGATAGATGATGACGCGGCGGCCGAAGACCTTCTGCAGCCTTTTCGTCAGCTGGGTGGTGAGGGCTATCTCCGGCACAAGGAAGAGCGCCTGTCGACCCTGCTGCATCACATAATCTATGAGATGCATGTAAATTTCGGTCTTGCCGCTGGATGTGACTCCATGCAGGAGTGTGACGTTATGGTCGAGGAACGACTTGTGGATGTCGCCGAGGGCCGACTGCTGCGTCCTGGTCAGCTCAGGCAGGTCGCTCTGCTCCAGGCCGTCGAAGCCGAAGCGCGAGACCTGTTTTTTGTAAATCTCGACAAGGCCTTTCTTTGCCAGAGCCTGCAGAACGGGCGTAGTGCCGCCGCACTTCTCCAGCAGGGCTGTACGGCTCACCGGCCCGGGTTTGCCGGTGACGGCGGTGAACTTACTGAGGGCCATGAGCGTCTGCAACATCTGCTCCTGACGCTTTGCCCCATGTACGGCCTCGAAGGCCTTGCGCAGAGCCTCGCTGTCACCACGGGGGACAAGCAGGCGCACATAGGTCTCGGTCTTGGCTCGGAACCGTTCGACAAGCTTCTCGCTGACGATGACGGCACCCTTCTCCACCATACGGCTGACGCGGGCGGTCAGACCCTTGACGCCGGTCTCCTTTTCGAGTTTCGTCACCGACAGGCGCCCCTTGCTTTCGAGGGTCTGCCATATCGTCAGCTCCTTGTCGGTGAGGACGGCCGCAGCCTCGTCGGCTTCCATATCCGGGTTGACCTCGACGTTGCTCTCCGACTCGATTTTCAGTCCGGCCGGTATAGCGGCGCGCATGACGTCACCGGGCGAGCACAGGTAGTAGTCGGACATCCACCGCCACATATTGAGCTGCGGATGACGCACCACAGGCTTTGTATCGGGAATGTGGACGATTGCCTTGACCTCATAGCCCTCGGGACGGTGGTTGTGTATGCTTTCGACAATTCCGGTGTAAAACTTGCCCTTGCCGAAGGGCACGATTACGCGCATACCGCTCTGTATATGCGGCACCATAGGCTCGGGCACCAGGTAGCTGAACGAGTCGCCCACCGGCACCGGCACAAGCACTTGCGCGTAAGTTTCCACTGTATATTGTCGTAAAACAAGCCCGGAAGGCAACCGAGTTATGGATAACCTTCCGGGCTGTCAGTTATTTATTTCAGAAATGCGTCTATGCGGCTGAGGACGTGGTCGACGGTGAAGCCGAATTTCTCGTCGAGCACCTTGTACGGAGCCGAGGCACCGAAGCGGTCCATGCCCATGACGTCGTAGCGGGGAGCGCCCTGCATGAGGGGCAGGAACGTTGCTGCCAGACCGGCGGTAAGGGCGAAGCGGTCGACGCCCTCGGGGAGGACGGAGTCGCGGTATGCCTTGTCCTGGCGCAGGAACAGGCCGATGCTGGGGAATGAGCACAGGGCAACGCGGTGTCCCTGCCCGCGCAGCTTTTCGGCGACGTGGAGCAACAGAGCTACCTCGCTGCCGTTGGCCATGAGGACGAGCTCGGGATTTTCGTCGGCGGTGATGACGTATCCGCCGCGACGGGCACCCTCGGCCGACTCACGGCGTGTGAGGCCGTTGCTGCCGGGAAGATCCTCAAGATTCTGACGCGACAGAATCATCACTGTGGGAGCATGCTGGTTCTCGAGTGCCATGCGGTAGCTCTCGACAACCTCGGCAGAGTCGGCGGGACGAAGAACGAGGGTCGACATCTTGCCGCTGTGGTTGTTCATCAGCTCGAGCAGACGGGCCTGGGCCTCCTGCTCGATAGGCTGGTGCGTAGGCCCGTCCTCGCCGACGCGGAAAGCGTCGTGGGTGAAGATGTACAGGACGGGATTTTCCATCAGGGCGCTGATACGCAGTGCGGGCTTGATGTAATCGCTGAACACGAAGAAAGTACCGCAGGCGCCGCGCATGGCACCGTGGAGGACAACGCCGTTCATCACGCAGGCCATTGTCAGCTCGGCGACTCCGCTGTGCAGGAAAGCGCCGCCGAAGTCATCGCGGGTAAGGGCGTAGGTCTTTTTGAGGAAGCCGTCGGTCTTGTCGCTGTTGGCGAGGTCGGCGCTGGACACCAGCATATTGCCGACGTGCTCGGCAAGAACGCCGAGAACGACAGCCGACGAGTTGCGGCTGGCCATGTCGGACTTGAACTGTATTGCGTCCCAGTCGACATCGGGCATCTTCTCCTCGATGAACGAGCGGAACTGTGCGGCCAGCTCGGGATTGGCGGCCGCCCATTCCTTTTCGGCCTTGCGTTTTTCGGCAACCTGTTTGCGCAGCTCGTCCTGACGGGCCTTGTACATCTCGGCCACCTCGGGGTAGATGCGGAAAGGATTGGCAGGGTCACCTCCCCAGCCGCGGATGGTGGCGTCAAGGTCGGCGCCGGCGGCGGTTAGGGGCTGTCCGTGGGTGTTGACGGCGCCTTCGAGGCTTACGCCGTCGGCACCAACCACGCCTTTAGCCATGACAGTGTGGCCCATGATGAGCGTAGGACGTTTCTTCTCGGCATGGGCGACTTCGAGGGCTCCGACTATGGCGCTGACGTCGTTGCCGTCAATCTCGATGACATTCCAGCCCCAGGCGCGGTACTTGGCTGCGGTGTCCTCGTCGGTGACCGACTTTGTATGTGTCGACAGCTGTACCTCGTTGGAGTCGTAGAACATTATCAGGTTGTGCAGGCCCAGGTGTCCGGCAAGGCGGCCGGCGCCCTGCGAAACCTCTTCCTGGACGCCGCCGTCCGAGATATATGCGTATGTCTTGTGAGCGAAGGTCTCGCCGAAGCGTGCTACCAGGAAGCGCTCCGCGATGGCGCAGCCGACGGCCATGGCGTGTCCCTGGCCGAGGGGACCGGAAGCGTTCTCGATGCCGCGCTCGACGTCAAGCTCGGGATGACCGGGGGTAACGCTGTCCCACTGGCGGAACTGCTCGAGCTCGCCCATGGTGTATTTGCCGCTGAGAGCAAGCACCGAGTAGAGCATTGTCGACATGTGGCCGGGGTCGAGGAAAAAGCGGTCACGGGCAATCCAGTGTGCGTCATCGGGGTCGTATACGAGGAATTTCGAATACAGAGCGTTCATAAAGTCCGCTCCGCCGATGGCACC
>JBJEDC010000003.1:0-29205 GCA_051871645.1 Muribaculaceae bacterium | reverse complement strand
TTTAGCTTGTTTAGACTAAAAAAGAGACTGTCCAAACTTGTTAGACAGCCTCTTTGTTATATCAGAATATATCGTCAGTCGCCGATGGAGAGGACGGTGTAGTAGCGATAGATGCCGTCGGCGTCGTAGTCGGGGAAGTAGCTGAGCGAAATGTAGCTGTTGTTGTAGCCCCACCAGGTGGCGGAGACACGGGCGCCGTTGACGTTGGTGGCGATGGGGACGCCATAGGTGTTGGTCATCTGGCGGTACAGCATGTCGTAACGGGAGCGGTCGTAGCCGTAGGTGGAGTAGACGAACTCGCTGCCGCGGAGGTTGCTGTTGACGTAGTTGAGCGTGGCGTTGGGCCAGTAACAGCCGTACAGATTAACTCCGGTGAGGTATACCGCCGAGGGTCCGTAGCCGGTGACGGTGTAGCCGTCGTTAATCAGGGCGTTCAGCGACAGGTTGAGGGCCGTGCCTAAGGTTATGCCCAGGATTGTCGAGAATCGGGGACCGCCGGGACGGGGTCTGAAGCCGGGAGGCGGAACGGGACGGTGCCAGGGACGAACATACATGCCGGGGATGCGGGGCGGACGGTGGTGGTACGGCGGACGCCAGTTGTGATTGGGCCTGTGACCGCCGGGGCGATAGCCATGCTCGGGACGATGGTTGCCACCGGGACGGTAACCGTGATTCGGTCTGTGATTGCCGCCGTTTCCAGGACGATATCCGTTATCGGGACGGTGATTGCCACCGCTTCCGGGGCGATAGCCGTTGTCGGGCTTGTGGTTGCCCCCGTTGCCGGGACGATAACCGTTATTGGGGCGATTGCCGCCGTTACCGGGACGGTTGCCATTGCCATGATTGCCGGGACGGTTGTTGCCGTTGCCGGGACGCGAGGGACGGTTGTTTTTGTCGGGACCGCGCTGCTCGGTGCGATGTCCGCCGCCGTAATTCTTGCGTCCGCGTTCCTGCGAGAGCGACTGCGGTGCGCAGACCAGTCCGCCTATCACTATGGCTGTCAGTATGGAGTATAATTTTTTCATAATCAGAATTTTTAGACGTTGAACATCTTATTGACTAACACGAGAAGCATGCTCATTGTTGAAAGGCCTGCGGATACGGCTCTGCCACCGCTTTTCTTTCCGGCCTTTACAATTTGAGCGATTTCGGGCGCCGAGGTTTAACGCAGTGCACAAAATTTCCGTTTTTTGCTAAATGTTTGAACTATTTTTTCCAAAATGGCCACTGTATCCGGCAACATGATTTTTCAAAAATCATCAAAACGTATCTTAATAATTGTAAACGAGGCATTAATTTCATCCTCTGCCGAAACATATTACAGCAATTTGGTGTAAATTTGCATAGAGATTAACTTCCGCTATTTATAAATCAGCGCTATCACCTTACACACAATGGCTATCATGAAACAAGTCGAACGAATTCTCGCCGAGAAGCTTCTGGGCATTTCCGCAATCAAACTGCAGCCCGACAATCCCTTTACCTGGGCAAGCGGCTGGAATTCGCCCATCTATCCCGACAACCGCAAGGCCCTGTCCTATCCCGCCGTGCGCACCTTCATCAAAATCGAGCTGGCACGCGTCATCGCCGAGCAGTTCCCCGAAGCAGAGTGCGTAGCCGGTGTGGCCACCGGAGCCATAGCCATGGGCGCCCTCGTCGCCGACGAGCTGGGTCTGCCCTACGTTTTCGTGCGTGACACTCCCAAGGACCACGGTCTAGAAAACATCATCGAGGGCACGGTAAAGCTGGGGCAGAAAGTCGTTGTCGTCGAAGATCTTGTTTCGACAGGCAAAGCCTCGCTCAAAGCCTGCGAGTCGCTGCGCCAGGCCGGATGTGAGGTCGTAGGCATGGTGTCAGTGTTCGATTTCGGCTTCCCCCAGACCGAGAAAGCCATCCGCAAGGCCGGTGTCAAGCTCCACAGCCTCACCAACTTCAACGCCATGCTCGACGCCGCTGTCGCCACCGACTACATCAAGGAGGCCGACATCCAGACCCTCAAGGAATGGCGCGACGACCCCGCCGAGTGGTCAAAGCGCTGAGGCTCGGCGACGTTCCCGGGTGCCATTGGCCCATGCAGGGTCGCGGCACGCCGCGGCCTTCCGGCAATCTGCCAAGCCGATGGAGGGACATCGCTTTGCGATGTTTGTCCCGCAGGTTGCCCGCCGGCTTAACGTGCCAAAGGCACGTCCCTACATTCCGGACGGTTTTCGCCAATCCCCCTTTTAACCGTAAACCCAAAATTCACGATAATATGACAAAATACTCTGGCAAGGCATCGATTGTCAATCTGCCCGCTGCCGAAATATCGGGCAAATTCGCCGACATGACCGCCTTCAACGATAAACTCGCCGGCATGCCCGAGGATGTCCGTCAGAAGATGGGCGAACTCACTTTCACCCGCGATACCGTCTGCATGGACACCAGACAGGCCGGGAAAATCACCTTCAAAGTCACCGAGCGCGATGACCGCCACATCGTGCTGGCGTGCGCCTTCCCCCTGCGCATCGACCTCGTTATCAACCTCAACCCCGTCGCCGGCGAGCCTGACAGGACCGAGGTCTCGACCGACGTAGATATCGACATCCCCGCCATGCTGCGTCCCATCATCGGCCCGCAGATGCAGAAGGTCGCCGACCATTTTGGCGCCGCCATGGGCAACATAGCAGGACTGTAACAATTTTTCTCCATGCTCCGCAAATTTCTCTGCCTCACCGTCCTGCTCGTCACCACTGCCATCGGCACCGGCTGCGACCATATCGATGACACACGCATACCGGCCTTTCCGGTAAACCTGACTTTCCGCGGCCAACAGGTCTGGGACGTGTACGGCGTACACGGAGCCCTCGACCACCGGCGGTTCATCAAGGACCTGAACGAGCCCGCGGGGTTCTACTACGTTGTCTCGGACTGCACCGGCTTCGGCGGTCTGCTGCTGGTCTGCGACGTCTACGGCACTCCGCAGGTCTACGACCTGGCCTGCCCCGTCGAGATGCAGCGCGACGTGCGCGTGTTCATCAACAAGAACAACGAGGCCGAATGTCCCAAATGCCACAGCACATACGCCGTCTTCGAGAATTACGGCATGCCGCTGTCAGGCCGCGCCGCCGACAACCATTGGGGCCTGGCACGCTACCGCATAGGCACAAACGGCTTCGACCACATAATAACCCGCTGAGGGTGACTCCATAACTGCACTGAATATGACTGACGACTCGGTATTCAAAAATACCACGGCATTGTTCCACAGTTTCGGCTGCAAGCTCAATTTCGCCGAGACATCGACGGTGGCCCGCACCTTCGCCGAGGCCGGCATACGCCGCGTCCAGGCAGGCGAAACGCCCGATTTCATCGTCGTCAACACATGCTCGGTCACTGAGGTCGCCGACAAGAAATGCCGCCAGGCCATACGCTCGTTTCACCGCCGCTACCCCGACGCAGCCATCCTCGTGACAGGCTGCTACGCCCAGCTCAAGGCAGACGAGGTGGCCGCGCTCGACGGCGTGGCGGTCGTCGCCGGCAGCGACAAGAAGGACCGGCTGCTGCAGTTCCTCAACGACTGGAAGGAGGGTCACGAAAAGCATACCGAGGTCACCGACTTCCGCGAGATACGCGACTTTACGCCCTCATGCTCGCGCGGCGACCGCACTCGCTATTTCCTCAAGGTTCAGGACGGCTGCGACTACTGGTGCTCGTACTGCACCATCCCCCGCGCCCGCGGCCGCTCCCGCTCGGGCACGATAGCGCAGATGGTGGAGCAGGCCCGCAATGTCGCCGCCGAGGGTGGCAAGGAGATTGTCATCACCGGAGTCAACATAGGCGACTTCGGCAAGGGCACCGGCGAGACCTTTGAAGACCTCTGCCGCGCCCTGGACGAGGTGGAGGGCATCGAGCGTTACCGCATATCGTCCATAGAGCCCAATCTCCTGACTGACTCGCTCATTGAGTTCTGCGCGACGTCGAAGCGCTTCATGCCGCATTTCCACATCCCCCTGCAGTGCGGCTCGGACACGGTGCTCAGGCTGATGCGCCGCCGCTACGACACAACCCTTTTCCGCCATAAAATCGAAAAGGTAAAGAAGCTTATTCCCGACGCCTTTATCGGCATAGACCTCATTGTCGGCGCCCGCGGCGAGACGGACGAATGCTTTGCCGAGAGCCTCGCTTTCTGCCGTTCGTTGCCCATCAGCCGCCTCCACGTATTCGTCTACAGCGAGCGCCCCGGCACACGCGCCCTGGAGCTGGAAGGCAAGGTACCTGCCGACGTCGCACACCGCCGCACTCAGCAGATGCTGCGCCTCAGCGAGGAGAAGCTGCGCGACTTCATGCAGAGCTTCGTCGGCAAGGTTCGCCCCGCCCTGCTCGAGCACGCCAAGCCGGGCCATCCCATGTCTGGCTTCACCGACAACTACATCCGCATACAGGTGGACGCCCCCGCCCGCCTCGACAACACCATTGTCAACGTCCGCCTCGAGTCCGTCACCGACGACGGCGAGGCCATGCACGCAACCCTTGTCTCCGAACAATGAAAGACCGTCGCACCAACATAGCGTATTATCTGCTCTTAGGCCTCCTTTACCCGCTGGCCCTGCTGCCGCTGCCGGTGCTGTATGTCCTCGCCGACGTCCTTTTCGTGCTGATATACCACGTCGTACGCTACCGCCGACGCATGGTGACAAAGAACCTCGCGGCCTGTTTCCCCGACAAGACGGAGGCCGAGCGCAAGGCGATATGCCGGCAGTTCTACCGCAATTTCGCCGACTACATCGTAGAGACTGTCAAGCTGCTGCACATCTCGGACAAAGAGGTGGAGCGCCGCTTCACCTGGTCGGGCCTCGAACACATTACCGGACCCCTCGACGAGGGCCGCTCGGTAACGGCCTATTTTGCCCACTGCGGCAACTGGGAATGGGCGCCGTCAGTGACCCTGCACTGCAAGCATGAGGTGGAACAGGGCGACCTCTTCTGCCAGATTTACCGTCCCCTGCGCAACAAGGCCTTTGACCGGCTCATGCTCAAGGTGCGCTCGCGCTTCGGCTCGATTTCCATCCCCAAGAACTCGGCCCTGCGCAAATTCGTGGAGATGCGCCGTCAGGGCATAGCATCAGTGACTGGTTTCATGAGCGACCAGAAGCCCAGCCACGGCGATGCGGGACACCTGGTGACCTTCCTCGGGCGCCCCACCCTCGCCATCACCGGCACGGAGACATTGGCACGACGTCTGGGCATGACGGTGGTATACTGGCATACATCCAAACCTAAGCGCGGACACTACCACATCGACGTGGTACCCATGGCCGACAACGCCGCCGACATGCCGGAGCACGCCATGACCGAGCTGTACTACCGTCTGCTTGAAAAGAATATCCTCGAAAATCCCGCAATATGGCTGTGGTCGCACAACCGCTGGAAGCACAAAATACCCCAAGACACCGCAAATGTCACAGCAAATCAGCATAACTGACAAAACCACGGGCAACGCCGCGCCGCGCTGCGCCGTCATCATACTCAACTGGAACGGCGAGGCTCTGCTGCGCCGCTATCTGCCTTTTGTAGCTGCCAACACGGGACACGTAGGCAAAGTCATCGTCGCCGACAACGGCTCGACGGACGCCTCGCTGGAGGTCCTTGCCAAGGATTTTCCCGAGGTGGAGGTATGGCCGTTCCCGGAGAACTACGGCTTTGCCGGAGGCTACAACCGTGCTCTGGCTATCGCCGCCGAAAAGGGCTATGAGTATACCGTCCTGCTCAACAGCGATGTAGAGACACCCGACGGATGGCTGGAGCCGTTAATCGACTTCCTTGACGCGCACCCCGACGTCGCCGCCGTACAGCCCAAAATCCTGGCCGACACACAGCGCGACACCTTCGAGTATGCCGGTGCTTCGGGCGGATTTATCGACAAGCACGGCTTCCCCTATTGCCGCGGACGCATCTTCGGCACCTGCGAGAAGGACCACGGCCAGTACGACGACCCCATCCCCGTATTCTGGGCCACCGGCGCCGCTCTGACGGTGCGCACAAAAGTCTACCTTGAAGTCGGAGGCCTTGATGAGAAATTCTTCGCCCACATGGAGGAGATTGACCTGTGCTGGCGTATGCTTCTGGCCGGATGGCAGATATACGTCGTGCCGTCAAGCTACGTCTACCACCTCGGCGGAGGCTCCCTCCCCGCCTCCAACCCGCGCAAGACCTACCTCAACTTCCGCAACAACCTGCTGATGCTGCACAAAAACCTCCCCGACAGCACGCGCCGCCGCAAGCTCTTCGTCCGCCGTCTCCTCGACACCGTCGCCTTCGCCAAGTTCGCCCTCACCCTCGACATCCCCAACGCCCGCGCCGTCCTCCGCGCCCACCGCGACTTCCGCCGCATGCGCCCCGACTACACTGCGCACCCCTCCACCGACCTCCTCGACACCCGTCCCGACACCCGCCACAACATCCTCACCGCCTACTACCTCCGCTCCCGCCACCACTTCTCCCAACTCTAACCCCACAAAGCACACCCGCCGGCCTGCCGTGGACACCCGCCATGCGCCCATCTCCACAGCCACAGGCCGTCACTGTTATCGGTCGAACTCGACCGATAACGGTCATCACATGCCATAACGGCACCTGCGGGGCGTCAGGGGAGGATGGGGGCGGTGTTGTGGGTGAGGTGGGCGATGGCGGTGTCGAGGATGGGGTCGCGGCCTGAGGCGAGGTCGGCGGGGGTCTGGGTGACGGAGATGTGGGGCGGGAGGCCGAACTCGGTTAGATTGCCCTGCGGGTCGTAGACGGGGCAGGCGGACATGCGGACGGTCCAGCCGCAGGGAAGGTCAAACGACAGGGGCATGCCGCATCCGCCACCGGTGACGTCGCCAATCTGGGTGACTTTGGGAAGAAGGCGCATTATCGACACGAAATTGTTGGCGGCGCTGAATGTGCTCCGGTTGGTCAGCAGAGCCACGGGCTTGCCCCATAGGAGATGGCCCGCCGACGGCTCGTAGTAGTATTCGTAAGGCTTGGAAAAATCATTGTGGCCTTTGCCGGTCTTGTGGCAGATGGAGCCGGCGAGGGTGCGCTTGGTGATGAAGCGTGACACCCATGTCTCGACATTGTCCATGTCGCCGCCGCCATTGTCGCGGACATCGATAATCAGTCCGTCGCAAATTGCCAGATAGTTGAGCACGTAGTCAAGGTTGCCCTCGCCGATGCCGCTACTGAACGTGGGAATGGAGATATAGCCGATATTCTGCGGGAGAATGGCATACGTTATGCTGCCAATCTGCTGACCGCCGAAAAAGAGGTAATTTTCTTCAACGATACGTTTGTCGTAGTTCTGCGGGTAGTCGCTCCACCACTTCTTATAATAAGATGTGGCGAAAGGAGCCGCCAGGTTGACGTGTCCGTCGCGCAGCTCGTTTACCATGTCGGCGCAGAGGTTGAACAGCTCGCGCTGCGTCCGGCAGCCTGCGACGCGCGGCGAATAGGCGCGATAGACCGAGTCCCAGTCAACACCATCCTCGCCGAAGAAGCAGTAATGCTCGTCGAAGAGTGTCCACAGCTGTTCAAAATTTCCCTTGCCGGTGTTCTCGTATTCGGGAATGGAATGACACGACGTCAGCGTCGAAGTCACCGTCAGTATCGCGATAAATGCCAGGATTGTTTTTTTCATAACGGCGTCAGTAAAGCGGTGAAACAACGGGAACATCCGTGGTCCTGCGGCGCGGCGACAGCGACAGCCACTCTGTGGCGATGCCTATCACGAAGGCATGCGTGACGCGGCGCGAAACGATGTCCGATACTTTGGTGGAAAGGATGTGATTGCGGTAGCCTATGCGCAAAGTCGTGCCGCCCAGGCGCAAATCGGCCGTGAACAGATTGTCCATGTCAAAGTAATTGCCCCACCAGGCGCCGTGGCACAGACCCGAGCGCTCGCCAAGCCAGATTTCGTAATACAGCTGGCCGTAATCGGGAGAGAAGAACGCACCCGTCACCGGCAGCGACGCCTCATAGCGGAACACCACGGGCAGACGCCCGATAGTGACAGGATACGAAGCAATGCCGCGTGCGTCAAAAGTTATCGCGCCCTTTGCCGAAGCCGGATTGTTGCCGTTGCGCGAGAGGTACAGCACTCCGCCGCGCAGACCGGCACCGGGACCGATGCCGAGCGTGAGCCCTCCACCGACTTTCCAACGGCGCATGGCCGCCCAGCGCACGTCCAGATTGCCGTTCCACATGACAGCGTTGCGGACGGGGTTGTTGAGAACGCGGTCGACGTCAATGCGGGCGTCAAGCTGCATAATCCAGCTCTCCGGCGACACCTTCATAGCCTGCATCCGTTCGTAAGCCAGGCCGTAGTGCATGCCCGAATACCGCAGGGGCGTCAGGTAAGTGTCGGCAAGATGCGCAGTGCCTACCTCGGCCATATACGCCGACAGCACGGGACGTAGCGGCTTAGGCTCCGAAACGGAATCGGCAGCCTCGCGGGCCGCAGCCGAAAAAGCCAGGCCCAGGCACAACGCCATCAGTAATTTTCGCATGTCAAAATAGTTTTATTCGCTATCGTCTTCAAAGAGACGCTTCTGGCCCGTGATTTCGTCGCGCACCTCGTCGTCGGGGCGGTCAGGCTCCGGCTCGGGGACGTTGCCGCCGTCGGTGTTCATGTTCATGTCGGCCACCTCCTGGTCCTCGGCCACGGCAGTGTCCGGCTCCAACTCGGTAACCTTGTCTATCGTGTACGTTGTCAGGCGTTTGCCCTTTGCCTTGATGGACTTGACGGCGATGAACGTCGCGGCATCGACGATGAGAGGCTCGCGGAAACTGTCACCGCCGCCAAAGGTTATCTCGAAGCGTGCTCCGGCATGGTCGGACAGGCCGATGAGCCGGTTTGCCGGATTCTCGCCCAGCCAGCGCTGCTTGCGCACGGTAGGCTCGAAGACAAACCTCTTCATATACGGATAGTCCTGATTGTCTACATCGTATAACAGGACCGTGAAGATGTGTCCCGGGCGGAATTTCTCAATGCGCAGGATATTGTCCTCATAGTGGTTTGTGGCCTCGTATGTGGAGGTGTAATACGTTCCGTCCTTGAGGATTACCAGGATGCGGTCATCGCCCTGGAACTCGCCAAGCAACTCACCGCGGCCGTCGTAGTTGAGGCGCAGGACGTCCCAGTCGAACCACACCTTGCGGCCGCCGAGTGTCGACGTGCCCTTCTCCTTCAGCGAGAAGCGGTGTACCTCGTTCTTGGTGACGAGGTTGCCCATCGACGCGCGGTTCTTGGCACGCAGCTCGCCGAAGTCGACGTCGAACTGCAGCGTCTTGAGTCTCAGCTTGGGTTTGAGCGTCACGCGCACCACCTCGGCCTCGCCGTTGGGGTTGGCCGAAAACCATACGATGCGGCTGCCGGGTACGCGGTTGTCGGGGCGGTCCTGGGTTACATTATATTCCTTGTCGCGGGTGACGCCGGTGACGATGAAACGCTTCATATAATATGCACCGCCTTTGCCGTTCTGGTAGATGACATTGTAGTGCGTGCGGTTGTCGTTGCGCTTGAACACGCCCACATAGAGCACGTTCTTACCCACAAACAGTTTCTCGGCTACGCGGACAACCTTGTAGCGGCCGTCCTTATAAAAGATGATGATGTCGTCCAGTGATGAGACATTCATCAGGTATTCGGTGTCCTCGTCCTTTTTGAGCGCCGTGCCGATAAAACCCTCGTTGCGATCGATGTACAGTTTCTCGTTGGCCTCGGCGACAGTGGCGGCCTCGATGGAATTGAAGCTGCGCAGAACAGTGTGGCGCGGATAATTCTCACCGTATTTGCGTTTGAGGCCGCGATACCATTCGACGGTGAAATCAGTGATATGCTCGATTTTGTCCCTGATGTCGGCGATACGGTCGTTATAGTTGGCAATCAGGCGGTCGGCGTCATCCGAGCTGAACTTGAGGATGCGCTTCATCTTTATCTCGAACAGGCGCAGGATGTCATCGCGGGTGACGTCGCGCAACAGCTTTTTCTTTATCGGCTCAAGGCGCGAGTCCACGAAAGCGATGGCGGCGTCCATGTCCGGAGCCTGCTCGTATTCCTTGGCCTTGTATATGCGTTTCTCAATGAAATAGCGCTCGAGGCTTGCGAAGAACAGCTGCTCGCGCACTTCTCCGAGCTCAATCTCCAGCTCGCGGCGCAAAATCTCGCGGGTATGCTCTACCGAGCTTCGCAGGACGTCGCTGACGGTGACGAAGCGAGGCTTGCGGTCCTCAATGATGCAGCAGTTGGGCGAAATCTTGACCTGACAGTCGGTAAAGGCGTACAGCGCGTCGATTGTCTTGTCTGACGATGTGCCTGGCTGCAGGTGGATGAGGATGCGGGGCTCGCGGGCGGTGAGGTTCTCGATGTTGCGCACTTTTATCTTTCCCTTCTCCATTGCCTGGATGATGGAGGTGATGAGGGTGTTGGTGGTCTTGCCGAAAGGAATTTCGGTGATGGCGAGGGTGCGGTTGTCAACCTTTTCTATTTTGGCGCGAATCTGCAGCGACCCGCCGCGGGCGCCGTCGTTGTAGCGCGACACATCAATCATGCCGCCGGTAACGAAGTCAGGGTATAGCGCGAATTCCTCGCCGTGGAGGTAGGCTACGGCGGCATCGAGGATTTCGTTGAAGTTGTGAGGAAGAATTTTGGACGAGAGGCCCACGGCGATACCCTCGGCACCCTGCGCAAGCAGCAGCGGGAACTTTGCCGGCAGCGTAACCGGCTCGTTCTTGCGGCCGTCGTAGCTGAGCATCCAGTCAGTCACCTTGGGGCTGTAGAGCACGTCGAGAGCGAACTGCGACAGGCGGGCCTCGATGTAACGACCGGCAGCGGCAGGAGCTCCGGTGAGGATGTTGCCCCAGTTACCCTGCGTCTCCACCAGCAGGTCCTTCTGGCCCAGCTGCACCAGCGCGTCGTTGATGGACGCGTCGCCGTGCGGATGGTACTGCATGGTGGCGCCGACGATATTGGCGACCTTGTTGAAGCGCCCGTCATCGAGCGTCTTCATCGTGTGCAGGATGCGCCGCTGAACAGGCTTCAGACCATCCTCAAGGTGAGGCACGGCACGTTCAAGGATGACGTACGACGCATACTCCAGGAACCAGTTCTGGTACATTCCCTGCAGCAGATGCCGCGGAGGCACAGCACCGCTCACATACGGCAATGCCGAAGCATGCGCCGGCTCCTCACCGGCACCGTCGACGTCCTCCATCTCAGGCATCCCGCCGTCCACAGCCTCAGCCCCCTGCTCCTCTTCAGTCACAGGGTCCTCAGCCTCAGCCGCTGCAGCCTGCTCCTCGGCCATAAATTCGTCGTTAACTCCGTCGCAGTTATTTTCGATTGGTTTTTTGTCGTCTTCCGGGTCTTCCATGCTATAGTAAGGGCCTATTGTTTCATTATAACGCAAAGGTACAAATTTTTCGCAAAACCAGCCATGACACATTCCAAAAAGCCGTAACCATCCTGACAAAGCCTTGGCGATACAAAAAACGAAGAGACCATGCCGATTTTGGCATGGTCTCTTTTTAAGTGGTGGATAATGCTTCCGCTTTCACAAGCAAGACGTGGGAGGAATACAAGAGGTGAGGTTTCCTCCCAGTCTTGATTGCAGACTCAAAAAAGCGTTATCAGTATTTCCTGCTGTCAGGTTTTCAGAATTTGTGCGTTACGGGAACAGCGACTTCGGTCTTGAGGACACCCCAACGGTGTGTGATGGTTACAGGAACGAAGATATAGATGTCGCTTACCAGAGGAGCACCTGCGTTGGCGTAATTGAATGTGCCGTCGCTGGAAACCGTAACGGTAATTTTGTCGTTGAATTCGCCGAGGGTTACACGCTTGCCGTCGAGAGTATTGGCAACCTGAACCTTGTTACTGAAGACTATCGACTTAACGCCGTAGAACTTGTAGTACTCACCGGGCAGACCGGAAGTGTTGGCTACGAGGTTACCGTAAGCGTCATGCATGGTAACGAGTTCGCCGAGCTTGATGGGCTCCGAGTGGCTGTCGTCCTTGACACCCTTGGATGTCTTTGCGTCGACATTCAGGATCTGGAGGATGCGCAGGGTGCTGGTGGCGAAGGTATAGGCGTTCTTCGGGTTACCGTTGACATTCGACATCCAGTTGATTGCGACATCATAGTAATGATTGTCGTTGTTGGCTTTCTCGACAAGTGCCTTGCCTGCGGCATCATTTGCAATCGTATAATAGATGTGGTCGAGTTTTTTCTGGTTAGCCTCGTTCATACCCCAGTGCTGGAATTTCTGGCCGTTCTCATCATTGATGGCGATATAGCCGGAATAGGGCGACTTCTTGGCCAGATCAACATCCCAGCTGGCGCAGCCAAGGAGACCGGTTACATAGGGCTTGACGCGGTCCTGAAGGATATTGGTATTGTAATCAGCGACCTGGTTGCCGCATTCGGTACCCTGCATGGGAACAGGATAGATCAGCAGGACATTGTCCTTCCAGTAGTTGCCGTGAGTGCTGCCGAGTTTGGCCTCACCGGGAACCTTGATGGTGCGGGTAAGGGTTACTACAAGGTTGGGACGCAGACCCTGAGGATCGTAGAATACAACCGTTGCAGTGAGAGTGATAACCTGACCGGGCTTGACGGGCGAGAGATCATCCGGGTTGAGAACCCATTCGATGATAGGAGTCGAACCGCCGGTTCCATCCTGAATGATGTTGACATCGAGAGCGCCCTTGCTTGCCTGAGTGGAGGCGGCGTCTACCTTATAAATCTTGGCGAAGTCCTCTTTCGAGATACCCTTGTTATTATCGTATTTCTCAAGAACATACTCCTGGAACTGACTCCACGTGACAGCGATAGGCATTTCTTCGCAGGTCATTGTCTCTGCATCGAAGCCGGGGAAGTCAATCTTGACGGGCTCCATGGCTTTGGCAGTGTAGAGGACCTTGAAATACTTGCAGTCAACTACATTGTTGTTGTTGCTCTTGTCGTACAGCACAGCGCCGATGATGGGCTGACGGCCGATGATACTTTCGTTATTGGTCTGACCTGTTGCAGTGACCGGAGTCAGAGTTGTGCCGCTGATTTTGGCGAATTTCTGCTGGTCGGTTTTATCTTCCGATGTAACGAAATAGGGCTGTTCGGGAACGAAATAGCGGATATCCAGACCGTACTCGCCGAGCTGCTCGTGAGTCAGCATAACGTCTTTGCCATGGTCAGGATCAAAGTATTTCCAGCCGGCGACAAGCTTGTCGAGGTCAAGTGTGGCGTCATAAGCCAGCTTGGTGGCGACGAGCATGTTCATCTTCGAGGCATAGGCCTCGGCCTTGGTGCTCATGTGTGCGGGAGCGCCGTCAGCGTTTTTGCTGATGTCGTTGAACAGGCTGCCGTCGATGAAGCGGAGTTCGGGCTGGAAGTAAGTCTCGCTCAGGCTGGTGTACTCTGAGAATACGCTGAACGAGTTCTCACCCTCGAAGAGATGCTTCTCGGCTACGGGCACCTTCAGTGAAACAGTATATACATAACCATCCTTCGGGTGGTTGAGGCTGGCGGTGTTCGACTTTTTCAGGCGGACGGAAAGACGGCCGAAAGCGTCGATTTCAGTCTTGTCGGGAACAGTCTGGATAAGGTCGTTCTCAACTTCCTGACCGCGGACGCGGGCACGTACGCGAGCCTCGGAGCTTACATACGAGATACCGGTCTTGACGATATCGTTCAGGGTAATGGTGCTGGGGTTCATGCGGTAGGTGGCAGTAGTCTCATCATTGCTGATGATGAAGGTCTTTTTACCAACCTTATAACCGTCCTTGTCACTGCCTTCCATGGCGACATACTTGGCCGACTGGAACTCGATGGTGGGGATGCCGCCGACATAGAGGTCAGGGATAAGTGTGACACTGGAGAGGCGGTTGCCCATGACACCTGCGATAGTGGTCAGCGACGTGTTGATTTTACCGATTTCCGTTGATATGCCCTTGAGAGCCTGATCAAGCTCATCGATTTTGCCCTTGTTGGCGTTAGACTGGCTAAGGAGCCCGTTAACGGTGCCCTGAAGGGTGGTGAGCTTGCCGGTCAGTTCCTCAATCTGGCTCTTGACGTTGCCGAGGTCAGTGCTGAGACCGTTGACTTTGCCTTCAAGAGTAGAGAGTTGAGCCTCCACCGAAGACTTAAAGTTCATCAAGGTGTTGATCTGCACCTGAAGGGCTTCCTTGTCTTTGTTGAGCTGAGCGATAGTGGCGGCCTGTTCGCCGAGCTGCTTGTTGATGTCGGTGAGGTCAATGTTCTTCAGGCCGTTTTCAATACCGTCAATGCGTCCGGCAAGAGCAGCAATCTCCTTGGCATTCTTGGCGTCGGCTTCACTGAGAAGTTTCTTCATTTCTTCAATAGCGTCAGCCTTTGCCTGTGCGGCAGCCTGCTTGGCAAGGTCAGCCTGAGCCTCGGCAGCCTTGGCGGCAGCCATGGCCTGGTCTCCCTTGGCGGCGGCGGCGGCAGCATCCTTGATAGCCTGCTGAGCCGAAGCGCTTGCAGCAGCAGCCTCGCTCTTATACTGCTCGAGAGCCGCATTCAGAGCGTCGATTTGTTTGCTGAGTCCGTCCGTATTCTCGTTAATGTTGGTGATGTCATCATCATAGTCCTTACAACTGACGACAGTCGTGGACATTGCACCTGCCAACATCATGAGAAGCGAAACATTAAGGATTACTTTTCTCATAATTGATAGTTTTGTTAATTAATATTAGGTTGTTTTTTTTACCAGGTTAATAATTTGGTTTTTGATACACTAATTTGATACACTAAAATGACCAACTCCTGATAAGAGAGCGACGGTCAGACCGGTCTCCGGCTGTCAAACAGACAATCAAGCCCGGCCCTTTCGGATGTCCGGAAATTTTAAAATCTGAAAAAAAGTGTTTGACGTCGTAAATTTTTTTTGAAAATCGCTTGACTATTCAAATGTTTTATATATCTTTGCAACGAAAATCCGTCTCTTATCAGGAGACGGACTTTTTTTGTTAAGGCAAAGCTGTGTTATGCGCTGTATTACCGACGTTTATTTGAGCGCGTCTATTACACTTGCATTTGCTCGGTTTATGACATCGTCATCGAGGGACTTCAGATATACGCGCGTTGTCTTTTCGGACTCATGTCCCAGACCCTCGCTGATTACTGCCACAGGTATATTACGCGCGTATGCCGTACTGGCCCAGGTGTGACGCGCCACATAAGTTGTCAGCGGGATTTTGCACCCGACAAGTTCTCCCAGCTTCCTGAGTTTACGATTGACACAGCGTAGCGTGGTACAGTAAAGGCGGCGTAACCCCTCTGTGTCCTTACTATCATTAAGGACAGGCAAAAGAAAGGGGGTGCCGTCGGTAAGGGCCGAATATCGGTCGACAATCTCCTGCATGCATTTTTCCCACTTTATATTCAAACGACGGCCGGTTTTGTGCCGGACATAACTGAGCACACCGCCGTTCAGGTCATCCTTACAAAGATATGCCATGTCGACAAAACTCATCCCGCGTGTATAGAATGAGAACATAAATAGGTCGCGGGTCAGTTCTAACGACGGGTTGCCGCTAAGATCAAGTTTCTTAATACTGCTTATGACCGAAATGGGTACCGCGCGTTTAACAGTGCGTCCTATTCCGGTATAAACGCGGGCGAAGGGCGAGCGCTGGGCAGTGAGCCCGCTGATGACGGCACTATTGTATGCCGCACGCAATACACGCATATAAAAAGATGTTGTATTTGGCGAAAGCCCTCGCCGGACCAGATAATTTTCGTAGTCCTCGATGAGAGAGGCATTGATGTCATCGGCCGTCGGGCGGCGATGCCCACAAAAGGAGCTGAAACTCCTGAGAGCGGAACGGTAAGTTTCGGAGGTGCGGCTACGGCCGGCATCGGCAAGCCGGATGATACATCTCTCCATGAAGCTTATAAAACCGCCTGAAGCCCTGGCTGTAATATCCGTCCTTCTATTTTTCCCGAAAGTTCCCGGATTATGTCCCCACTCACTTTCGTCTGATACATTCACATTTTCACCGGCTGCAAGAATATATGTCTCCTGCGCTGAAACCATAAGTTTAAATTGTGCCATAATTTTGCTGATTAGTTAATTAATATGGTAAGATTCCATATTAGAATCTAAAACTCATAAAAATACATGGATTATTACTGACACAACGAAATATCGGGATCTTAAATACTTTATCCGGTTAACCCGGGAGCTTCCCTGCCAGAGTCCGCGTCAGCTAAACATTGAATAATCAACAAAAGCAACCTGAATCTCCGCATCATAAATATCTAAAACCACCTATGAGGATGCCAGTGGACCTCGCGCTACGGCAACGTATCGCCGCAGAATCAGCATACTTTAAGTCCCAATAACAGCTTTTGTGAGTTTGCCGCCTGCTTATATTCCGTCACCCATTACCTGCACAACATTTCCGCATCTTCGACCCGAAGGCCGTACATCTGTACCGCATGAGGAATTATCAGATACCAGCGCGACGAGTCCGCGGCGGTATAAGCTCGCGTACGCAAGCGTGAGACAACGGTGCCGAAATCCTCGGTATACAAGCGGATTGTTGTCTGCGGCTCCGGCTCGCGACGGGTCAGCAGCATGCCTTTGTATAGAAACAGCGTCGAGTCGGACCGACAGATTTCAAGGTTTTCGCCGGTGAAGTTCTTCAGCGCCGACGGCAGCAGCTGTAGTCGCTTGGCCCCATCGCTGTAATAATGGGAGAAACACTCCTGAGGCATGTACTCGTTAAAACTCCGCGACGATGTCTTAAAGAGACTGACGTCAATTTTTTCCGGAAGGTTGTCATAATAAACCTCGCCGGTCTCGGATTCTTTAAAAAGTTCGGCAATATTTTCGCTTTCCTTTAGATAGCCATATTGCAGCACGGCCGTCCCCGATAGGTTGACGAGCACACATATCGCCATTACCGCCGACAGCACCATGCGCAACATGCGCGACACTGGGCCTACCACGCTCAGTAGCGCTGCCAGGCCCAGTGTCGCCAGCAACGTTCCGGGCCATCCGAGACGAGGGCCGACGTACAGAACATAAAACATTATCGTCGCCACCACAGTCGCCGTCGCCGAAAAAGCGACAAAGCCACAAAGCTGCCGGTCGCCGAGCAACTTCACTCGCAGTTCCTTTCGGATTAAAACAACCGCCAGCACTATCAGAAATACATACGGCACGATGCAGAAGGCAACGGCGTGCAGAATTATCTCGTTAAACGACAACAGACCGAACAGATTGTAAGTCCCGTCAAGCCGCGTCCATACCGCCGGTGCCACCAGGATAAATATGAAACCGGTCAGGTAGGCCAGCATCACCGTCCATTGTGCCCGCGATACACGCCTGCGACGCCAGAGCCACCATACGAACATTCCGGCCAATACCGGTATGGAAAAACCTTCATGCATCCATCCGGCCGCAAGGGCTACCGCCGCTGCGCCCCATGTGGCCGCGGCCGTATGCAGTTGTCGACGGAAAAGCAGATAAAGCGTCGCTACCGTCAGCGCCCCTGTCCATACATAATTAAGTGCAAAAACGACAGTAAAGGCGAAATCGAGCCACGGCAAGGCAAAAGTAAGGACAAAAACTATGAGATAAGACCGGACTGAGCCTTCGCAGACTCCCGCCAGCTTTATTCCGTAGAAGAAGGTTATCCACATCGCAAACCCGCTGAACAGGGCGAATACCCAATGAGGCAGCCAGCCGAGAATAACCGGACTGATGATATTGGCAAGGCGTCCGGTATCGTAAAACCAATGGTTTACGACATTATGCCATATCCCGGCAGTAACCTCGCCGGGAGTGGAGCAGCCGACGGTACCGAACATGTAGGTATAATCGTCGAACCCCCATGGCGTAAGCTCAAAAATGACTGCATAAAGAACGGCGACAACAATCAGCCATATATTGAATATCCGCTCTTTCACGCGCCGAATACCTTGTCGTTTTTGATGCCGGAGAGGGCGCGGGCGTCGCGGGTGGACTGGGAGGATCTGAGGTATTCGGCTATGGCCTCGGTGTGGCGGACATTGTGGATGTCGGTGCCGAGATAGTCGGCGAAGCCTTTGTCGATAAGAGATTCGGCGAACTTGCGTATCTGCTTTCCGTAATATCCGGCCAGGCTGAGGACGTTAATCTGGAACGGCACGCTGGCATGCAGTCGCGCCAGACGCTCGGGGTTCTCATGGTAATATACGAACCGCTCGGGATGTACGAGGATGGGGCTGTAGCCGCGCACCTGCATCTGAAAGATGAGGTTATCGAGGTCCCACGGCTCCTGCATGAAAGCATTCTCTATCAGCACATACTTTTCGTCGTTGACAGGAACGGTAATCAGATTGCCTTTCTCGAAGTTGTCGGTGAAGAGGCCGTCGATGCGGTTTTCGGACGAATAGAACAGCTCCATGCTGTTCAGTTTACCGTCCGCCTTCATCCGCTCCTTCAGAGTCTGATAGGCCGGCTCCAGCGTCGAACGATTATTCTCGAAGGTGACCTCGGTGACATGCGGCGAGGCAATGATGCGGCGCAGGCCAAGGTCGTGCATACGGCCAAGCACCTCCACCGAGGTGTCGGCATCGGGGCATCCGTCGTCTACGCCGGGAATAACATGGCAATGTATGTCGGTTTCGAACCATAACCGGCCCACTCCTTTTGAGCGACTGAAGAAATTGAACATACTGAACGGTATTTGGTACGCTGGCTTACAGCGCCTTATATTAGAAACTACAACTTATGGCAAAGGGGCTGCGCCTAAGTTCAATGCGGGATGCCTCGCCTTTACAGGCGGCCTCCCGTGCTACTCGGGGACAAATTTACTCATTTTTTGACAAAAAAATGCAGAAAAATTTCTTTATTTCAAAAAAAATACGATAACTTTGCGACTGTCCTCGGAAATGTTGCCAAACGTTAACCGGGCACAGACATAACAACCCTATTCCAGCCGCCTTCCCGACCCCGGGATGCACGGCCTTAAACTATTGAAATTTCCATTTAAAACACAACAAAACTAATAACCTATACCTATGGCAAATCGCAAACTGAAAATCCGCGACCTCACCCTGCGTGACGGTCAGCAGTCGTTGTTCGCTACGCGCCTAAGCCAGGCCGAGATTGACAAGCTGCTTCCTTACTACGAAAACGCCGGCTTCTACATCATGGAGGTCTGGGGCGGCGCAGTCCCCGACTCGGTGATGCGCTACCTCGACGAGAGCCCCTGGGACCGTCTGCGCACCATCTCAAAGGCTATGAAAGGCAAGAGCCTGCTGTCGGCCCTCTCGCGCGGCCGTAACCTCTTCGGCTACAAGCCATACCCCGATTTCGTCCTCAAAGGTTTCTACGAGGAGGCCATCAAGAACGGCCTTAACGTGATGCGTATCTTCGATGCCCTCAACGACATCGACAACGTCAAGGAGTCCATCAAGCTCATCAACGGCCTCGGCGGCATCGCCGACGGCGCCGTCTGCTACACCGTCGACCCCAAGTGGGTGCCCACCACCCACACCGAGACCGTCGAGAAAAAGTCGTTCTTCGGCCTTGTCAAGAAGACTGAGACCATCGAGGTTCAGGACCCCGAGCCCGAGAAGATTTTCACCACCGAATACTTTGTCGAGAAGGCCAAGGCCATGGAGGCCCTCGGTGCCAAAATCATCACCCTCAAGGACATGGCCGGTCTTGTCACTCCGCAGCGCGCCGCCGACATCATCGGCCGCCTGAAACAGGAGGTCAAGGTCCCCGTCGACTTCCACACCCACTGCACCCCCGGCTACGGCCTGGCTTCGTCAGTTATGGCCATCCTCAACGGCGTCGACATCCTCGACACCAACATCTGGTGGTTCGGAGGCGGCTCGGCCGCTCCCGCCATCGAGCTCGTATACCTATTCTGCCAGAAACTCGGCGTAGAGCTTGAGGTCAACATGGAGGCCGTAGGCGAAATCCGCGACCACCTGCGCGGCGCCCGCGAGAGCCTCGCCGCATACGACATGAACAAGGACCACTTCCCCAAGAACTTCGACCCCCTCAAGGACAAACTCCCCGCCGACATCGAGGCTCAGCTCGACCGCGCCGTAGCCGCCGCCAAGGCCGCCGACTACGACACCCTGCTCGACGCCTGCCACGCCATCGAGGCCTACTTCGGCTTCCCCAAGCCCAACGAGCTCGTCAAGAACGCCGAGGTTCCCGGCGGCATGTACTCCAACATGGTAGCCCAGCTCAAGGCCCTCAACGCCTCCGACAAACTCGAGGCCGCCATGAAGCTCATTCCCATGGTTCGCCGCGACGCCGGCCTGGTGCCCCTGGTAACACCCACCAGCCAGATTGTAGGCTCGCAGGCCGTGATGGTAGCCATCGACCGCGCAAGCGGACGTCCCGACTACTCCACCAAGTCCAACGAGTTCACCGCCCTCGTCAAGGGTGAGTACGGCCACACTCCCGTGCCCGTCAAGGCTGAGTTCCGCGAGAAAATCACCGGCAGCCCCGTCGAAGTCGCTTATGACACCAGCACATACAAGCGTCCCGAGAACCCCGAACTTCCCGAGTTCGGCGGCGTCAGGCTCGCCAAGAACAACGAGGAGGCCCTGCTGCTCGAACTGCTCCCCAACGTCGCCGTCAAGTACCTGCGCAACCGCCGCAAAGAGGAGTTCGACGCCAAGAAGGCCGCCGAAGCTCCCGCAGCAGCCGAAACAGCAGCCGAGGCAAAGGTCGACATGAACGCCCCCGTCACCGGTCCCGTCCTGACAGTGCCCATGCCCGGCACCATCGTCGAGCTCAAGGTTAAACCCGGCGACGCCGTCAAGAAAGGCCAGACCGTCCTCGTCTACGAGGCAATGAAGATGGAGAACGACCTCGAGGCCGACAAAGCCGGCACCGTCAAGCGCATCTTCGTCGCCCCCGGCCAGGCCGTAGCCGCCGACGCCGTCGTCATCGAATTCGAATAATCCCGCCCAAATCCCCAGTGGCCGCCAGTGGGCGGCCACTGTCCACAACCACGTTAGAGGGCTGACGCCAAGCGTCAGCCCTCTAACGTTAAGTAGAAAGACATTCAACAATCAAACTGAATGTTATCAACAGAGTCGATAAATTCTTTACATTTATCTGACAATAGCAGAAGGTGCACTCCCTTGTCCGCTGACCTCGTTGCCTCGTTGTATTTTCTTACCGTAACCTATAGTGTAGGTCACCGAAAGATTGACGCTTGCGTGGGATGTAGGGTTATAAAATTGTTGACGTTCTGAATACAATGGAGAGTTCTTTTGCCAGGATTCTGATTGCCAGCCTTTATTAAAGATATTTTTTGCAGACAGATTGACGTTCCAAGTGCCGTTGCCCCAGCCGACTGACAGCATGTGAAAATTGCGGCCGCGAACTATATAATTCGAGTTTTCGGTGAGCGTGCGCCGGGGATTACCCCACGAAGCGAGTACGTTGAACGATTTCCAATAATAGACAGCTTGCAGTTGTATTCTTAAAGGATAACAGCTATCCTTATAAGAGCCTGTTATATCGTACGCATTTTGCGTCAGATTGGCATATAGTTGAAAATTGTTATTGAACAGCTTGTAATTGACAGAAACACCTATGTAGTAATGTATAAACGAACCATTATTTACATAGCTGCGAAGGAGCGCTGACCCATTATTGTATAATTGGTAGACTGTTGCCACGCGGTTGAAATCACTATCATAACCGGCAAAGGCAGCTAACGAGAATGAATTGTTGTGATACCAGTTATATGCGAGGTTGGAGTTCAGGTTTCGCCAATTCCTCAAATTCGGGTTGGCGGTAAGATACATATACTCGTTACTTCGGACAATGTCATTAGCTTTCATGCTTATATCAGGAGTTGTTGTCTGATATGATAAATATCCCGAAAGCTGACTTTTCTTATTAATTGACAGCCAGAAGTTAACTCCGGCTCTTGGAGAAGCATCGTTTGTCGTGATATTGTTCATCGAGTTGTGTTCAATGCTAAAACCTACAAATGTCGTAACAGATATTTTTTTGGTCTGATATCTGTAGCGGACGTCGGCAGCCAAGTAAGAGTTGGAATATGAGTCACGGGCATTGTTAGCCCCCTGATAATTCAGTTTGAAGATGTTCTGGCCGCTCCCGACAAAAAGAGATAACTGATTTTTCTCTGCGAATACCATGCGCCCGGTAGCCTGCAATCCCCAGTTATAAGTATTCTCTGTGATGTGGTTAAGAACCGATGACTGCATAAGCGTCGATTCATAAAAAGAAGTGTTATTGCGATGTGTATGGCGGAAGCTGGGCGTAATATCAAATGAAGCATTAGAACCTATCAGTCCCCAAAAATTGCTGTTATAAGATACTGTATTGTTTCGATTGGGATTGCTTCGCGTATATGTATAATTATCTTCGGGGTGGATATTTACCTCTAAATCTCCGGAAGTTTGTTGCTCGGGAGATGAAAAATGCGTAAAGGACAATGTGTTGCGAGCTGTAAACCGAGGAGTGTTATAAGTTGCTCTGAATGTTACAGGGACCTGATTGCTTCTTGTGTCTGATTCTTTAAACGACTCCTTGCGATTGACCGTCAACGGTTCCGAATTGTTTTCAAGCCTATACACCGCCACATTATCTGAACCTGTATGGTGATAGCGCTGATTGTCACTTTCGGCATAAACATCGTACGTCATCTTTTTATAAGTAAAACGACTGAAAACCGATGTATTGTTGAAGATGCCGTTTAATGTTCTGAATGACTCAGTGGCTTTAGTATAACCGCCATATTCATATTCCTGAACAATGAAATTTACAACGCGAGGCTCTCCTCTGAAACGGGGGTCGGTCGGGAACTCAAGATACTCGATTTTCCGTACATCTGTCATTTTCATGCCTTTCAGTTCATCCGACGAAGATAATTGATAGTTAATGAAAACCTTGACATCGTTGCCAAACACATCCTTGACACTGTTGTCGGCAGGATTTATTACCAGTTGTGGAATCGCCATGCGGCGCAATAAATCAGTTGCATCCCGGGCTGCGTTTTTCTGCCGTGAAGTAGGAATATAGATGTTCTTGTCGGCGGCTAACGAGATATTGTCAGCTTCCACGGAAACTGCCGAAAGCTGTATTGGTGAATATTGCATAGTCACTTTTCCCATAGCAAAGGGCGGTTGGTTTACAAAGGCCGTTTTATACCCCATGCAGTAAAACTTTGCAAGAATATTTTTCTTATCACACGGGATAGAAAAGTGGCCTCCACTATCTGAAATACCATAAGTAACAACCGTTGAATCCCTTGGAGAGAGAATCATAACAGACGCTCCGACAACAGGCTCATTATCGTTGTCTACAACAATTCCGTGATAAATAAAGCGTCCATGCTGCAGCGCTTCGATATAGTAATGGCCGGACTGATTAATAATAGACACCGGGTTCAGTCCTATGGTCTGACGTAATGCCTTATAGACATCATCGGTGGCAATTCTTGCAGAAGTACGGTAATTATCAAGTTCCTTGTAAATAAAGGAAATATTGACGTCAGGGTTATCTTTGCTTATTCTTACAATGGCCTCCGATATAGGAGTGTTATCGAATGAATAGGCGTATTTGTAAGCGCTGGCTGAAATGAATGTCATCACAGCCAATATTATAGTCAGTATGGTTCGCATTTCAGTCAATGGTTAGAGTTTTGCCGTTTCGTCTGATGTTTATCTGCTCGAAAGTGTTGAGTTGTTCTATCACTTCGTTCAGAGTCAGCGACGGGTCAAACTTATAGTACAAATGCAGAGAAGCGACATTCACGTCCTCGAACTTCACTTCAACCCTGTATGCTTTGGCAACTTCATTCATGATTTTTTCAAGAGGCTCATTCTCAAACATTACAGGAGTCAAGTTCACATTGACAGTGTCACACTTAGTCGCTATCGCATCTGTTGATACGACTGCAGCAGACGGCGCGACAGCCGTGTTTTCAGCAATCGGTTCCGATTTATGGTCGATTACCGACACTGTAACTGCTATTCCGGCGGCGACAGCCGCGATTGATGTGCCGACTATGGCTGCGATTGATGCAGCACGACTGCCGAACCATGAGAATACCCGGCGAGAGCGAACTAACCGAGAGTTTGAGAACTTTTCCCACTCGGAATTGACGTCCGGCTCGTCGGAGCCTTTTATCGCTGACTCCGTCTTACAGAGCAGATTGTAAATTTCGCGAGTCTCCGGCTCCGACATTATTTCGGCCAACTGTTCCGAAGTATATTTTTCGGGATGCTCGATAATATCAAGAATGAGGTCGTATTTATCCATTTTCGTTGAGTTTTTTACGGATGACTTTTAGTGCATTGCTAAGATGACGGTAAACGGCAGTCTCGCTTATACCCATTGTTGCTGCAATTCGGGCAAATGACATACCGTCTAAAAAACGCAATTCAATGACGCGCTTCGCCTGTGTGGAAATATCATTGCGTATCAGGCTGTAAATCCGTGCTATCGTTTCATCGTCAGGCCATCGTTCACTGTCGTACTCCTCATTGTCAAGGAAATATCGATTGTTTATACGCTGATGAATTTCGCAGTCCCGGATATGGTTCAGGCTGCGGTTCCTGACCGCGTTTAAAAGATAACCTACGCTGACATGGAGGCTTGTGTGACCGTCAAGCAACGATGCAAAAACATCATGGACGATGTCGCGCGCAAGATCATCGTCGTGCAGAAGTGCATTGGCTAACCGGTACATCTGCGCATAATGTGCTTTGAAAAGCTGCTCTATGTCGTTTCTGTTCGTCATACATTAATAAGACACATAACATCCGCAAAACTCAACCCTCAGCAGATATTTTTATGAAAATATCCCTACAAATTTACGCATTATTCTCCTCCTTTGTTCTCTAAAGTCCCTAAGGTCATTAAAGACCTTAACGACCTTAATGTCCCGCTAAAAAGTTAAAAGCCACTCCCCGGCTGGGGGAATGGCTTTTGCTTTGTGGCGGAGGCTGGACTCGAACCAACGACCTCCGGGTTATGAGCCCGACGAGCTACCACTGCTCTACTCCGCGATGTTTTGCGGGGACAAAGGTACTACATTTGCACATACCGGCCAAATATCACCTGGTTATTTAACAAAATTTAACGCAGCAGATAATCATCGCAAAAAAAAATTAAATTTCGTACAATTTTTCTTTTATTTATGTGTACTTTTGCAACAATAACCCGAAATCATCACATTTTAATACCATACAACCTTGAAAAATTCCAAACTCAGAGTTTCAATTGCAAAGAAACTCACGGCGTCCATGCTCGTTATGCTTGGCATCGCCGGCGCAAATGCCCGCCAGCTCACCGCCGACGAGGCTCTCCAGCGTCTCTCGTCGGCCGGAGGACCGCAGAAGACCGCAGCCCTGAAAGGGACGGGCCACAGGCTTATCGCCACAGGCCGTTCGGACGACCTCGTCACCTACTACGCCTTTACAAGCGACGCAAACACTGTATTTGTCAGCGGTGACGACACAGCCCGTCCCCTGTTAGGCTATACCGATAAACCGGTGGAATCGGCCGAACAGCTCAATCCCACTCTACGCTGGTGGCTCGGCCAGTACGGACGCCAGATTGAATGGGCAGTCAAACATCCCCGCATCAAAGTCGGCAAAAAGGCCATACGCAAGGCTCCGGTCGACATTTCCGGGAAAGCCGACATCGCACCTCTTGTCAAGACAACCTGGGACCAGGGCGCGCCCTACAACAACGAGTGCCCCGACTTCAACGGCTCACGCACATACACAGGTTGCGTGGCTACGGCCATGGCCCAGGCCATGTACTACTACAAATACCCCGCAAAAGGCACCGGCTCTATCTCATATCTCTGGGAGAACACTGCAGAAGAGGGTGAAACCGAGGGAGAGCTTACCGGAACAACCCTGTCGGCAAACCTCAACGTCACCTTCGACTGGAACAACATGCTGTTGACCTACCCGACGGCCACCAGCGGCACCGCCGCCCAGCGCAAGGCCATCTCCTCGCTGATGAAAACCGTAGGCTACTCAATCAAGATGAACTACGGCGGCGACAATGAGGGCGGCTCGGGCGCCGTATCCAGCAACATGATACCCGCCCTCGTCAACAACTTCGGCTACGACCAGGGCGTGCGATACATCTACCGCGACCACTACGCTTCGGACGTCTGGGCCGGAATGATTTACGATAACCTCAAGAACGGCCCCATCATCTACGGTGGCGTCGGCGATGCCGGCGGCCACTGCTTCATCTGCGACGGCTACCGTTCGGCCGACGGCTTCTTCCACATCAACTGGGGCTGGAGCGGCGACAGCGACGGCTATTTCTCGCTTGACGCCCTCGACCCCGAAGCCCTCGGCGCCGGCGGCGGTGCCGGCGGCTTCAACTGGGGCCAGGACGCCATCCTGGACATGCGCAAGCCCGTAAGCGGCTCCACAAAGCAGAAACCATACATGTCGGTCGAGGGTTATCTCTACGGCACCGCTTCGGGTCGTAAAATCACTCTCATCGCCGGTGACGAGTTTGCAGGACATGGCTTCTGGAACATGTCGCCCTGGGCAGGTACCTTCTCATACGGTGTGGAGCTCAAGAACAAAACGACAGGAGCGAAGTCATACATCACCATCGCCACCGGCAAGAATTACGAGCCCTATTACGGCGAAGGCGAACTGACTTTCAACGTGCCCTCCAACGTGGCCAACGGCGTCTACGCCGTGCGGCCTGTCTACAAAGTCTCGGGAGACCAGTACTGGAGCTACATGCCCTATTGGGTCGAGACCTCAGGCATTGAGTCCCTTACGCTCACCGTCAGCGGCAGCGACATCACCATCGAAGGCGGCAAGGACGTACGTCCCCCTGAAATGACTTTCGCCTACCTTGATGTTGAAGAGCTCACTCTCGAGGCCGGCAAAACACACAACATCCATACACGCATCGAATGTCACGAGGAACGCGATGTCTATGCTTCGATTTATGCCACTCTGATGTTGGACGACCCTGAAAACAAGGGATTCATGTACGAGGTCAGCGGTCTGCCAAAACACACCGTGGAAATCAACATCAAAGACGGCGAGACCAAGTACTACGACTTTCCGCTGGATATTCCGGCCGATTTCGCCCCCGGTAAATACTATCTCTTCCACATGCTTGACTCGGATATATTTGACGGCGGCATCACCGATGACATCTATTATGTCAACATCGTCAAAGGCTCGGGCGGCGATGACCCTGACCCGACACCCTCAGGCGACCCGTCGCAGATAAAAGTCGCCTACGACGTCGAGAACCCCGTATTATATATCGGCGAGAGGAACAACATTGTGGCCGAAGTCCTCAACCAGGGCACTGTCACCACTACAGTTCCCATCTACGCCGCCCTATGCACCGAGGATGGTACCGACCTGTACATCCAGGACGAGACAATGACCGACGCCGTCAGCGTCACTCTCGCCGCCGGCAGCCACAAGTCGGTTACACTACCGATGGACCTGCCCGCTGATTTTGCCGAGGGCGAGTATTTCCTGGCCTTCGTCTACGATGACGAAACCGATGGCCCGATGCTGCTGAACGGAGCCGATTTCTACGTCACCGTGCAGAAGCGCACCGCCCCCGTCACCAAAGGCACCATCAAACTCGACTCGGGGACCTACTGGTTTACCGCCACATCAACAACCAGTTTCGCCACTGACGGATTTGTGGAGCGTTATCCCAAGATTACTACCACAGATGTCACGTCGCCCCTCATCATCAAAGTCACCGGCCACAATGCCGCCGACATTACCGTCGAGCCCACTCAGCTTCCTGCCGAGGGCGGCACGATAAAAATCACTTACCGTCCCACCATCGCTACCACTACTGACTATCCTGTGCTGACCGTCTCGGCCGAAGGCGCCGACGACGCCACGGCTATCCTGCGAACCACATGGGACGGCACCGTCGTTGGCGGAGACGACCCTGATCCTGACCCGTTCGATGACAACATCACCGCCGACAAGGTCGAGCAGGTATGGATTTCGTCGGAGAACGACGGCAAACTCAACTGGCATTCCGCCAGTTCGATGCCCATACGCTCGATAGCCTACAGCGACGGCAAGCTGTACGTCCTCAACGGAGCCGCCTCCACCCAGCCCACAATCACCGTCCTCGACGCCTTCACCGGCGCCAAGTCCGGGACAGTATCCACCGACGGCGTGGCCACAACCCTGTTCAAGCTCTCCGACATCGAAGTCTTCGACGGCAAGCTCATAGGTTCCAATATCGCCACCAAGACACAGCAGATACGCATATACCGCTGGAACAATGACGACAGCGCTCCGGAGACAGTACTCACCCTGCCGTCCGGCGCCCTCGACAATCTTGACGCCGGCGGCGCCATCTCCGCCTCCGGCACATGGGCAAGCGGCCGCATCTACATCTCGGCCCTCGGCTCGGCCAAGGTCTACTACTTCAACGTCACCGACGGCACCGTCGATCCCACCGTCAACACCATCGTCCTCAAGACCAAGACCGGCGAGGACCTTGCCGCCAACGGCAGCGACGGACGCGGCACGGCACGTGTATCTGTCAACAGCGACGGTACCTTCTGGCATACACGCATGGCTACCGCTCCCACACACTACAACATGGACGGAACCTTTGTCGAGGCTCTCCCCGACAACGTCATCGGCAACAGTAACTACGGCAACGACTTCGTGCCCTTTGCCTTCGGCACAAAGACCTACGCCGCCGCTTCAGGCTATAACGGATCCGCCAACGCCGGCCAGGGCGGCCAGATGCACCTGATCGACATCACCGACGGCACAGCCGGTGCCTCGTCAATCTGCGCCCTGCCCGCCGCAGGCTTCGGCAACACCACCAACGCCCAGCGTATCACAAAAGTCTGCGTAGCTCTCACCGACGACAACAAGACCGTCAACATCTGGACCAACACCTGCCAGCAGGGCCTCGCCCATTACCGCTATAAGAGCGATACCACAAACGCGGTGACAGACATCACAGTTGACACCGGGGACGCACAGCCCGAGTATTACAATCTGTACGGCATCCGCGTCGACAGCACCAACCTCGCCCCCGGCCTATACATCCGCCGTCAGGGCAACAAGGTTTCAAAGATTCTTGTGCGCTAAGCCTGCATTCTAACGTTATCCAAGGAGGCTGTTTCAAAATAGGCATAGCCTCTTTTTATAACCTGTTGTAAAACATAAA
>JBJEDC010000002.1:0-29210 GCA_051871645.1 Muribaculaceae bacterium | reverse complement strand
GGCGAACAGCTTGACGCCGCAGAGGGCACCGACTTGTCCAAACATGAGGTGCTCGACCTGCACCCGGGGGTGTCGGTATACGAAATTGACGGTCCCTTCTTCTTCGGCGCGGCAACCAAATTCGACGAGATTGTGCGGCTCAGCCTCGAGGACCTCCCCAAAGTGCGTATCATACGTATGCGCAAGGTCCCATTTATCGATTCCACCGGCATCCACAATCTTGAGCTTCTCATCAGGTCATCGCACAGCGAGGGCATCCGCATCGTTCTCTCCGGCGTACGCGACTCGGTAAGGGAGTGTCTGCACAAGGCCGGTATCGACCGCCTTATTCCCGACGAGTGCATCTGCGACCACATCAGCAAAGCCGTAGTGGTGGCCAACGCCATCGCCGCCGAAGAAGAAGTTCGGTCCGCACTGGCCTGAACCCCGGTCTGTTGCCTGTAACCATATAACAACAAAACAAAAATGATTAAGATACTGACTTTTATCGGGCTGGGCAGCTTTCTGGGCGGGGTGGCCCGCTACGGCGTGGGGCGGCTTGTAACGTGGCTCAGCGGGGCGCCGACGCTTTGGGGCACTTTTGCCGTCAACGTCGTCGGCTGCTTTCTTATCGGGCTGCTGTACGGACTTTTCGACCGCTACGACGGCGTTGCCGAGCATTGGCGCCTGTTTCTCACCGTCGGCTTCTGCGGCGGCTTCACCACCTTCTCAACCTTCGCCCACGAGAGCTACAGCCGCCTCACCGAGGGCCGTTTCATCGAGATGCTCATTTACGCCACCCTCTCCTTCGCCGTCGGCCTCCTGATGGTCCACCTCGGCCATCTCCTCGTCCTTCCTCGCCGCTAAGACACTAACGATAAGGGTGAATAAGTTTTATAATCGGATAAAATATGCTACATTTGCAAGCGGGAAGGCCCCCTCGCCTTAACCCGCCGAAACGATTTAACAATCCCAAAATTGACTTATCATGAAAAAGCTCCTGACCTTTGTCTTTCTGACCGTTACGCTTATAGTGGTTGCGGAAAACTACAATACAATTTTCAATGCGAATATTCGCAATCACAAACTTGAAGCTGCCGACAGCATACTCAAAATCTGGAGCAATGCCGAGCCCAATGACCCGGAACTCTATCCGGCGCGGTTTAATTTACTGTTAAACCGTGCGCATGACGAAATCGTGGTGATGTCAAAGGAACCGGGTTCGAAGGATGAAAGTTTTACCCTGACCGACAGCACCGGCAACAAAGCCGGATACATTTACAGCCAGTCAATCTGGAATGACTCGCTTGTCAGCCTTGCTCTGGCAGAAATAGACCGCGGCATAGCAGACTACCCCGACCGTCTCGACTTTTGGCTTGGCAAAGCCGCTGCCGAGACCACGACAGAGCGATGGGACGATGCAGTCAAGACCCTCGACGGTGCGCTGGACCGGGACTCCGTAAACGGCGGCAAGTGGTTCGGCAGTGAAAATATGGCGCAGGAAGGTGCTGATTCTCTCCTTGCCGATGCCGTCTATGACCGCCTAAGTGAAATATTCGGCACTGAGTCGTACGCAGTTATCGAGGCCGCACTGCCTTTCACCGAAAAGGCAGTGAATTACTTTGGCAATGACGTGCGTTTGATTAATATCGCCGGTGGAATGTGTTACGGCCTCGGAAAAGAAGACTCCGCATTATCCTATTTTGAAGAAGCTGCACGCATTGCCGCCGATGACCCCATCCCTCTGACCAACATCGCCTATCTCTACTACCAGCAGGGCGACACCACCAAAGCTCTCGAAGTGTACCGCAAAATTGAGAACGGCGACTACAACGAAGAATACCGTAATGTCGCCAAGCAGATGATAAGTCAGATAACGACTCCCGTACAGGACATGACGGAATATTACTTTTTCTTCCAATATCTTCCCGAGATTGCCTCTCAGGTCGAAACTCCAGCAGATTTCCTCGACGTCGAGATGATTAACTCCACCGTCCCGGCGTACAACAAGTTACGGTCGCCTATTGCCGACAGCGACATCAAGACTGAGGAATTTACCGAAAAAGACGGCACTAAAGTCGTGGTATGGACCTTCCCCATGCCCAAGGAAATACCGATGTGTCGCTACATAGCCTTCGTCTCCGACGGCAAAGGCGCCTGCAAAATCTACACCCTCGAAAAATCTTTTGAAGACCGCTGGGTCGTAGGTTCTTCATCCTCAAAGGGCCACTCCAATTTCGGTGACATCTCCTACCCCGACACCCCCGCCGATTTCGTCAAAGACCTCCGCAAAAAGAAACTGCTGTAAATTACTCGCGGAGGGCGCGGCGGTAGTCGCGGAGGAAATTGAGGAGGATGTGGAGGCCCATGATGAAGCCGAGGAGGGCGCCGGTCAGGATGCCGTAGACGAGATAGATGTCGGTCTGCATGGCGTAGGCAGTGAGGGCGCACCAGATGATGGCTATGGGGCCGACGACGGCAGCCCAGGTCAGGTGGACTTTGCGGCATCTCAGCGTGCGGTCGAGGACCTCGGCCACGGGCATCGTCGCGAGGTCGATGTCACGGATGTTTTGCGCAAGCCAGCGGTCAACGACGGAGGCGCCGCCGAGGAGTAGGACGTAGCCCGCGATAATCCACCACGTCCGAATGCCGGCGCTCCAAAGCATCGACGGGCCGATTACCATAAATACAAGGGAGAATACAGTGAAGCGATGGTATTTGTCGCCCAGACGCTGCAGGGCTGTTTTGCGGCCGAAGGAGGTCTGCGGGTCCGAACCGGGTCGGATATTGTTTCTGGCCGACTGCCAGTCTGATTTCATTTCGTCGATATTCATTTTATTGGAATTTAATGGATTAGCCTTTGTAGGGATGCTCCGGGGAGCATCCGCATGAGGGCATTTTTTCGGATGCACCGGAGTGCATCACTACTTTTAACAAAACCGTGGATTGGCGGCCATGGCGGCAAGGCGGTCTTTAGCGCGTTTGAGGCGCGAGGCCACGGCGTTGCGGCTCAGGCCCATCACCTCGGCTATTTCGTCATACGATTTGTCGTCGAGCCACATCAGCAGAGCCGACTTGTCAAGAGGTGGGAGCTGCGCGATGAGCCGGTACATCTGTTCGTAGCGTTCGATGTCCTCCTGTGACGTTTCGTCGAATAGCTCGCGGTAAAATTCGTTGAGGGCCTCGGCCTGCCGCTCGCCGCCACGGCTTTTGCGCCGCCAGCTGACGCAGGTGTTGAGGGTGATGCGGTAGACCCAGGTAGAAACACTGCTGTCGGCACGGAAACTGTCTATGCCGCGCCAGATGTTGAGAAAAGCGTCCTGCCGCAAGTCCTCGAACTCCTCCCTTGACCCAGCGAACGACAGACAGATGCTGGCCACGAGGTTGCCCTGGTTGCGGGTAATCTCGCTGAAGCGTCTCTCCGCCTCGCAACGTCGGTCAGTGTTCAGTCCCGTCGCCGCCAGCAGCCGCGCGACAAACAGCCTGAGCCGCAGGCCGAGGGGCAAAGCCGGAGTAATGTCGATTGTCATTATCATTTTAAACTGTTTTACCCTAATAGACGCACCGAAATCCCGAAAGTGTCAGAAATTCTGAAAAAATTGCCTTATCTCCCGCTGGCCCGGTCGACAATGGACTGAATGGCCGGCTCCAGAGGTGGGGCCAGCGGGCTGACGACAAACTCGGGGACGGCGGATTTGTCTTTTTTGTCGGCCTTGGCCTCGGCGGCGGTCATCGGGATGGCGTCGACAACATAAAGTTCGATGTATGACAGCAGATCAGTATCTTTCTTTGCCTTGATAAGCTTTTTGAAGAGCTTGCCGCGGATTGTCGCCTGAAAATTGAAAGTACCGTAGATGACCTCCTCGGGGTAATATGTACCCTCGGACTTGGCGCGGTAGGCCCATGCCTCGTCCATGCGGAAAAAATCGGTTGTGAAACCCAATAGCTTGAGAAATCCCGGCGACTCGCGGTGGTTTTTGCTTTTTGCAAGATAATCGCGGCTCACGACATAGACATCGTTGCCGAGGTCATGCCCCTTTCCATCCTCCGGTTTGTGCATAAACTGAAACGGCAGGTCCGAGTAATGGCTCTCGCCATCCGACAGTTTCTTTGTCGGAAACTCAATCATGTCGGTCCACGACAGCATATCATCGAATTCCGGCGCCATATAGACCGTATCGCCCAGCGCCGTCGCCTCGCGGTTATAGCATCGTGATGCGCGTATCTGCGGCACACGTACGGCCCTGAACTTCGTCTTAGCCGTCGGTATGTAGCAGTTTGCCATGTGCTCGTTGAACATTATAAGTGTGTCACCCGGGATGGTGCGGCAGGCATACTCGCGCATGTACAGCGTCAGTTTGAGCACCGGCCTGTCCTTGGGCGTCACCACCACCTCGTTGAGACCGAACGTCTCCTCCTCCATCCTCAGCGTGTCCGTCCCCTCGGCGGCGATCCCGGGCTTAAATCCCAGATACCGCACACTCAGCGGATAATCGTTGGCCGACAGGCCGCCAATTACGCCGCAGCTGTCTGTCAGCCCGACGATAATCCCCGCCCGGGTGAGCACCGTCGCCCCCGCCAGCGGCTCATGGTCCGAATCCGCAACTACAACAACCCGTTCAGCAGCTCTCAACGAACACCATACACACAAAGCACTCAAAACAAATGCAACCTTTTTCATGACTACCTTATTTAATCGCCCGCAAAATTATCATTTTTTACGCAAACAACCACCGGCCGTCTGCCAATAAGAATTAACGGGCTCAAAAAAGTGCCTGATTTATTAATTGCGTTAAAAAAAGAGCGGGAGGTATTGCGTATGTCGGTGATAATGTGTACCTTTGCAGACCGATTATATCCAAAATCAATCATCGCCGGACTAGCGCAACGCGTTTCTTGGCCGAACCGCTGTGCTCTATGGCAAAGTTAACTAACTACTAATCAAAAATTTAAAAGTGGATACTTTAAGCTACAAAACTTTAGCAATCGGCCCCGATGCCCAAAAGCAGGAGTGGGTGGTTGTTGACGCTACCGACCAGGTTCTTGGTCGCCTTTGCGCAAAGGTTGCCAAAATCCTGCGCGGAAAGTACAAACCCGGCTACTGCCCCTATATGGAGTGCGGTGACAAGGTTATCATCATCAACGCCGAAAAGGCCATCCTCACCGGCAAAAAGATGACCGACAAGATTTACCTCAGCTACACCGGCTACCCCGGCGGCCAGCGTGAGACCACTCCCGAGCGCCTGCTCGCCAAGTCGTACAACAAGCACATCAAAAAAGGCATGCACCCCCTGTACATTCACGTTATGAAGGGTATGCTGCCCAAGAACCGTCTGGGGCGCCGTCTCATCGAGAACATGTACGTCTACAACGGTCCCGAGCACGACCACCAGGCTCAGAACCCCAAAGTTATTGACATCAACAAACTGAAATAATCGGAAAACATGGAAACAGTTAATGCAGTAGGCCGCCGCAAGGCCGCCGTAGCCCGCGTCATCGTCAAGGAAGGCAACGGCAACATCACTATCAACAAACGCCCCCTGGACGTTTACTTCCCCAATTCGATTCTTCAGTACATCGTCAAGCAGCCCCTCACCACCCTTGGTGTCGCCGAGCAGTATGACATCAACGTCAACCTCGACGGCGGCGGCTACACCGGTCAGGCCGAGGCCCTGCGTCTGGCTATCGCCCGCGCACTGGTGAAGATCAACCCCGAGGACAAGAGCGTACTGCGCAAGCACGGCTTCATGACCCGCGACCCGCGCGCTGTCGAGCGCAAGAAACCCGGTCAGCCCAAGGCACGCAAGCGCTTCCAGTTCTCGAAACGTTAATCGGTATCCTGCACAATTTATATATGTCGGCAACGGCGCACGTGCGGCCGTCATGCGGCATACGGCGTCAGCCTTCACACGAACATTATACGTTGTACACAATACATCAATCCGAGTTTAGTATCTAAACCGCAGCGATGGACACGTTCCCTACCCCGCGGTTGCAATTTTAACAAAGAACGTAAACAAACACAAAAGAAAAAATGGCAAATCCCACATTTGACCAGCTCCTCGAAGCAGGCGTACATTTCGGTCACCTCAAAAGAAAATGGAATCCTGCTATGGCTCCTTACATCTTCATGGAGCGCAACGGTATCCACATCATCGACTTATACAAGACTGCCGCTAAGATTGAAGAGGCAGCAAACGCCCTCAAGGGTATAGCCAAGAGCGGCAAAAAGGTGCTCTTCGTAGCCACCAAGAAACAGGCCAAACAAGTTGTAGCCGACAAGGCTGCAGAAATCGGCATGCCTTACGTTATCGAGCGCTGGCCCGGCGGCATGCTCACCAACTTCCCCACCATCCGCAAGGCTGTCAAGAAGATGGCTTCCATCGACAAGATGACCAAGGACGGCACTTTCGACAACCTGTCGAAGCGCGAGCGTCTGCAGATTACCCGTCAGCGTGCCAAGCTCGAGAAGAACCTCGGCTCCATCGCCGACCTGAACCGTCTCCCCTCGGCTCTGTTCGTCGTTGACGTCAACAAAGAGCACATCGCCGTCGCCGAGGCCAACCGTCTGGGCATCCCCGTATTCGGCATGGTAGACACCAACAGCGACCCCACCAACATCGACTTCGTAATTCCCGCCAACGATGACGCCTCGAAGAGCATCGAGCTCATCCTGGGTGCCGTTGTCAGCGCAATGGCCGAGGGCCTGGAAGAGCGCAAGGTCGAGAAGGTTGATGCCAACGAGGAAGGCGAAGGCGCCGAAGGTGCCGCTCCCGCTCCCCGTCGCGAGCGTCGCCGCGTACGCCGCAGCGAGGTAGCCGCCGAAGAGGCCGCTCCTGCAGCCGCCGAGGCACCTGCTGCCGAAGCTCCCGCCGCTGAGGCTCCCGCCGCCGAATAAAGCACAAACACACACAAGCCCGGGAGCCGGCCGGACGGCTTTCCCGTTCCTCCGTTCCCGGGCTTTTTAATTTATTTACAAACAACGATTAAACACTGACACATCATGGCAGTTTCAATTGAAGATATCAAAAAACTCCGCAAACTCACCAGCGCCGGACTCAGCGACTGCAAGGCCGCTCTTAACGAGACAAACGGCGACATGGAAGCCGCTGTAGAGATTCTCCGCCAGAAAGGCAAGGCCATCGCCGCCAAGCGCGAGGACCGCAACGCTGCCGAGGGCTGCGTAATCGCAAAGGCCGCCGGTGACTTCGCCGTCATCGTCGCTCTCAACTGCGAGACCGACTTCGTAGCCAAGAACGCCGGCTTCGTCGAGCTCACCGAGAAGCTCGTCGACCTCGCCCTCGCCAACAAGTGCAAGAGCGCCGACGAACTCAAGGCCCTCACCGTTGACGGCCGCACCGTCGCCGACCTCGTCGTAGAGGAGTCGGGCAAGACCGGCGAAAAGACCGAAATCGGTGCCTACGAGTGCCTCGAGGCCGCTTCGGTAGTCGCCTACAACCACTTCGGCAACAAGCTCAGCACCATCGTCGCCTTCAACCAGGCCGGCGTTGACGAGCACGTCATGCGCGACGTAGCCATGCAGGTTGCCGCCATGAACCCCGTTGCCGTCAACCGCGACTGCGTTCCCCAGGCCATCAAGGACAGCGAGTACAACGTCGCCGTCGAGAAGACTAAGGAAGAGCAGGTTGCCAAGGCCGTTGAGAACGCCATCAAAAAGGCCGGCATCAACCCCAACCTGGTAGACAGCGAGGACCACATCTCCTCCAACATCGCCAAGGGCTGGCTCACCGAGGAAGAGGCTGAAAAGGCCCGCGCCATCGCCAAGGAGACCGCCGAGGCCAAGGCTGCCAACCTCCCCGAGCAGATGGTCAAGAACATCGCCCAGGGCCGCATGAACAAGTTCTTCAAAGAGTCTTGCCTCATGGAGCAGGAGTTCGTAAAGGACGCCAAAGTCACCATCGGCCAGTACCTCGAGCAGAGCTCCAAGGGTCTTGTAGCAGTTGACTTCAAACGCGTAAACCTCAACGAAGACTAATAAGAAATCAGTCTACATCATCCGCCCCCGATAATAACCTGGAGGCCGGCCCACAAAGCCGGCCTCCTTTTTTAGGCACAAGTTTAAAGGCGCATTTGGCCTGCGAGCCAAAAGCGCCCTTTTTACATTTACTGTTGAAAGATTGCAAAAATGTTTTGGTAATCAAGTTATCGGTCGAGCTCGACCGATAACCCGGGCTGTACCCGCTCTGTTACCCCTGCGTCAGAAAAGCCAGGCAGCGGTCACTGTCCAGTAGCGGTTTTTGCCGTTTATTTCCTGAGCGCCTTCGGTAATTCCGATGGCCTCAGCTGCTTTGGAAATGCCTATACCGTAGGTGGCGCTGACCTGGAGGTGCTTTATGAGTTCAACACCAAGGCCGACGTTCCATGCTACGCTGAACTTCTTGCTCTTCCATGCATCGTTGATGCCTGTCCCGGATGTCAGGAAAGCGAAATCCGGGCCGGTAAAGAGATAGGGTGCGATAATCTTGTCTACCAGCGGAAGGCCGAGACGATATTTGAAATTGAGGGGGATGTGGATGTAATCGCGGTCGACATCAGTGACATCCGTATTGTTGCGCATGAACTCGGCGCTGCGGCGGACATACATAACCGACAGGTCGGCACCGATGCCCAGCGGAGCAACGATGTCAAGCTGAAGACCGGCAGTAAAGCCGGCATTATTCTCGCCTTCAAAAATTTTTTCGTTGAAATGCAGTTTGTTCACCTCGACACCCACACGCGGACCGACACGCAGCAGACGGGCCTGGGTTGAAAATGACGATACTGTGGCGAACACAATAGCAAGGACAATTGCCTTGAATACAAATAATTTTCTCATAGTCAGTATAGTTTCTTACTATTTAAATATATTCGGGTTCTAAGTTTTGGCAAATATAGCGAAAATCCGCGGGATTTTGCGTAAATTTGCGATATGAATGCAGACGAAAAACTAAAAATAGAGCAAAAAGTGGTCGAAATGCTCCGCACGGTCTTCGACCCCGAAATCCCCGTGGACATTTATTCGCTGGGGCTGATATACAAAATTGACGTCAAGGACGACGGCGATGTCGACATCGACATGACCCTCACCGCGCCCAACTGCCCTGCCGCCGACTTCATCATCGAGGACGCCAGGCTGAAAATCGAGAGCATCGAGGGCGTTCACAACGTCAACATCAACATCGTCTTCGAGCCCGAATGGACCCAGGACATGATGTCCGAAGAGGCCAAACTCGAGTTAGGCTTTCTCTAAGCCAATTCCCCGCCCACGCTATATATGCCCCAAACCATGTCAACCCGACACCCATGAGCGAAAATCGCAACCGTACATATTTTCTGTCCGACGCCCACCTCGGAGGCCGCTTTGTCACCGACCCGGCCGAGCACGAGCGTCAAGTGGTCGCGTTGCTCGACTCGATGGCCAAGGACGCCAAGGCCGTGTATCTGCTGGGGGACATGCTCGATTTCTGGTTTGAGTACAAAAACGTTGTACCGAAGGGCTTTACACGCTTCTTCGCCGCCATCTCCCGTCTCACCGACGCCGGCATTCCCGTTTACTGGTTCAAAGGCAATCACGACATGTGGACGCAGGGCTACCTCGAACAGGAATTGGGAGTGACTGTAGTCGAAAACGACCTTGTGACCGAAATAGACGGCAAGACATTCTACCTCTCGCACGGTGACGCCTGCGGACCGATGAAAAGGTCATACAAGGTTCTGCGCGGGATCTTCCGTAACGAATTCTGCCGACGCATCGGCGCCGCCCTGCACCCGCGTACCCTCCTCGGCTTCGGCAACTGGTGGAGTTGCCACAACCGACAGCGCCACCCCGACGCCACCGAGCCTGCATACTACATGGGCGCCGACAAGGAGCCACAGATGATTTTCGCCCGCGAATACTCGAAGGCGCATCCCGAGGTCGACTACTACATCATGGGCCACCGCCACATCGCCGTCACACGTCCCGTCCCCGGGTCGCACGCTACCCTCACCATCCTCGGCGACTGCTTCCGCACCCTCACCTACGCCTGGTTCGACGGCCAGAACCTCCATCTGGAGCAAAATGCAAGCGCGAGTTTTTAAATAAACAATTTTTAACATTATCTATCCGCCACAAAGCGTCGAAACGCTCAAATCAGCAACACACTAAAGCACAAACAATTAAAAGCCGCTAAGGTCTGCCAATGTAACAATATGCCGAATAAACATGCTTTTAAACATGTCCTAAAATTTGGCATAATGACACTACCCCCGTACCTTTGTAGCGCAAACCTAAACAATCTTTTTTTACCTTAGAAATTGTACCTATTGGAAACCTAAGAAAAGGGACCGCGTGAGCAGTCCCTTTTTTTATTGCCCGGCCCAAAAGGCCGGAAAGTATGGTAGCTATTATGAAGCTGCATCAAAATAGCCTGAATGTAAGGACATGGCCTTTGGCATGTTTATCCAAACCATTGGTTTTCAGGCTTAACATCGCAAAGCGATGTCCCTACATCATTAAATTCCCGCAATTTGACACACCCTCAGTGCTGGCGAAAGTTATTGGGCGCGGCGGAAGGTGAGGTCGCGGTCGTTGATTTCGCAGGAAAGGATGTTGTCCTTGACTTTGATGTCGTCGATGCGGGTGATTTTGGAGTAGTAGTCCTTCATCACGGGGAGGAGCTGGCGCTGGTAGTGTTGGACAATGGCGGGACGCAGGGAGTCAATCCGGGCGGCGTCCTGGCCGGTGGCGATGTTCTCCGAGTAGTTGACGGCCTGCGGGTCAATGGTGACTTTGACGCTGGCAGGGTCGATGGCGATGATAACTTCGTCATCATCCTTGAACTGATATGTGCCGGTGCATACAGCCGTGGCGCCGATGTTGACCTCAAAGGGGTCGACGACCTTACCCTCAAAGGGAACGGTATTGAGGACGTCGACGCTGGACATGAACTCGACGATACCCGTGCCACTCTTCCTGGCATCGGGGTTGAACGTCATGTTGGTAGCAATCTGGGTGGAGACATTGGTGGCGACAGCACCGTATGAGCCTGCGGCTCCGGGAGCCAGAGGCTGATGGTGGCTGATGGCGGCGCCGTTCCATGTTCCCTCGATATTTGCAAGGCGCGAGCAGGCGGCGAGGCATATAACTACCACTGCGGCGGCAAGGGCGAACCAGGTCTTTATGGTGCCGATTTTCTTGATAAGCATAATTTTAGCGAGTTAATGTTTAATTTTTCAAGACAACGAAACATGATGCAGTCTTTTATAAAAAAACACTGCATAACGATATTGGTTCGGTCTCAATAAGTCAAAAATGCACGCCGTTCAGCACTGGTCTTCGGGCAGCGACTGTGCGATGGCCTCGCGCGAAAGGGCCGCGAGCGTTTCCTGGTCGTGCTGGCTGTCGGCAGCAGGCTCGATGGCAGGATGGATGGTGAGCGTGATGTGGCCGGGCATGGGTATTTTTTTTGTGCGGGGCAGTATGGCATATGCGCCGTCGATGGTGATGGGCACGACAGGAAGACGGAACTCGGTGGCAAGCATGAAGGCACCACGCTTGAAGCGGCCCAGGCGTCCCGTCAGCGTGCGCGAACCCTCCGGGAAAACCACGACACTCATGCCGCCGGCAAGAATTTTCTCGGCCTTCTCCATAGTGTTGCGTATGGCTGTCGGTGATGATTTGTCGACGAAAATCTGACCGCCGACCTTGCAGGCCATGCCCACGAATGGAATTTTTTCGAGGCTCTTCTTCATCATCCACTTGAAGTTGTGTCCCAGCCAGCCGTAGATGGCAAAAATGTCGTAAGCGCCCTGGTGGTTGGCGACGAAAACATAGCTGACGCCACGTCTGACATTCTCACGGCCTTTTACGGTGACCGTGCAAAGCGACAGCCACATCATCAGGCGAGCCCATACCACGCCGGGCCAATACGACCAGAAGCGTGCGCCGCCACAGAAGACGCCGATAAGCACGGCGAGCGAGCAGACGATGGTGACGACAATCATCAGCGGCGCCATTATACACAGCTGATAGATACGGTAGAGGATTAGCAGGGGAAGTGGCAACGTACGGGACTTTGACATGGCAATCAGAATTTTCGATGCACAAATTTACTGTTTTTTGCTGACGTGCGGGAGCCTGACGGCAAAAAAATGCAGCGATGCCCGGCAACGGAGAACGCTGCCGGGTATCGTTGTACGGACAAGGACCTCGCTGAAGCTCGGCTCTTAAACAAAAGGGCGAGTGTTATTTGCCGCTGCGGGACTCGAGGACGCGGACGGCGCCCTCGTAGTTGGGCTCGTTGGTGATTTCGCCAACCATGTCGCGATAGATGACGCGGCGGTCGCCGTCAAGGATAAGGACGGCACGGGTGAGCAGGCCCGCGAGGGGACCGTCGACGATGAGCACGCCGAATTTCTGAGCGAATGTGGGTGAGCGGAAAGCCGAGGCTACGATGACATTTTCGATGCCCTCGGCGGCGCAGAAGCGCTGGGCAGCGAATGGCAGGTCCATCGACACGCAAATCACCACGGTGTCCTTGAACTCGGCAGCCTCCTCGTTGAAGCGGCGCACTGACATGGCACATACGGGAGTGTCGAGCGACGGGAAGATGTTGAGGACTACGGTCTTGTCCTTGAAGTCCATACAGGTGATTTCCCTGAGGTCTTTGGTGACAAGGTTATAGCATGAGGCTTTTTCACCGACACCGGGCATGGTGCCATATGTGTGGCAGGGAGTCCCTTGGAAGTAAACAGTCTGCATAATTCAGAAAATTAGAGAAAGATAAAGAAAGAGTGTGTTTTCGCTGTTGCCCGTTGCGGGGCATTGAAACGCGACAGCGTTTTAGTCGCTTACCGACGTTTGCTGTATAACAATCACGGGCAGGTCTTTGTTGTACGCCGTGACGATTTGTTTAACCTCCCCCGCCCTGTTGCAGATGAGGACGGTGGGACAAGCCGTGATGCCGAAGTCGCGGAACATCGACCGGGCGCCGGTGAGGACGCTCTCGCCCGGACGAATACCCCCTTCGCCGAACACCGATTCTATGGCGTCAGCGTCCTGAGTCATGAAAACGTAAATGAGGTTAAAGTCAGAGGCCGAAATGTCGGCGGCCTGCCTGAGCGCAGCCACTGTCTCCGCCGCCGTCTCGACCTCCGGGTCGATGAATGCAATCACCGCCGGAGCGCGAAAACCCTGGCCATGATGGTAGGTGTAGCGGTCGCCTTTGAGCGTAGGCGCGGTAAACTCGGGGAGCGCCTGCCCGGCCATGCTTTCGACACGGAAATTCGAGGTGCGGAATTTTTCGAACACGCCCGGATAGCGGGCAATCAGAGCCGTCTCCGACACATCGGGGCAGTCGTTCTTTCCCGGCTTGCTCCAGGTAAACCGCGCCGTCACCTCCTGTTCGGTGATGGAGGCGGGGTTATAGACCATGCTGTACTGTTCGGGCAGAAGGGTCAAGGCATTGAAAGTGTAGTCGAACTCGACGGCGTCGTATCCGCGCACGCGGTTGACGCCGCGGAGGGTGATGCGGTCGCCGGACTGTGACAGGCGGCAGATATATGTCGTGTCCGAAGCCATCTCACGCAGCTGAACAGCAAGATATCCCGGCAACAGGTCGACAAACTGGGCCTGGTTTGGGATGCCCTTGCCAATTCGGAACGGCACGCTGTCGGCCTCGAAGTGATATTCCTGCAGTTTGAGGTCGCGGTAACGGAAATGATTGCCGTCGCCGTACGAGGCAAAACCTTTGTTTCCGCTACCACCCTCGAGCGCCCATTCAATCAGGTACGATGCCGGGGCAAGGCTGTCGCCCGGTCCCTGCTGAAGGATGATGTCGTACGTCACGGGATCGGGAGCCGAGGGAAGCGAAACCTCATATCTGACAGTGCCGCTGATGCACCCGTACGACGCAAGGCGTGCGGCGATTTCGTCAAGCGTAGGCACGGCAGCCTGACACAGCGTAACAGTCAGCATGGCCGCTACAACGGCAACCATGCGCATATTCTTATTTCTTACTCGAAGCATAATGTGATATAAAAGCCCAATGGGTAATAATGTGATGCTTCAATAAAAACAAACCGCCGGCACGATGGTTCGCGCCGGCGGCGTAAAAGGTCGGGTACTTATTCGGCTGCGTTGATGGGTTCAAGCGACAGGAGAGCGCCGGTGACGGGGCTGAATGTAGCCTGCATGGGCGATTTCTTGTGTGTGAACAGGTCGGGGTCGATGCCGAAAGTGGCGCCGAGCTGAGCCAGGTCTACCGTCTTAGAGCCGAGGACTTTGCCGTTGTAGCTGACGGTAATCTCGGCCGCACCGGGAATGTTGTAGGCGACACCGCCTTTGGGGAATTTCTTAATCTCTCCCTTTTCGTTGACAGGCAACTCGCCACGCGAAATCACCTTTATGCTGACGGTCAGGGGTATGCCGCGCAGGTCATCGCTGTCGGTGAGACCGTCGACGGGCGAGATGCGGGCGACTATGGAGTCGGTGACCTCGCCGGACGAGGGAACGAAGCTGAATGTGTTGACCTGCGTACCGGTAAGCGATGTGCCGGCGAACATTGCCGTCAGCGCCTCTTCCTGCTCTGCCAGAGCGTCAAGAGCAACCTTCAGGCTTGCGCCGTCGGCGGGCATGTTGTCGACGTTGCCACTGATCAGTTCGTTGCGCTGCTCGCGCAGCTCGTAGATACGCTGGGCTGCCAATTCAGCCTTTTTGGACAGCGAGGTACTGCGAATCATTTCCTGGGTGAGTACCTGCTGAGCCACGGGCTTGTCGAGGGGAGAGACGGGCATGGGCACGGCCTCCGGGAGCTCCTGCGGCTCGGCCTCGTCTACGGCGTCGGCATTGATGGCGAGGGGTATGCCGCCCTCGTCGAGCAGAATGGACACATTGGAGCCCGGCCTGAACTTGGCAATCCAGCGGTTGTCGCTGTCGGGGACGCCGCGGGTGCCTATCGTGATTGACTTGACGGTGACGCGGGTCGACGGCTCGGTCACGGCGTCGTTGATGCCGAGGCGCATGCGGGCGTAGTTGGCGAACTCACCGCGCTTTTTGACGGTGGTCTCGGTTTCGACGGTAATATCGACGGCGGTCTTTGGCAGCGTGTAGACAAGACCGTAGTCGTTGCCCTTGCTGGCCGTCAGTTTCTCGGTTTTCTGCGCTGCGGCGTTGAAGCCCACGAGGGCCGCCGTCAGTATAAGCAGGTAGTGTTTCATCTTAGTATCTATTGGGGTTTTTGCCTTAAGTTTTTACTCGCAGACGGAGGCGATGGCCTTGCCGATATTGGCGGCGATGTCCATTGCCGTTGTGCCGAACTCGCCCTGCTCTATCGCCGCCATCTCTCCGGCCACACCGTGTATGAAACAGCTGATGAAAGCGGCGATTTCGGGTTTGTAGCCCTGGGCCATGAAGCCGCAGATGACGCCGGTGAGGACGTCGCCGCTGCCGCCTGTGGCCATCGCGGGCGAGCCGGAGGTGTTGAAGAAAATTCTGCCGTCGGGACGCACGATGGCGGTGTAACGGCCTTTGAGTACGATTATCACGTTATAGAATGCCGCGACGTCGAGGGCCTTGCGCAGGCGTGCCTCGTGGCTCTTCTGCGCTCCGAAGAGACGGTCGAACTCGCCGTCGTGGGGCGTGAGCACGCTCAGTACAGGCAGATGCTCGATGAGGTTTGAACGCGCGGCTATGCAGTTGAGGGCGTCGGCGTCGAGGATGACGGGTGCGTTGGAGGCGGTACGCGCACGCAGGAACTGTCCGAGGGCTCCGACGGTGAGGTCGTGGGTACCGATGCCGGGACCGACGGCAACGGCGGTATAGCGCATGTTGTCGGTGGGCATCTGCGAGATGCAGCGCTGGTTGGAGTCGGCGTCCACCATCGCACAGGGTTCCGAAATCTGCAGGACATTGACACCGCACTGCGGCACATGAGCAACGACCTTGCCGGCACCGGCGCGAAGAGCTCCTTCGACGGCCATCACGGCAGCTCCCATCATGCCCTCGCTGCCGGCGATGAGCAGGGCGGTGCCGAAGTCGGCCTTGCTGCAGAACTCCTTGCGGGGCTTTATCACCTGACGCACGGTGCCGCGCTGCACGAGGTAATAGATGTACGGAATTTCAGCCAGAACTTTGGCGTCAAGTCCGATGTTGAGCACTTTCCACTCGCCCAATGCCGGAGCGTTGTCGGCAATGAGGAAAGCCAGGCGCGGAGCGCCGAGAGCCAGGGTGAGTGTGGCGTGAACCATGTGCGACAGCGAATTGCCGTCGTTCCACTCGCCGAACATGCCCGACGGGATATCGATGGATACCACCGGCGCGCCCGAGTTGTTGATGTTGCTCACCAGCAGCTGGAAGGACACGGGCAGAGGCTTGGTAAGGCCCGAGCCGAAGAGGCCGTCAACGATGAGGCAATTGCTGTCGAGCTCCGGCCACGAGAAATTCTCCGAACCGTCAATCTCGTACAGCGTCACCGTGTCAGGCGACTGGAGTATGCGGTCGCGGCAGGCGCGGCACTCAGGCGTAATCATGTTCTTGATGTTGAACAGATAAATCTCGGGGCGGTAACCCTGGGCAGCTAACAGGCGCGCCGTCTCCAGAGCATCGGCGCCGTTGTTGCCCCATCCGGCGAAGACAACCAGGCGGACGTTGGGACGCCATCGCTGGGTTATCTCGGCGGCGATAGCCTCCGCCGAGTGTTCAATCATATCGAGTTCGCGCAGTCCGCCGGCCTCGGCTGTACGCCGTATTGCCTCGCGCAACTGCTCGTTGGTAAGTATCTTCATAATCGTGCGTTGTTTCTTAACCGCAAAGTTACGCAAAACCCGCCAAACGGACAATATCCACCCGCCGAACAAAACAAAATCGTCCCCGTTAACAGGGACGATTTTGCTTAACTTTGATGGAGTAGTGTGTGGTGGGGGGTGCTGTTAGAATGGTTCAGATGCTGGGAGCATAGGACGAAGGGTGAAGGGAGGGTACTAAAGTACGTGACCGAACCCGCCTGTCCGTAGCGACGCCGCAGATGAGCCGTTATCACAGCGCCCCATTTACATCATGCCGCCCATGCCCATGCCACCGGCAGCAGCTGCGGGAGCGGGGTTCTCTTCCTTCTGCTCGGCGATGACGCACTCGGTGGTGAGGAACATACCGGCGATGGAAGCGGCGTTCTCGAGGGCTACACGGGTAACCTTGGCGGGGTCGATGACGCCTGCGGCATAGAGGTTCTCGTATGTGTCGGTGCGGGCGTTGTAACCGAAGTCATCCTTGCCCTCGCTGACCTTCTGCACGACGACGGCACCTTCGACACCGGCGTTGGCGGCAATCTGACGGAGGGGCTCCTCAATGGCGCGGCGGACAATCTCGATACCGGTCTGCTCGTCGTCGTTGTCACCCTTGAGAGCGTCAAGGACGGTCAGGCAGCGGATGTAGGCGACACCGCCGCCGGGAACGATACCTTCGGCGATAGCGGCGCGTGTGGCGCTGAGGGCGTCGTCAACACGGTCCTTCTTCTCCTTCATCTCGACCTCGCTGGGAGCGCCGATGTGGAGGACTGCAACGCCGCCGGCGAGCTTGGCAAGACGCTCCTGGAGTTTCTCGCGGTCGTAGTCGCTGGTAGTCTGCTCAATCTGAGCCTTGATCATGGCCACGCGCTGGGCGATGGCGTCCTTCGAACCTGCGCCGTTGACGATGGTGGTGTTCTCCTTGTTGACGGTGACCTTGTCGGCACGGCCGAGGTCGGTGAGGGTTGCCTGTGCGAGCTGCATGCCCTTATCCTCGCTGATGACGGTGCCACCGGTGAGGATGGCGATGTCCTCGAGCATCTCCTTGCGGCGGTCGCCGAAGCCGGGAGCCTTGACGGCGCAGATCTTGAGCGAGCCGCGCAGACGGTTCACAACGAGAGTGGCGAGAGCCTCCTGGTCGACGTCCTCGCTGATGATGAGGAGAGGACGGGCGTTCTGGGCGACGGCCTCGAGCACGGGCAGAATGTCCTTGAGGTTGCTGACCTTCTTGTCATAGAGAAGGATGTAAGGCTGGTCCATCACGCACTCCATCTTTTCAGTGTCGGTGACGAAGTAGGGCGAGATGTAACCGCGGTCGAACTGCATGCCCTCGACCATGTCGATGGTAGTCTCGGTGCCCTTGGCCTCGTCGACGGTGATGACGCCTTCCTTCTTGACCTTCTGCATGGCCTCGGCGATGAGTTTGCCGATGCGGTCATCGTTGTTGGCACTGACACGGGCAACGTCCTCGATTTTCTTGAAATCGTCGCCCACCTCCTGGCTCATGGCCTTGATGTTGGCCACGACAGCCTCTACGGCCTTGTCGATACCACGCTTGAGGTCCATGGGGTTGGCGCCGGCGGTGACATTCTTGAGGCCGACGTTGATGATGGACTGGGCCAGAACGGTAGCGGTGGTGGTGCCGTCGCCGGCGTCGTCACCGGTCTTGCTGGCTACCTCCTTGACAAGCTGGGCGCCCATGTTCTGCATAGGCTCGGCAAGCTCTACCTCGCGGGCTACGCTTACGCCGTCCTTGGTGATGTGAGGAGCGCCGAATTTCTTGTCAAGAATGACGTTGCGGCCTTTGGGGCCGAGGGTTACCTTTACTGCGTCGGCAAGGATGTCGACACCTTTTTTGAGCTCGTCGCGAGCCTCAATATTGAATTTAATATCTTTTGCCATAATTTTTAAAGTATTTATCGGTTGAGGAAATTAATTTATCAGCCCAGGATGGCGAGGACGTCGCTCTGGCGCATGATGAGCACGGTTTCGTGGTCGATTTCGACCTCGGTGCCGGCGTATTTGCCGTACAGCACTTCGTCGCCGACCTTTACCTGCATTTCTTCGTCCTTGGTGCCGGGGCCTACGGCCAGCACGGTGCCGCGCAGGGGTTTCTCCTTGGCGGTGTCGGGGATAATGATGCCGGCAACAGTAACTTCCTCGGCCGGTGTGGGTTTGATCAATACTCTGTCAGATAATGGTTTTACGTTCATAATATTGTAAGTTAGTTTGTTTAATATTCGTTTTTGATGACGCTATTCATCAGCATAAACTGTGCCAAAGGCACCTGAGGCACGTATATATGCCAAAAGTCTGACAGATTTCTGACAGACTCACACGTTTCACATGCCCCCGGGCAGTTCATGCGGGGAAGTATTTCGTGGCAAGTTCTTCGACGGCGCGGGCATTGACGGTGCCTTTGCCATCGGTGACGGTGAAGAAATCGCGTACGTCGTAGTAATCGGGATTAAGCTTGACCTGGCTGTCGGTGGCCTCCTCGGTCTCGGGCTGGTCAGCCGCGGCGGCGTTCTCGACGGCCTCCTGCGAGTCTGCCAGGTCCTCGAGCACGTCACCGGCACGCACGAGGTCGAGCAGGCCGTCACCCGGAGCGACAACAATCTGCGCCTCCGGGCCGTAATATTCAAAATTGTTGATATAGGCCTCCACGAGGTCGTTCAGCGTTGACTTGAATTCGTCCTTTGTAATCATAATAAGAGCTGTTTGTGTATCTTCAGATATAACACACAAACAGCCCCTATAGTTTTAGAGGACTATGTTACCGTACCACTCTCAGCAGGCAGCCGGAGGAGTGGGCCGTGAGGGTGGGCGCCTGCTGGCATGTGGCCTCGGCGACGCCGGAGTTGAAGGTGCCGGCGTTGTTGACGGTGAAATCGTACTGCAGCTGATATGTGCCCTTGGGAACGTACTCCAGGTAGAGGTTGGTGGCGGCGGTGCGGTTCTCGTAGTAGGCCATGATGCCTTCGCCATATATCCAGCCGGAAAGCTGGATGACGGGGATGAGGGTGGCGGCGCGCTGGTCGGTGACGATGACGCGCGACATGGGTCGGTCGGTCTTGACGGTAAGCAGGGTGCGTACCTTCTGCCCTACCCTGAGCGTGTCGGTGGCGGCGTCGAAGGCACGCCAGCTGCCGTCGGCGTTCTGCACGTTGAGCTTCTTCTCTATCGAGATTTCGCCGTCGCTGAAGGCGCGGACATCGGCCGACTGAGCGGTGTAGCGGGTGACAAGGGCGCCGTAGGCCGGCGTGGTGGCGTCGGCGCGGGTCAGTCTGACATCATTGCCGTCGAGCTTGATCTCAAATGTGCCGAACTTGTCCTGCATGGCAGGCACGGTGTCGCGTCCGTCGACGCTGACTGTGACCTTGCCGGCGGGGACTGTCCACGGCGTGCCCGAGTTTATCATCGAGGCCACAACCCACGAGGTGAGAGTGCCGTTGCCCCATGCCTCGCCCTGGCGGCGGACAATCAGGTACTGACGTATTCCGTCGATAATCGACGACTCGGGAGAGATGGCGCCGTAGCATTCGAGCAGCCATGCGTAGGCAAGGAGGCTGCGGACGTTCTTGAACTCAAAGCCCTTGTCCTTGGTCTGCGTGCCGAACTGGTCGATGCTGCCGAGGAGGGTGCGGGCCATCGACTTGTTGCCGGTGTACTCGAGGGCGCAGGCGGCAAGAGCCTTTTGGGGCGTATCGAATTTCTTCCAGTTCTTGTTGATGTACTGAATGGTGGCGTTGACGACCTTGCGGCCGTTGAGCGACATGGCGGGCTCCTTGAAGGCCGAGCGGGTGATGGTGTAACGCATGTCGGTGTCCCTTACAGAGCTGTCATAGTACGGCAGGGCACGCTCAATCATCTTCTCCATCTGCCTGTCATCAAGCATGCCGGAGCGTTTCAGCGTGGCCATGAGGTCGAGGACATCGGCAGTGACGTAGTCGGACGATTTATTACACCAGCTGCCCCACATCCAGCCGCCGTCGGTGTTCTGCAGGTCGTCGAGAACCTTACGGGCGCCGTCCATTATGCCCTTCAGTTTCGACTTGCTGTATTTCAGCTCCAGCTCGGGATGCTCCTTCATCAGCGACAACGTTACTGCGGCGCCGAAGTAGGCGCGGGCCTGGCTGCCGGCGGTGGGAAGGACATCTCCGGTGAGCTCGGGGAGAGCCGAGACGACAGTCCACATCGGGTTGCCGGTGTACGAGAGCTGAGCCTCGAAATCTATACCCTTCTGCACGGGCACCTCCGCCGACCAGCTGTCCTGACCGGGATTGAGGTAGAAGTTACGGCTCTCGGTGACGCGGCTCTGCGAGGGCAGCACGGCCAGCTTGACGGCCTCGCCGTCCGAGTTGTCGCCGGAGATGGCGCGGATGACGAAACGGATGCTGTCGGCGGTGACAGGTACTTTTACGGCTATGGGCAGCGTGGTGTTGCCCGAAGCCGGGAGCGTGACCTTGCGGGTGTACACGTCAGGTTCTCCCGCGCCCGCGTTGCTCTCAAGCTGCACGTTCACCTCGCGCTCGGCATCGGTGGAGTTGACCAGCAGGGCCTGTACGGTAACCTCGTCACCGGCACGCACGAACTGCGGGGCGTTGAGGCTGACCGTGACGGGCTTATTGGAGGTGAACGTACGTCTGATGGCGGCGCAGTATCCGTCCTTGGTCCAGGCGCTGACATTCATCTGCCAGGCCGTGTTGGAATTGGGGACGTCGAACGGCACCGTCAGCCGGCCGTCGGCATCAGTATTCAGCATCGGCTGCCACAGAGCCGAATACTTGTCGTCGGTGCGCAGCTCAACGTCGTCAAAAGACTTTTGGGCGGCACCGTAGGCCATTGCCGTTTCTTCAGCAAGTCCGTCCTCGCCGGCATCTTCCCGTGAGACGGATTTTTCTTCTAAACTCAGACCCGGTACAGCTTCAGCCAGCATGTCGTTTACAGTTACCGAGCTATCGTATTCAACTGCCATCTCCTTCACCATCGGGGCACGCGCACCGTAAAGCTTCGCGGCTCCGCGCATTTTGACCATGCCTCCGTACGGGCCGGAAATCCAGCGCCATTGGGGAGTTTCAACGGTAATGGCATCTTGCGAACGTATGCTCTGCACAAAGTTTTCCCAGGCATATCCGTTAATATCGCGGAGTGTCAGCGAATACATCCGGGGACGCCATAAGGAGAACCGCAGAAGGTCGGGTGCGCGCAACTGGTTGAGCCGGCTGTCATAGACATTTACGGCGACGGCGGCACTCACGCCCTTTCCTTCGGCATCGGTGACTCGGAAATTCCAGCTTTCTCTGGCACCGGACACAACCTTGTCGCGGAAACTTTCGATGGTGACGTCGATTTTGTTGACTTTACGCTTCATTACCGATACATCCACGCTGTTCGGCTTGCCATTGCGCACGGCAAAAAGTGTGATTTCGTCGCCATAGACGGCATCGGCAAGGACAAAAGCCTCGTAAAGATTATGGTATCCGCCTTTAAGTTCGTGCGACTCAAAACGGCTGCCGCCGTCCTCGGTATTGTATACCGCAGTCACATACACTGTGCCGTTTACAGCGATGATTGAATCGTTTGGCATCCACATCACCTTTCCCTGCGGCAGTCTGTCTGTGTCGGTGCGGTAAATGGTAAGGCCGAGGCTCTTAGGCCCGCACAGGGTTGTGTCGGCGGGAGAGACGTAAAGAGTATATGAGTCGGGGAGGATATCGCCGTCTAATTTAATTCTGACATCGTTGTCCGATAAGATTTCGCCCTTGAGAATTTCTTTTTCATCTAATTTGAGGGTATATTGCAAAGGCGCGGCAACGGTATCTCCGGCGGCACTGATTACAACAGCCTTTATATCAAGGCCTTTTGCGGCGTCAACATTTGGACTGCCGATTACCGAAAGGTTGAGCGACGCCCTGTAGCGGGCATCAAAGCTCGTCGACCCGCTGACGGTGGTGCCGTCGGGAGCGATGGCGTCCACCGATGCCGTACACCAGTCTGCGCCCTTCGGGATATCGTATGTAAACTCAAATTTACCATCCGAACCCGTAAGCCCTTTCTGCACAAGCGTTGTATCAGCCAAAAGACGGACCTCCACCTCGGCCCCGGCCAGTCCCGTACCGCTGTAATTGGTGACGGCACCGCTGACAGTGACAGTTTTACCGTTCGGGACGGCCTTTATGGGCGATAGTTTAGCGCCGCGAAGCTTGAAATCGGCGACGGAGAAATAAGCCCGTCCGCTTGCGCCCATCCCCTTCCCGCGGTTCCTGCTGACCCGGATGCTGAAATTGCCTGTCTTGCTGTCCGCGGGGACGAGAAATGCTCCCGTGGCACGGCCAAAGCCATCGGTGACGACATGTGCCGTATCAATGTTTTTCCTTTCAGCGTTGTTAAGGACAACGTCAAGGTCGAGACCTTCGCACATTTTGCCGTCGGCGCCGGCGGTGAGGAGCCAGCGTATACTGTCGCCGGGGTTGACGACACCCAGGTCAGTGGTTATTGTGACACTGGCATTGTCCCTGCGATAATTGTTGCGCTCCAGCCGGCTTACATAATCAAACTGCAGCGATATGCCGCCCTTTTTGAGCACAAGTTCGCCCTGACGGTTATTGGGTACACTTACGCGCCCGTCGGCATCGGTAACGCCTGACCATGTAGTCTTGCCCTTGCGCAGCAGCGATGCGGCCACGCCTTTCACTGGGCGTCCCGTCACGGCATCGGCAACTGTGAGATGGCGTCCGGTCTCGGTTGATGTGAAAACCGGGACAAACGGTGAGAATATGGTGCTTACGTTACCTGAAAGTCCATTGACAGACAGAACGTAATAACCGGCCTCCAGGGTGATATTCAGTGTGGTATCGGCTTTGCCGGCCATGATGTAGCTGAAGTCGCGTGTAGAAACGGGACGCGATTTTTTACTATAGTCATTGGCGTTTATCCACGTATTATAGTCAGCGTATTTCCTGACCGTCAGTGTCAGTGTGTCAATATTGCAGGCGTCGTAGATTTTGATTTCCGAAGTGGAACCGGCGGGGATGATATCGCTGACGCGCACATTCATCCTCTTCTGCAGCAGAGTACGCTTAAAGTTATTCAGCATAGGTTCGGCCCAGCTTCCTTTGCCGATATTAAGCGCTTCGTCAAGGGCTGCAATCAGTACATTTTTGTTTTTCGCAGAATTATTTTCGTGCAAAATGTATTTGACGAACTGCCACAGCACCAGTGCGTTGTAACGGTCTTGGGCGTTCATGAAAGCGTTGGCGAAATCCACCGTCTTTTTGCCGTAGTTCTGCATCTGCCGGCCCAGGAGGTAGTAATAACGGGGCGAGCCGGCCTTGGCGCGCAGCATGGCCTCCTTTTCAACACGTTTGTACAGGTCGCCGGTGTGGTCCGCTACGTCGGGAATGACCGAGGCCACGAAATCGCTCAGGGTGGGGAAATACTGCAGGGTCAAGCGGTCGGCTTCGATGACTCGCGTCAGGGACGTGAGGGGCATGTCGCCGGCGTTGTCCCAGGCGCGCTGGCATAGCGAGTCGATGACGGTGTTGAACATGCCGCCCGACCACTCGCTCATGTCGGCGGGACGCGGTGTCAGCGGCAGGTCGCGCTGGTTGAATTTCCAGCTGTTCGACCGGTAGTAGTTGCTCACCAGTTTGGCGGCGTAGATGTCGAAGAGAGCATGCATCTGCCTGTCCCTGACGCCGGAGGCGACGGTCAGCACACGCTTTATCGACTCGGGACGCGTGTCACGGTCAATCAGCGATTTGGACTCGTTGGACAGCATCAGGGCCTCGAGCTGGCCCAGGACGTCGCCCGAGCGCACCGAGGCCTCGTAGAGTGAGTCGGCCGACTTGAGCACGGTCTTGGGATACGCGAAGTCGGGCTTCAATATCCTTTCGGAAGCAAAAACACCCGTCACAACCGCGACGGCCGTCAATAGGGCTATAAGTCTTTTCATATCTGATAGTTATTTTGTTTTTGCAGGTAAGGCCACAACGTGCATGCGGCAGTTGGCGCAGTCGAATTCGAGGCGCATGTCGCGCACGCGTCCCTCGCTGTGGCGGATTGTCAGAGGGCCTTTGAGCATGCGCCCCTCAGGGGTCTTGAGGCAGTGCCCGAGCTCGCGGCGCAGGCAGTAGCGCGAGGTCATCACGCGCACCTCGCCCTCGCGGTGCGAGGCGTCGGGGTCTGTCTCCAGGGCCGGTTCTATGCCGGTGACGCCGTGGTCGCGGTAGAACTGCGCGGCCACGCTGTTGGCGACGTTGTTGTGCATGGTGAGGTGCGTGCCCTCGGGCCAGCGCACGGACTTGTCCTCGGGCAGGCGACGTGGACGTTCGTATGTCGCCGCAGCGGTATGGTCGAGCATCTCCACGGCGCGACGGCGCAGTGCGGTCAGCACCGAGGCCGGGACAAAGACATCGCCGAGACTGTCCTCGATTTTGTCGGCAATGTAGATGGTATCGCCGAGTTTTTCAAGCACACGGCGGCGGGCGTCGAGCTGGGGCGACCGTGCCGGCGACAGCTCGCACTCGGCCACCGTCTCTACACGGCATCCGCGCCCGTCAGCGAGCCCGAGGGCCATTCCGCCGGGAACAGCCCGCAGGGTCATCGACACGCCGATACGGCGGCGCGGGCGCGCGGCCTGCAGTGCGTCATCGTACGCCTTGTCGAAATTGCGCATCAGCCTCGTGCCGGGCTTGACGCGGACATCGGTGGCGGTATATATCACGTTGCCCTCTATCTTGTTGATGCGGAAGCCGTTGTATATGCCGAGGGCGTCGAAGAAGCCCAGACCGTCGCCGTTCTGCAGCGGCTGTGTGACCTTGACGGCAAAGCGGCGCTGCGAGATGACTTTGGTAACCGTACCGACCTCCTCGCCGGTCCATTTCGGCGTCAGCGACGAGGCAAGGGTCTGCGGCCTGATGTTTTCCACGCCGTCAAGGGCGTAGGTGGTGAAGCCGCGGTTGAAGGCCTTGGAGAGAACGGGGGTGAAGCCCGGCATGGACTTGCCCGCGGAGGCGCGGACAAAGGCGCCGTCGGATTCGGCCACCACCTTGTCGAGTTCGCGCGACAAGGCGGCGACGGTGACGGCGACATAATCGGGCGATTTCAGTCGCCCCTCTATCTTGAAGCTCGACACCCCGGCACGGGCCATGTCGCCCATGCGCCAGGAGCGGTTGAGATCCTTCATCGACAGCAGGTAGCGGCCGGTGACGACGGTGTTGCCGTCGCCGTCGATTAGGTCGTAGGGCAGACGGCAGATCTGGGCGCACTCGCCTCGGTTTGCCGAGCGTCCGCCGTTGACGAGGCTTGCGCGGCAGTCGCCGCTGTAGCTCACGCACAGCGCCCCGTGCACAAAGGCCTCGAGAGGAACGGTGACGGCGGCGGCATATTCCTTTATCTCGTCCAGCGACGCCTCGCGGGGCAGCACGATACAGCTCATGCCCACGTCCTGAAGGAAGCGGGCGCGGCCGGGAGTGCGGGCGTCGCACTGGGTGGAGGCATGGAGGGCGATAGGCGGTATCGGCAGCCGCAGCAGCGACATGTCCTGCACAATCAGCGCGTCCACACCGGCGGCGTAGAGCTCGCGGACGGCGGTGACGGCCTCGTCCAGCTCGTCCTCATATATTAATGTATTGAAGGTGACGTAGACTTTTACCCTGAACCGGTGGGCGTAGTCGCACACCCGCCGGATGTCGGCCACGGAGTTTGCCGCGGAGGCACGGGCGCCGTGGTGCGGACCTCCCATGTACACGGCGTCGGCGCCGCAGTCGATGGCGACGATGGCGGTCTCCGCATCCTTGGCGGGAGCAAGCAGTTCTAACGGGCGTGGGGCAGGCATGGCGGGGTGCTTTAATTGTAATTTATGTAACGTATGCGTTTTATGTTAAGACGCGACAGGGGCGCCTTTGGTTTAATGCTTTTTTCTAATTGAAAAGCCAAAGTGGCCCAGTTTCTCTGCCAGGGCATAGTAGCCGCCGTGGGCGTAGGCCATCAGGCCGGCGCCGACGAGGTCGAAGGCGCCCGTCTCGGGGTCAATGTAGCGCTCGTCGGCGAGGACACCGACGACGCGGGCAATGAACATGTCGTGGCTGCCGAGGTGAATGATGTCCTGCACGCGGCACTCTATGGCCAGCGGTGACTCGCCCACATACGGGCAGGTGACGTTGACGCCGGGGACGGGAGTCAGACCCGTCTCCTTCCATTTGTCATAGTCGCGTCCCGAGCGCACTCCGCACCAGTCGGTGGCGCGGGCCATGGCCTCGGTGGTGAGGTTGAGGGTGAACTGCATCTCGTCGCGGATGATGCCGTAACTGTGCCTGATGGGATTGAGCGAGATATACAGCATGGCCGGATTGGTGCAGATTGTGCCCGTCCAGGCCACGGTGATGAGGTTGCGGGTCTCGGGCGTGCTTCCGCAGCTGACCAGGGCGGCGGGCACGGGATAGACCATCGTCCCGGGTTTCCATTCGATGTGAGACATATTGCGTTGGGCTTTTTACTTTGCTCTTTGGGTTATTCTACACAAAAGTACTCTTATTCTGCCAATTTTGGGCGTATGGCGGCAAAATTCTTTGCACGTCAGACCAAATTGTCGTACATTTGCAACAACCAAAATCGACAAACCCTATATCTTATACAACATGGCAACTAAACCGTTCCACTATCAGCCGATGTTTCCCCTCGGCCCCGACACAACCGAATACTACCACCTCACATCGGACTATGTGAAGGTAGAAAACTGGGGTGGCCACGAATTCCTGGTCATCGACCCCGAAGCCCTCACCGTCCTGGCCCGCCAGTGCACCCACGACAACGCCTTCATGCTGCGCCGCGAGCACAACGAGATGGTGGCCAAAATCCTCAACGACCCCGAAGCCAGCGAGAACGACAAGTTTGTCGCCCTCACCATGCTGCGTAACGCCGAGGTAGCCGCCAAGGGCGTCCTCCCATTCTGCCAGGATACCGGCACGGCCATCATCCACGGCGAGAAAGGCCAGAACGTATACACCGGCTGCGATGACGCCGAAAAACTCAGCAAGGGCGTCTACGACACCTACACCACCGATAACCTGCGCTATAGCCAGAACGCTCCCCTCAACATGTACGACGAGGTCAACACCGGCTGCAACCTGCCCGCCCAGATTGACATCCACGCCGGCGATGGTGACGAGTACAAGTTCCTCTTCATCGCCAAGGGCGGCGGCTCGGCCAACAAGACCTACCTCTACCAGGAGACCAAGGCGCTCATCAACCCCAAGACCCTCCTCCCCTTCCTGGTCGAGAAGATGAAGTCGCTGGGAACGGCAGCCTGCCCTCCCTACCACATCGCATTCGTCATCGGCGGCACCTCCGCGGAGAAGAACCTCGAGACCGTCAAGAAGGCCTCGGTAAAATACTACGACAACCTGCCCACAGAGGGCAACGAGTACGGTCAGGCTTTCCGCGACATCGAGCTGGAGAAAGAGCTTAAGAAGTGCAGCGAGGAGATTGGCTTCGGCGCCCAGTTCGGCGGCAAATACTTCGCCCACGACATCCGCGTCATCCGCCTCCCCCGCCACGGCGCATCGTGCCCCGTAGGCCTGGGCGTAAGCTGCTCGGCCGACCGCAACGTCAAGGCAAAGATCAACCGCGAGGGCCTGTGGATTGAGAAACTCGACAGCAACCCCGGCGAACTCATCCCCGAGAGCCTGCGCAACAACACCGAGGGCACTGCCGTCAAGATTGACCTCAACCGTCCCATGCCCGAAATCCTCAAGGAACTCACCAAATATCCCGTGGCAACACGCCTGTCGCTCAACGGTACCATCATCGTAGCCCGCGACATCGCCCACGCCAAGATCAAGGCACGCCTCGATGCCGGCGAGCCCATGCCCCAGTACCTCAAGGACCACCCCGTATACTACGCCGGTCCCGCAAAGACTCCCGAGGGCTACGCCTCCGGCTCCTTCGGCCCCACCACGGCAGGCCGCATGGACCCGTACGTCGACCAGTTCCAGGCTGCCGGCGGCTCGATGGTGATGATTGCCAAGGGCAACCGCAGCCAGCAGGTCACCGACGCCTGCCACAAGCACGGCGGCTTCTACCTCGGCTCAATCGGCGGTCCCGCCGCCGTCCTGGCCAAGAACAGCATCAAGAGCGTCAAGCTCCTCGAATATCCCGAACTGGGCATGGAGGCCATCTACCAGATTGAGGTAGAGAACTTCCCCGCCTTCATCCTCGTCGACGACAAAGGAAACGACTTCTTCAAGCAGATTGCCGAGAAATGCAAATCCTGCTCCCTGATAAAGTAACCAGGCAAACATATCCGCACCCGGAGGCCGCGTCAACCACGACGCGGCCTCCTGTATTTTGGCCCGATGTAGGGACGCTTTTTAAAGCGTCCGCATTGGCTTTACAAATAGCCATCCGGATGCGTCGGTGTGTCAGAATGTGAAATTTTAATAATGTAGGGACATCGCTTTGCGATG
>JBJEDC010000001.1:0-5801 GCA_051871645.1 Muribaculaceae bacterium | reverse complement strand
TGGAAAATATTCCTCAAGCATTTTCTGCGCCTCCTCGGGGAGTTTGTCGCGGTTGATGACATAGCTGTCGATAATGGCATGGCTGACGCACACCGTGAAAATAAATGCTAAAATTACAAACAGAAATTTCTTCATATATCGGTTATTTAGTACAACCGTATAACGCTGCAGAAAGCCGTTTGTTGAAATGTCAAACCGGAACAACGCATGTTTGTGTCATCCCGGTTAGGAGTGCCGGTTATAATGTGAGTTTCGAACTATTTTGTTAAATAGTGAGTCATGGCACGTTGCCAGAAAGTCCGTCCTGCGAGAGTCAGAGCGGCTGCGGTACGGGTTTTGAGACGGGTGACCGGGGTAAACAGGATTTCGGTGCGTCTGTCACGGGCGATGTTCCATAATATCTCAGCCCTGACAGATTCGTTATTGGCGGTGAGGGCGTAGGGCACCAGAGCGCATGCGGCGGCAAAGCGGCGGTTGCGGGCGGCACGACGGATAGCGGATGATTTGTCGGCAGCCCAGTCCTCAATCTTTTCTGTAACAGCGAACAAATCTGCATAAGCCTGGCTACACGGATTATCCATGAAACTGCCCGGGACGGGGCGGTAATAGTACAGTGGAGTTCCCATACTGGCTACTTTGCTTCCCAAAGCTCCTGCGCGCTCATAAAGAAGAGGCAAAAGTGCCAGGTCTTCAAATCGTGAGCCTTCAGGCCATCGCAAACCATCATCAAATAGGGTGCGGTGCAGCAGTTTACCGCACGAACTTGTGTCCGTTCCTTTAAGTTGATGCAACGAACGCGTTGTCAATTTTTCCCAATTGTAGATTTTAGTTCTTGTCAGGCCGTGTTTCTGCATGACCGCCTCGGCCTTGCGGGAAAAGCGGGCTGTGACGCACAGGCAGCCGGAGGTCCGAGCCTCCTTCATCCACAGTTCCAGCGCGTCCGGAGCCAGCATGTCGTCAGCATCTACGACGGTGAGCCATTTGCCGTTGGCAAGGCCGACGGCGGTGTTGCGGGCGGCGGAAACCCCGGCGTTGGCAGTGTGTAGGACTTTGAAACGGTTGTCGGTGGCGGCGTATTCGTCGCAGATGGCGCCGGAGGTGTCGGTGGAGCCGTCGTCGACGAGGATTGCCTCCCAGTCACTATAAGTCTGCGCCAGCACGCTGTCGAGGCACTGGCGCAGATATTTCTCGGTATTGTAAACGGGGATGATTACCGATACCATTACTTACCGATACGGGTTTACTTTACGGTTACGGGCTTGGACGGGTCGCTCTCGACGTTGACGCGGTTGAGGGCGGTGACGTAGTAGATGCCGGGCTTGCTCACTGTCAGCGAAGACCCGGGGGTGACTGTCACGATAGCAGAGGCGTCATCAAAGTCGGGGAGACCGGTGCCGCTGAAGCGGTAAACTACAAAGCGCACGGCATCGTTGGTGTCGCCTTTGGGCGCCTTGGCTTTCCAGCTGATTGTCTTGCCGGTTGCCTTGACTGACTTGGGCGCCTCGGGCGCTTTCGTGCTTATCCAGGGATATTCGGGAACGAGGGCAATGTTGCTTTGGAAATCGTTGGCGAGCGAGTCGGCCACGCCTCCGACGTTGGCGGTCACCGAGTATCCGGGCCACCAGCAGTTGCCCTGGACGTTGGGCAGACTGCGCGACAGCTCGATTTTGTGGCGCAGCTGCGTCTTCTCTCTGGACGGGGCGAGGTCGGGGTGTTTCATGATGTTGCCGACATCCTGGCCGAAGTACATGTGGCGTCCTGCGGCGTTGTCGTTCCACCAGTCGGCGAGGGTCAGCGTCGAGGCGCGCTTGTGCTCGAGCTCCCAGTACAGCTGGGGCAGCTGATAGTCAATCCAGCCTTTCTGAGCCCACAGCAGCACGTCGGCGTAGAGGTCGTCGTAGTTCTGCAGGCCGTTGGTGTCGCTGCCGCGCGGGTCGCTCTTCTTGTTGCGCCAGATGCCGAATGGACTGACGCCGAAGCGCACCCAGGGTTTCTTTGACGAGGCTATCTTTTCGTGGATTTCCTCGATGAGCAGATTGACGTTGTGGCGGCGCCAGTCGGCCTTCTTCATCCCTTTGCCGTATTTGGCGAATGACTTCTGGTCGGGGAAATCCGCGCCGCCGGCGGGGTAGGGGTAGAAATAGTCGTCGAAGTGTATGCCGTCGACATCGTAGCGGTTAACGATGTCCATCACTACATCCTCGATAAACTTGCGGTTTTCGGGCAGGCCCGGGTCAAAGTAGATTTTCTTGTCGCCCTCGTATTTGACAAAGCGCTGAGGCTCCTTGTGGTAGATATGTCCGGGGGCGAGTTTCTCCGTGGGCGAAGTGGTGACGCGGTAAGGATTTAGCCATGCGTGCAGCTCCATGCCGCGCTTGTGCGTCTCGTCAATCATGAACTGCAGAGGGTCCCAGTAAGGCGACGGCGCCTTGCCGTCCTTGGTCAGGAAACGGCTCCATGGTTCGAGTTTGCTGGGGTAGAAGGCATCCGCGCTGGGGCGTACCTGGAACAGTACGGCGTTGACACCGGCGGCCTTGAGCTTGTCGAGCTGGTCGATGAGATAGGCCTGCAGTTCGTTAGTTCCTTTCTGGGCGTACTGGCCCTGGTAGACGGTGTGCATCCAGGCGCCGCGGAACTCGCGCTTGGGATTGGCGGCCAGCGCCGCGCCGCCCATGAGGGCGACGGCGGCAGCCACAATTATCAGTTGTTTAAGTTTCATGGTTACAGATTATTAGGGGTGCAAGGCTTATTCCTCGGCAGCGACAGCCTCGGCCTCCTCTGCCTCGGAATTAATGATGTTTGGTTGTTCAAGACCATAACCTTTTTTATGGTCTACGGCCTTGAGCCACAGGCCGAAGAGGAGAGCGAGGACGCCCAGCGAGACGAATACAGTCATTGTCACGGTGTAGTCATATTTCAGGGGGTCGGTGACGCCGGGGTTGGAAGCCTGGAGGACAGAGCCGATGCCCTTGCGGAAACCGTAGAGGCCGATATTCTGAATCCAGAAAATCACGGCGTATGCGCTGCCGAGGAGCTTCGGCTTAATCAGCTTGGGAACAGAGGGCCACAGCGATGCGGGAACAAGCGAGAAGCTGATGCCGAGCAGGATGATGGCTGCGTAAGCAAGTATGATGGACGGGCAGACGGGCAGCACATATGCGAAGACGCTGTGGCAGATAATCATCAGCAGAGCGCCGTAGATGAGCATGGAGGCACCTTTGCCCTTGCGGTCAAGGTAGTTGCCCAGGAACGGAGTGATGGCTGCGGCGCCAAGCGGGAAGACGAAGAAAATCAGACCGGCCTGCTCCTCCGAAATCTTCAGCGTGTTCTGCAGCATTAGTCCGGCGTAGTTCTGGAAGGGGAAGATAGCCGAGTAGTAGAGCACGCAAAGCAGCGATACAATCCAGAAGACCTTGGAGGTGAAAATCTCCTTGAGGTCCGACACCTTGAAGGGGTCGTCCTTTTCTTCGGTGTTGCCGGTCTGGCTCTCAAGCTTGCGGTCCATAAAGCCGTAGGTGATGAAGCAGATGAGACCGATGCAGCACAGCAGGAGGGCGAAGGCTACAGGACGCGAGACATCGATGACGCCGCCCAGCTTGACAATCCAGGGGCTGCCGAAGAAGACGACGGCCACGCCCACGCGGGCGATTGCCATCTCAACGCCCATGGCCAGTGCCATTTCCTTGCCCTGGAACCATTTGACGATACCGCGGCTGACGGTGATGCCGGCCATCTCGATGCCACAGCCGAAAATCATGAAGCCTATCGTTGCCATCTTGGCCGATGCCGGCATTCCGGCTACCCACGGCGTGATGTTCCACCATTCGTTCGGGAGGTTGAGGATGCCGTCGAAGAAAGCACACAGGCTGCTTGTGGCAAAGGCATCTGTCATGGCGTACCAGTTTATGGCGCCGCCGACAACCATCACCGCACCCGAAAGGATTGCGGTGAAGCGCACGCCCATCTTGTCGAGGATGATGCCTGCGAATATCAGGAAAAATACGAATACATTCAGAAAAGTCTCGGAACCGAAGAAGTTGCCCCAGGCCACGGGGTTCCAGTTGCGTGTCTCCTGCACGTAACTCTGTAAAGGAGAGAGAACATCAACGAAGATGTAGCCGAAGAACATAGCCGATGCCAGCAGTATGAGTGCCGTCCAGCGTGCCCAGGCCTTATCGTTGAGATACTCGTGAGCTTTGGTTGTTGTCATTTTGCGTTAAATGTATGATTTATTGGTTTATTCAGATTGATGGCAGACGTTTGGGCATACCAATTGCCGTCGTAATGGCTTACCAGTTTGCAAAATTAAAAATTTAATTTAAAAATTGCAGGGAATTGGGGCAAAAAGCGGCGGTCAGTCGTCGATATTGCGGATAATTTCGCGGGCGGCGTCGGCGTCGCGGGCAAAGACTACGAGGCGCACGCCCATTCCCTGGCCGGGGAGGGGCACACCCTGCACGCCGGGCCAGTCGGTGCCCAACAGCTGGGCGGGTATGCCGGCGTCCTGCAGGAGGTTGAGGGCGATGGTGGCGTTGAACTCGCTGCCGAACTCGCGCAGCACAATTACTCGGTCATTGTTTTTGCTATCCATGTCAAGGGCATATTATTGGAAGATTTGCTTATTCAAGAGTAAGGCTTTCGAGTGCGTCTTTGGGCTCCCAGTCCAGCTCGCGGCAGGCTTTGGAACTGTCGAAGGTCAGCGATTCGGTCAGCTTGCGCAGACGGTAGCTGTCGAGGGGCCATCTTTGGCCGAGGATGTCGCCGGGTAGGGCGGCTACTCGGGCAAGCCACATCGGTATCGACAGCAGATGACGCCGTCCCGTCTTGTCGGCTATAAGGCGGGCGATTTCGCCCACGGTGTGATGCCGCCGCTCGCAGACGTTATAGATGCCGTTTTTGCCTATGGCTTTCAGTATTACTTCGGCTATGTCGGCGGCGCATACGAGGCTGCGGCGGGCTTTGCTGCCTGCAATGTTGGCGTAAAGGCCGTGTCGTATGCCTTTTATCATTGCGGCCATATTGCCCGTAGGATGATAACCGACAATCAGTGACGGACGCAGGATGGCGAGGGGGATATTATTGCGGGCGCACCAGCCGGATACAAAGGCTTCTGCGTCGATTTTGCTGCGGGCATATGCCGACGTGCCGTCAAGAGTATGCTCCTCAGTTACGTCCTCGCCCGCATCCTCGCCGTAAACAGAGACTGTGCTGATGAAAACGAAAGCCTTTGGCCGACCGGTCTTCTCCAGCGCATGGCAGAGATTTTCAGTGCCGACTACATTTACCTGTCGGAACTCCGCGTCACCCTCCTTTCCCGGAATTTCATGAGCCTTTCCCGCGGCATGAACGACAATGTCAAAAGTCCCCGGCAACTGCGGAGGTGCCGCGGCCAGGTCGGCCGCTATGTCGTTGCCGGCGCTGCGCCCCAGGGTGGTGACCCTGTAGCTTTCGCTGAGTCTGCCGATGATATTGCGGCCAAGGAAACCGGAGGCGCCGGTGAGAAGGAGGGTCATTGAAATTGAAAATTAAAAATGCAAAATTGAAACGGGGAGGGGCGTTTATTTGTGTATCCCGCGGCGGTTGAGCTCGGCCTGGTAGGTGCGGGCGTTTTTCTGATGGGTGGCGTAGTCGACGGCGAAATCGTGGGTGCCGTTGAACTTGGGCGAGGCGCACATAAACAGATAGTTGTGCTGCGGAGCGTTGAGGACGATGTCTATGGTGGCGCGCTCCGGAATACGGATGGGACCTGGGGGCAGTCCTTCGACGCGGTATGTGTTGTAGGGTGAAGGGGAGGCGAGCAT